>NZ_CP023777.1:1380000-1712500 GCF_002557795.1 Chitinophaga caeni | reverse complement strand
GTAACAGTGATTTTTGCCTTCATAATTCAATTTTATGCTTCCGGGTAACCAGATTTTGACCTAAAAATTAGCCTTCCTTGCTAACTACAATGCGACCTTGGACGAATAGATATTTCTAAACTAGGAAAAATCTTTGAATATAAGAGGTTAAATTTCAATATAATTCATCACATATACATAAATGGCAAAAAGCCTACCCCGAAATGAGGCAGGCCGTCGTTAGTGAGCACCATTCATGAAGTTAGTTCAAGGTAAAAATGGCAACCACCGGCCTATGATCAGAAGCATAAGCGCTTTGGGATGCCACGTACCCATTTGGAGAATTGTAGGACTGAACACTGAACTTGTTGATAGGTGTGTAAAGAATATAATCGATCGTACGATCGGGATTATCTGATGGGAAGGTATTCGGGCATTGCTTGATGCAACCCGTTGTTAAATATTGCTTGATGATAGACATCGTTTCCGATTCCGGCTTCGCATTTAGATCCCCGGCGATAATAATCGGTAATTGTAATGATGTAATGATTTTCTTTAACTCGTTGGCCTGCAAAATGCGGTTATCTTCCAGTGCCAGGTGGTCCAGGTGGGTAGATGCAAAATGAAATTCTTTACCTTCCTTTTCAACCGTGATCAAAGCTACGGAGCGCGTTTCCCCGCCTACGCCGCTTGCAACCGGGAGGGAATACCTGGTAGCGTTCTTTATAGGGAATTTAGACAATACGGCATCTCCATATTCCCCGCCTTGCAAATCCATAGCTTTCGTGAAATACCATTCCATTCCTGTCAACTTTGCCAAATCCCTCGCTTGATGCACATCTTTTCCAGTCCTGGTAGTGAAAGCATCGACTTCCTGCAAAGCCACTAAGTCCGGGTTCTCCGACTTGATTACTTCCGCGATCATATCCAAATCGGCCGGGGTACCGCTGCTGGCACGCGCACCGTAGATGTTATAAGTCATTACCTTCACCTTGGGTTTCTCCTCAACGGGTGGATCTCCAGGATCCCC
The DNA here is from genome assembly GCF_002557795.1 of Chitinophaga caeni. NCBI lineage: Bacteria > Pseudomonadati > Bacteroidota > Chitinophagia > Chitinophagales > Chitinophagaceae > Chitinophaga > Chitinophaga caeni. Next base: position 1,711,491 of record NZ_CP023777.1, on the reverse strand, counting down.
ACCATTAGAATTTTTCGACTTGCTACAGGCCAGGCATAAGATTGACAAAATTAGAATCCAATATCTCATGTTCTTATTTTTCTTTCAAGTTCAAAACCGGGCATTCTTAAAAGAAGCCCGGCCTTTGGAGGTACAGTTTAGGTAAACATTAAAATGCGTATAACTCTGCAATATGTGTTAGATAATTATCGCTTTGGCTACTGTTGATCGTAATCCTGTAATATGTTGCATCCTGTGCATACGACAGGTAGATCGTATTTTCCAATACGTTATCCAGGTGGAAAGCCTCGCTGTAATTCCAAGTACTACCGTCCATACTGGTTTCAACAATGATATCCCTAGGATTACCGGTGGTGCGTACTTCCCCGGTTTTATTGTCGATACGACCAATAAATTTGAAACCATGCACTTTTTCATCAGCATTCATATTGATTGTAATATGATGTGGCGGGCCGGGTTTGGCGCCTTTCCACTGCGTTGTCCAGAAAGTGGCCGGATCATCATCAAAAGCATGGATCGCGTGACCATTGTTGGCACCTTCACCGGTTGCTTCTTCTGAAGAAAAATCAACAATTTCCCAAGCAGCGCGATCCATCACCGGGAAAGGATTCGATAAATATTGCGCATCTACCAAGAAATATGTCGTTTCCAAACTGGGGTTTACATTGACTTGTGAACTGGTTTTCATCGTGATCGGTAATAAAAATTTACCTACACCGTCCAGGTTAGCGGATAATATTTTCATCTTCAATGTTGATGAATGCTGGCTGCCTTTCGGAATCACGGTCGATGTTTCGGTGAATTCATAGCTATCGGCCGGCAACACCGGGTAGCTGGTAAAGTTCATCTTGTTATATTCCGCCACCTTTGCCTGGTCGATTTCAAATTGTACTTCGATGTTTGTATCAAAAGATCTCGGGCCGCCCAGGTAAGCGCCGTAGAAAATGCTATCCCCTGCCGCGGATCTATTAAAAGTATATTCATTCGGTAAATCGATAGCTTGCGGCATATACAACATCGTATATGTATCCGGAATTTCATCGATAACATCGTCGGCCCTTTTATCGCAACTGGATAAACCGGTTGAGAAAGCGGCGATCCCAAGTATATAAATGAATTTTTTCATTGTTTCTGTCATTTTAGTTTATGGATCAATTACCATCCCGGGTTTTGCACCAGGTTACGATCGCGATCTAATTCGGATTGCGGGATCGGGAAGAAATAATATGCTTTCAGGAATACGCGGCGCTCGAAAACAGTTCTTTGATAGAAAGCCAAATCGGTCACACGGGTACCGGCGTCAACATTCATACCGTAGAAAGGTCCGCCATCGGTCTGTTCCGCGATCTTCCAGCGGCGGGTATCGAAATAGCGCATATTCTCAAGACACAATTCAACACGGCGTTCGTGATGGATTTTATTGCGCATTTCCGTTTGGCTTAGGCCCGCTGCAACGCCCGGTAAACCGGCTCTTTCGCGGATCATATCCAGGTAAAACTTGATATCGGGATTGCCGGGATCGGACTCGTTCAAAGCTTCCACGTAGTTCAGCAATATTTCTGCATAGCGCATGATGACATATGGCCGGGCAACGTATTGAGATAAACGCGGGTTACTGTTAGGATGCAGGTTTTTACGGGCAATGTAGCCTGTCCTAGAGAAATCCCAAGTTCCCTTTTTACCGCTGTTGCCGCTGAAATAAGTTTGAATAACCTTCACGCCTTCGCTGGTATTGATCCAAGGGCTGCCGTTATAGCTTACGTTCACATAAAACCTCGGCTCGCGACCAACGTACATATTATGGGTATTCGCCAATGTGTATTCAGTTTCAGTGGTGGTAAACCCTGATTCCGAGTACCCGGAACCCGCTTCATGGATACCTTTACCATTAGCCATTTCGAATTCATCTACCAGGGATTGTGTGACACCGATGGCAGAATAACCATTGCACAAGCGTGGTGAAATGGAGCGTTCCCAAGCGCTTAAGTTATTGGCGTTCCTGCTAAAGATGATTTCGCTGTTCCAAGGATCGAGGAACACATCGCGGCAAGACAGGTACGGATCAAAATTCCCCCCTTCATTATTCTTCTTATATAAAGAAAAATTGAAATTGTCGATTACGTATTTGGCGGCAGTTGCAGCGCTTTTCCATTTATCGATGCTAACTTGTTGATTAATTAATTGTTTGCCATCCAAGTTCACAAAACCTGCATACTCAGAATTACCGTTATATAAAGGACTTGCCGCCAACAATAAAACGCGGCTCTTTAAAGCCATACATACCGCTTGGGTAGCGCGACCATAATCCAACTCATTCTGCGACGTAAAGTGTTTCGGTAGATCTTTCGCAGCTTCATCCAGTTCGGTTACAATATAATCCACACATTCATCGAAACTATTCCTGGGCTTTTGCAATTCTTCATCGGTAGGCGCTAAATCGCCGGAGATCGGTGTGTCTTCCAATAAGATAACCGGTCCGTATTGGCGGATTAAGTTATAATAGAAGAAAGCCCTTAGGAAACGTGCTTCAGCGCTATATTGCCTTATTAACGCCTCACCGTTGGGCAATGCCAATATTTCCTGGTTTTCACCGATACGGTTCATAAAATAAGTAGCAGAACGGATGCCTTGGTAGAAAGTTTTCCAGTAATTGAAATAATTAGAAGCAGCATTCCAATTACCGAGGTTCATCGGGTACGTATCATAACCTTGATCCGGCCGATCGTATGTAACATCGGCATCATCGGAACAGCCGTCCCAAGGAGTTTTATTACGGTAAGCATCATTGGGAACATAGTTGTAAATGTTCGTAAGGTAATCCTCGGAATATTCCCTTCTCTGGAAAACCTGGTCTATGGTGATCCTGTCATCCGGCACCTGGTTTAAGAAATCTTTCTTACAGGAGCTACCTAAAGTAGCGGCCAAGGCAAACAGGTAAACGAGTGATTTCTTCTTCATAATCTGATAAAATATTTTACAGCTTGATATCATGAATATCCAATAGCCTTTTCATTAAAAATTGATAGCAATACCCGCACTGTATGAAGCCGTGCTTGGATAAGCAGCGCCGCGACCGTCACCCAGTTCCACATCCCAAAGTTTGAATGGTGAGAAGGTGAGTACATTGATTCCTTGTAGGAAGATGTTGGCCGATTTCAGCTTCATTTGCTGCATCCAATGTTTGGGTAAGTTGTAGCTTACTTGAAGTGTTTTCAAGCGGAGATAGTTCGCATTTTTCAACCACCAAGTGCTGGTCGCGAAGTTGTCGTTTACAGAACCTGAAGCCAACCTCGGATAGAATACATCTTGACGAGGATTCGCTTCCGTCCAACGATCATTGATGTTATTGAACAAATTACCGCGGCCCAGACCTTGTTGGAAAGGCATCGTACCTTCACCGCTCAGGATGAAATCAACATTGGCGGCACCTTGGAAGAGCGTGGATAAAGCGAAAGATTTATACCCCACCGTGAAGCCGAAACCGTAAACGATTTCAGGGATATTTCCATAACCGATTGGCACCTCATCATAAGAGTTGATAACGCCATCGCCGTTGATGTCCTTGTAACGGATATCCCCTGCACGAACATCCCCTGTTTGCCTCGGCGCATTTTTCACCTCATCATCAGACTCGAATAAGCCCATAGCTACATAACCGTAGCGTTGTCCCACTTTTTGTCCTTTACGTTCCAGCCAAGGATATTTCCAGGCGGGGTCATCATTTTCTACTACCTCGTTGCGGTTGTATGTAAAGTTGCCCAATAGGCTGATATTCCAATCACCGAAACGCTTGTTATAGTTCATAGACAGGTCAATACCTTTATTATCGATGATACCTACGTTACCGAAAGGTTGGTTAATCATACCCACGTAAGCAGGTAAAGAAGTACGGCGTAAGAAAATACCGCTGCGGTGTTCTTTAAACAGATCCGCTTGGATGGTCAAACTTTCACCGAGTAAAGTGATATCGAAACCGAGGTTCGTTTTGCGGGAAGTTTCCCATTGTACATCCACCCCGTATTCACCGATTTCTTTACCATGCCCCTTGTTAGGATAGCTGGTGCCGAGATCTTTACCGAAGGTATAGCCTCCGGTAGAAGAACTCACCGTGGATAAGTATGCAAAGCGGCGACCGGAAATATTACTATTACCCACGATACCATGGGAGAAACGTACTTTAAACTGCTGGATATACTTTTTCAAAGGCTTGAAGAAACTTTCTTCAGACATCACCCAACCTAAGCCACCTGAAGGGAAGAAACCGAAGCGGTTATCGGGTGCAAAGTTTTCAGAACCATTATAGCCGAAGTTGGCCTCTACGAAATAACGATTTTGATAGCCGTAAGTAAACCTGCCTGCCAAACCCTGGAAACGGTAAGGCAGAGAAGATTCCAAGTTGCTGGCATAAGTGTTGATCAAATCGCTTTGGTTATACAACAACATACCGGTTACATTATGCGCACCAAATTCGCGGGCATAATTTAAGGCTGCTTCGGTGTAGAATGTCCTTTCACCTTGGTTGGATTTCGTGTATTCCAGGTATTCGGTACCGATGGCCGTTTGTTCGTAAACCAGGTTCCCTTCATCGTCCCTACCTGTTGCCAGGTATGTATCGGGAGACTTGGTATAACGGTTACTCGTGTAGTTGTAAGCATCGAAAGAGAACATACCCGTTACGGACAAGCCCTTGGTAATGAAAGGCAACTCTTGCGTCAGCCTCAAGTTGGAATATATTTGGCTGCGCCATTGGTTCGCATAGCCTTTTTGCGTAAGGCTGGCCCAAGGGTTACTTAATCCGCCACTGCGGATATCTGCCACTTTACCATCGGGGTATTTGGTGGGAATCTGGATTGGCGACATGAAATAAGCATCGTCGAACAAATCTCCCACGCCCGTTGTAGGAAGGTTTACATTTGATAGATAACCTTGTAAACCTAATTTTATCGTTGTAGTTTTAGAAGGCTTCAAAGTTAAGTTAGAGGTAACATTATATCTTTTGAGGTAGATCGATGAATTGTATTTCGATAAATCATCCGTTTTATATAAACCTAGTTCATCGTAATACCCTAAACCAACGTAATAGATGGCGTTCTCAGAACCACCGTTGATATTGGCATTCGCATTGCGAACATGACCCGTTTTATTAAATATCTCGTCAAACCAATCAACGCTAGGATATAGATAAGGATCGCTACCATCCCTGGTTTGCTGAATTGCATCGTCAGAATATACAGGTGCATTTCCACGGGTAGTTAACGCCTCGTTCGACATTTCCATATAAGTGGCGCCATCGGTAAATTCCGGCAGCTTGGTAAAGGCCGTAATGCCTTCGGAATAACGAACATTGTAGTTTGCCTTACCTGCCTTACCGCTTTTCGTAGTAATCAGGATTACGCCATTTGCACCACGTACACCGTATACCGCGGTAGCAGAAGCATCTTTCAACACGCTAAAGCTCTCGATATCTTCGGGATCGATATTGGCGATATCACGCGGAACCCCATCTACCAAGGTAAGCGGGGCGCTCAGTCCACTACTGAACGTGGAGATACCGCGGATGTATATATTAGCATCATTATAACCCAATTCGCCTGTTCTCTGTACGGAAACTAAACCAGCAACGCGGCCACCGAGAGAATTCGTTAAGTTAGAGGTAGGCAATTTCAGTTCTTTCGGTGCGATGGTAGCCTGCGCACCCACCAAGCTGATTTTCTTCTGTTGACCGAAACCAACCACTACCACTTCTTCCAATGCAGAAGTGGCCAGTTGCATGATCACCTCGATATGTTTCCTTTTATTCACAGGTACTTCCATCGTGCGGTAACCTATCAGGGAGAACACCAGCACATCATCATCCTGCACATTCAGCACGAAGCGGCCGTTTACATCGGTACCTGTTCCCGTTTTACCATTTTTCACGGCTACGGTTACACCAACGAGCAACAAGCCCGTGGAATCTTTTACCACGCCTGTCACTTCATGCCTAGCAGCTGCTTGTGCACTAGTAGCGCCTAAATTATTTTGAGATTTATAAGAAACCGCGATCGTGTTATTTGATTCATTAAACTGGAGACCAGTTTGGCGGTCGATCTCCTGTAATACGGCGGCAACAGTAATTTTATTCTGCTGGATGGTGACCCTTTTGGGGAAGGACTCCAAAGACTTATCATATAAAAACTTAAAGGAAGAATTTTTCTCGATATGACGGAAAGCTTCCACAACTTTGGCATCCTTGAGATGGATGCTGATGATCTGCTCCTTGGTATCTTGTGCCATGGCATTGATGGATCTCACCATGCCACTGCCGATAAATAGGAGAAAGCAGAGCAGGCTAGCTATTTTGCCCCGCTTACTTCGTTGAAATTTAGGTAATGATAGGTTCATATAATTGGATTAAGATTTACATTTTGATAGGCAATAGTTTCCCCCGGCGCCTTCACTGAGGCGTTATTTTTCCGTGGCTGTCCGTAATTAATTTGTTAGTTGATTATCGTGTCATGATCATTCGGTTTGTTGTTTTTCAATGCGAATTATATTTCCATGCTGTTCATAACGAAGGTTGAATATGAAACAAATTGAATCCAATATTTCCTTTAAAGAAGCATTCGAATGCGTCCCCCCGTTCCGGCAAATACCTTGGCGGCAATTCCCGGTGATGCCAATTCTATCTTGACATCATACCAACGTTCCAATATAGCGGCTACCTGCGCGAGGCTGAGGTTGTCCATATTGATCATGCCCTTTCTCCAACTATCAGCAGCCAGGTTAAGACTGTCGTTGCTGACGTTGAGTCGGCCATCGTTAAGCGCGTAAACGAGCCGATCTCCCTGTGTAAGAACAGCCGATTTAGCCGTATTTTGATTATCAGCGACCTTTACCTTACCTGAAAGAACGGTTACGGTAGGATCTTCTTCATCGTAAGATTTAACGTTGAAACTGGTACCCAAAACCTGCGTTTGAATTTTATCTGAATGAACGATAAATGGGTGATCTGCATTGGTATTGACCTCGAAAAAGGCTTCCCCTTTGAGATAAACATCCCTGCTATCAGCGAATGTTTCAGGGTATTTTAATGATGATTCGGCATTGAGGGTAGCGATCGAGCTATCCGGCAATACGATTTTCTTGATTTCACCCGTGCCGGAGAAAGCCGTTACAAAAGCTTGTTCCGGTTGGCTTGCATAGCGGTAAATCCAGAAACCGGAAATTGCCAATAATATAATGGCGGCATATTTCATGAGCGGTTGCAACCTCCTCTTGATACTCTTCGGTTGCTTTCGGCGCCCGGTATGTATACTTTGTAAAATATGTTTTTCAAGCTGGGGTTGCAATGATTCATCTCCCTGTAATTCTTGCCATTCATCATGCGGCAATATTGCTTCCAACTCAGCCTCATTACGCAATTGCGCAACGGCTTCGAAGAAAGCCTTTATTTCTTCCGGAGATGCTTGCTTCTCTTGAATCTTCTTGTACAGTTGTTCAAAACTAGTGGAATCCATATAATAATCTTATGCCTTTAATAGCCATTATTGGCAGGCTTCTATTATTATATACACATATTTTGGGCGGGGTACTTAGTAAAAGGGCTTTTTTTTTGAAAAAAGACAAATAATATCACAACAATGATTGGTAATTCTTAAATGATAAAACTAGCCCGGTGCAATTTTAAGCGGGTCTAAAATTCCGTAATGATATATCAAGAAAGCGGGTAACGCAGACAAAAAAGTTTTAATTTATAACGAGTAATAACAATATCAAAATTCCTCGCAGCAATATGTACTATTTAGAAATGGAAAATTTAATTTAGAAGACAAGGACCTAGTCTAATGCTCACGGATTTTCCATTTAGAAAAGCTAGGTCCTAGTCCATTAATCCCCCGTACACTCAAAATTTTCAGGCCTAATTCAAGGGGCATTTTTCATCCTGGATTCTATTTATAAAAGCACATGCCGTATTTTTTTGTAATCATATGGCACTTACAGTTGGAAGGATCAGATTTTTAGAATGCTACACATCCACATTACCGGGTAATTAATGTAACATTTGCCAAATCCGCGCCCCATCCTTTCAATTTCGCGTAGGTAAGTTTATCCATCTTTGCACCATCGAAACAGATGGTTTTAATGCTCTTGTAGTATTTATTCGTCAGGGCAAAGGGGGCAATGAAAGTAATATTTTTGAGTGTGGCATCCCTAAATGTAACATCGGTTAAATCTGTCTTATCGAAACTAACATCAATAAACTGCTGCCCATCAAAACATTGTCCCCTCAAATCACAATGCTTAAACCGTACTGCATTGAAGACACAATTGTGAAATTCAGTTCCTTTCAATTCTTGAACATTGAATTTAACTTCCTGTAATTCCAAGTTGGAGAATTTCACCCCTGTCATATCACATTTACTAAATTCGGTTCGCAAGAGAACAGACTCATTAAAACTTGCCGCGGCAAGATTGAGTATGGAAAAGGTGCAGCCCGTTAAATTCGTTTTGTAAAAATTAGCTTCCCTGGCATCACTAACTTTAAAGATACTTCCCGTAAGATCGGCCTCCGAAAAATCTGAGCCACGCAAAGCGCTACCATTAAAAGTTGATTTATGGGCGATCACTCCTGCAAAGTCACTTTGGGGCAAGTTACTGCCGCTAAAATGGTTTTGCCGGTTGGCCGGAGCTACAGGGATGGATTCAATATGTGTGCCAGGCAAAGGTGCGTTTTCCTGCACTGAACCTAAACTGGAGGCGGGCATGTCTATATAATCCGTGAAGTAATTCAAATCTACGCCAAAAATTTCCGCTAGCCTGCAACAGGTAACCATATCGGGGATAGACTCCCCCCTTTCCCATTTACCAACAGCTTGCGGACTGATAGAAATTTGCTCTGCTAACTGGGCTTGTGACATTCCCATTTTTTTCCGGGCTTCGGCAATTTTATTGCCAATTAATTTTATTACCATGTTTTTCAAATTAAATTATTAACTCCGTAAAATTACATCGCCCAACCTCTTAAACCCCTATAAATAGCGCTACTTGTGGTTGTTTGCGTACTACTTATAGTTGTTTTTGACAACTGGGAGTGGGAATGTGTTTATCGAGTTAATATATTTCCGGAATTGGATAATAAATTATGATAAAAATCAATATCAACTAAAGCTATAATACGAATAAAGCTGTTTATTCGAACAGGAATGTTTATATCGCGGTGGAATTAATATGGCACCTCGAAACATGGGTGGTATTTTCAATAAATATGATGCTATCTACCTCAACAAAAACAGCACTAACAAAATGTAAGCATCCTTAAACTCCGAACGCATCACTTTTAAGCTGCTGTGAATATGCGCTTCGACCGTGCGGGTAGAGATACCCATCATTTCGGCTATTTCTTTATGGGAAAACCCATCTTCGCGGCTAAGTTTGAATACTTTTCGCTGCTTTTCACCGAGGCGTTGCATGATTTGTTGATATTGTACTTGCAGGGCGGCGAGATCAATTCTTTGTATAATCGGAGGTTCTTCTGCAATGAGTGCTACCGTTTCGGCCGGCAGATCGGTAAATTCCAAGCTCTTTTTGCGGATAAAATTCAATATATGGTTTCTTGCCATCGTAAATAGCAATATCTGTACATCGGCAGATGTATCGATCTTCTCCCTAAAATGCCACAGCTTTAGGAAAATGTCGTGCAACAACTCTTCTGCATCTTGATCGTTGTGCACCTTTTTCTTGCAATAGTTCAATACCTTGGGACCAAGGAGTTGTAACAATTCCTTGAATGCTTGTTCGTCCCCGCTTTTCAGTCGAGCTATTAAGCCTGGCATCATAATGATTGATTTCATTTCCATAGCAATACGAACAAAATTAAAGAGCCCTATATTAACAGAAAGTTATTTCTCAGATGACCGTATCAATCTTTTCGTGGAATACATAACGTGGCTAGTAAGATAGGAAGTATTTTCGGGAAATCACATAATAGGATTCTCTTCAAAAATGTTCACTGATTGAAGGATATGCGTGAAAATTATACCAATTTAACGGGTAAGTTCACTGATTACGCGGATTTCACAGATTAGGTATTTTAGTTTTTATTTAGCGGTTGAGGTTGATTTATTGAGTATGGTGAGCATTTGTGGGGATTTGCTGGGTTAATTTTGGGGGGCTTTAATAATAAATTATCATTATTGTCCGACTAAAATTGCATTAAATTTACTTGGATTCCTTACCTGCTCAAGGACAGAAGAGCAGGATGATATATTCAAATCCCGGTAGCCCAACAATAAAACCGTAGAACTTCGCACCGTTTAATCGAACTTTTGAGACGATGATAATTTTTTCATTGAAAATTTAGTCGGACAACAATGATAAATCGTTAAATTAAATCTGAAATAGGATCATAACTATGATAATTCGGAACTAAAATCGTCTTTCATTATCCGTGAAAGAAAATAGATGAATCAAAAAATCCTATAATCCAATCCAAAATATAAAATCTGTGTAAACCGTGAAATCCGTGACCCTTATAATAATAGCAGCTATCGCCCTCTGCCATTCTTCCATGGCACAAGAACTAAAGCTGTGGACTAAAAAGCCAAAAAAAGAATTCGAAGTTCTCAACAATAATTATAAAATTTACTTTTCCACCGAAGAGGTCATCCAAACCATTTACCTGGTCGACAAGCAAACCAAACAAAAACACAGCAAACTTACAGCCGCCATCCGCGACAAAAAAGTGACCAGCATCGACCTCAATAGCGAAGACCCGGAAATGCAACCCTTCATATACCTGTTAAAAAGCAACTTGGGCGCCTACCTACTCCTCCAAGGACACGCTTACATTCTCTTCAATAAAAAATCGGTTGTACCCACGCTCAATGCTGAAGCCTCCCCACCCATCCATGAAGAAGACGGCAACTCCCGCACCCCCATTTACTTTGCAGCCAAAGGCAGTAAAGAACCTGCCTTCCTTGGAGACATCGACCAACGACTTCTTACCTACTTCCAATCCCTAAAAAAATAAAAGCAACGAAATCTCATTCTAAGTATCTCCGCATCTCCATGTCTCCCCGTCATCCGTGAAATCCGTGAAATCCGTGAACAAGGAGGGCGCCCCCAAATTGGAAGCGCCCCAAAATATAAATTCATACAATAAGCCCTGGCTTAATAATCGGGATTATTCGGCAACAAGTTTGGATTCTTATCCGTTTCCGATAATGGGATCGGCATCAAATACAACTTGTCCGACCAAGAGCGGGTCTGCGCCAAACCATTGCTGATATTGTAAATGGTAGTCATCACGTTCGGGGCAGTTTCCCAGCGACGAATATCCATATAACGTTGTCCTTCCAATGCTAATTCAATCCTTCTTTCCTGGCGGATTACAGGCATCAACTTAGCAGCAGTATTATATTCAGCACGATCAATTACCGGCATTCCAGCACGTACGCGGATACGATCCAAGGCATCGTAAACACTCGCTTCAGGTTGCGTTCCGGCAGCCGTAGCGGCAGTTTTAGCCTCAGCATAAGTCAGCAAAACTTCCGCGAAACGGATGATCGGGTGATTGGCATAGTTATCCAACCCGGCTTGCCATGCAGCAGGATCAACGAATTTACGGAAGTTATAACCGGTGCGGGAACAGTTGTTACCACCGGGAATCCAGGTAAATTCATATCCTTGCGTGATCGTGTTCCAAGGAGCATGTTCAAACAAGATAGAAGCATAAAAACGGGGATCCCTGTTCTTATATTCATCATAAAAAGTAGGGTCTGATTCACGGTTCTCATAACGTTGAGCACGTACAGCAGGATCAAGCGCCGCTACAGGTTTGCCCGTTTTAAAACTCATATAGTCATTCACCAAAGCTTGCGTCGGCGTAACGGAGCTCCATCCGCCTAAATCATCTGAAAGCAAGTAAGTATTTACATACTTCGGATCTTTTTGCTCCAAATACTGGCGATCCAATATCACTTCCACATTATTGTTATTCTTAGCCCAAAACTGTTGTTCATAGCTTCTCAAACCTAACCGGAAACGCTTCTCTTCATCAGCATTGGCAAAGTCAACCCACTGGGAATAATCATCCGCAGCATCAGAAGCAGACTCTTCCGAAACTTTAAACAGGTCGTAATTCATACCCATTACTTGCTGGGCCGCTTCCGCTGCTTCCGTCCACATTCCTTCATATAGATAAACCCTAGCGAGCAATGCCACTGCCGCCCCTTTAGTTATACGACCAACCTCATTGTATTGGGAGCCACCGTAGCTTGGCGGTAATACTGCTGCTACCGCTTTTAATTCATCGATGATAAATTTTAACACATCGGCGCGCTTGTCCCTGGGAACATTCCAATTGGTTAGATCCGGCAGGAAAGTCATAATGGGCACATCACCGAATTGATTCATCATATTAGCATAACGGAACGCTCTCAGGAAACGTGCTTCGGCTTCGAAACGGGCTTTCAGATCAGCATCCATAGGCACATCCTGGACTTTGTCGAGGAAGTTATTGACACGGCGGATACTTTCAAAGCTCCAGTCAACATTGTTAGCAGAAGTAACGTCGCCGGCAGAAATCACCGTGGCAGCACTTTCCCAAGGATATTGTGCGTGAGCGTTATCTGTTTTACCATCATCATAAATGCTCCATTCACCGTAATCGATTTGTTGATAACAAGCATTTAAGGCGAGGTTGGCATCGTTGGCGTTAGTCCAAAATGTTTTGTCTTCAATTTCCCTTTGGTAAGGTCTGTCTAGGAAATCTTTGTTACATGCAGGCTGCGTGAGCGCTACACCTAATAAAGATGATATAATGAGCAATTGTTTTTTCATGTTCAGATTTTTTTTCAATAACACGGTTAGAATTTCACGTTAATCCCTACACTCCAAGTCTTGATACCGGGATATCCACCACGGCCCGATGCGATCTCCGGATCGTAGTCGGTCAGGCGATCATCAAACATGATCGTAAATGGATTATTAGCTGCCACGTACAAGCGGGCATTCTTGATGCTGGCCTTCCGTGTCAATTTTTCCGGTAATGTGTAACCCAATGTTAGCGCCCTGATCCTGAAATAAGATGCATCGAACAGCCAGAACGAGTTGTTATTATTATAGTTATGCTGTCCATCGGAACTCAACAACAAACGGGGATAATCTGCATTAGGATCCGGATTTTCTTTTGTCCAGCGATTTTTATGCAAAGGCTTCACACCGGCACCGTTGAAGAATGCATAAGAAGCCTCGTTGTCGAGATAAGTTTCAACATTGGTAACCCCGTAACCCAGGATAGAGAAGTCGATGCCTTTATAATTCGCGGTGATGCTGAAACCGTAGTTAAACCAAGGAACGTCATTTCCAATCACCACGCGGTCATTAGCATCGATGATTTTATCGCCGTTCTGATCCTTGTACTTGATATCGCCCGGTTTTGTTGCAGATGCTTGTTTTGGGCTATTAGCAACGTCTGCGTCATCAACAAATAAACCGATAGCTTGCAATCCGTAGAAGTCGCCTACAGAACCGCCTACCCTTTCAATCCATTTATCGCTGATCCTTTCATTTACTTCACCCAGGTTCAGGATTTCATTGTTGATTTTAGAGATATTCCCTGAAATGCTGAAAGTGAAATCCTTGCCGATCCTATCGTTGTAAGTAACTGCCAACTCGATACCTTTATTGCGGGTAGAGCCTTGGTTTACAGTCGGCGCTTTTAATGCATATGTATTACCTACTGTAATCGGAACCAGGATATCTTTAGTTGTTTTGATATAGTAATCAGCAACAACATCGATCTTACCTTTTAAGAAAGTGGCATCTACACCGAAATCCGTCATATACACATTCTCCCAAGAGGCTTCGATATTTACCCCGCGATCTTGATAGGCACCATTTACTTGCGTACCATTGAAACTGTATACGGCGCCGTATTTCAGCAAATCGAGATAGTTCCCCAAAGGAGTGCTGCTCTCATTACCCAGGATACCCCATGAAGCACGTAGTTTCAAGTTATCTAAGAAAGTGGCATTCCGCAGGAATGGTTCTTCCGACATTCTCCATGCAGCCGATAATGACGGGAAATTCGCCTGGCGGTAATCGGGATGGAAACGGGAAGAATAATCCTGGCGGAAATTGGCTTCGAAAATATATTTCCCTTTATAATCGTAATTGATCCTACCGAAATAAGAAAGGATGCCCCAGAACTCTTCGTAAGAACGGTTCAGCGGAACATTTGTACCATAATAAGAATCATTTTCCGTAGGTAAATCCACGCTACTACCCAAATCCAAGATACCGGCCTGGTTATTCGGGAAATTCAGGCGACCACCGGCGATATAACGGTACAGGTTTCTTTCTTGCGAAGCGCCCACCATCAATTTAAAGTGATGTGCCTTGATTTGTTTCTCATATTCAGCGTATCCTTGAATCAATGTTTCCTGGCGGCGGCTCCAGCGTTCCACCATTTGGTTTTGCGTAACGCGGGTAGAAGTCATTTCTTCTTTCGTCAGGAAGTTGATTAACGGCGGTAAAGTATTTGTAAAGGCAAAGCTCATATTGTTGTTATACTTCAATGAACCTTGACCGTAGATCATCAAGCCGGGTAAGGGTGTTAATTTTGCTGTTAAACCTGCTTGGGTGATATTATCGCGGGAATAGCCGCGGCCACCTTCGGCCATGTTTCTTAACACGTTGTCTTTGGCGAGCGTAGCATCAGCGCTGCCCCCGTTGATCGTACCCCAGGTACCATCGCTATGAATGGCCACCATGGAAGGCACCAAGCGGTTTAAAGCTACCCAGTTTAATTCACCGCCCTTGGTATCCCTATCTTGCTTAATGAACGAAATATTGGTACCGATATTCAAAATAGGCAATACTTGTGAAGAAGCGTTCAACCTTAAATTGTAACGGTTCAAGTCCTTGTTTTGCACGAGGGATTCTTGTCCCAAGTAACCCAAGCCCAAGTAGTACTGTGATTTTTTCGAACCACCTGAAACGCCCAGGTTAACATCCTTCAACGCGGGATTTTTTACCAATGCCTCCTTGTACCAATCGGTATTCGGATATTCATCCGGCCTGGAACCATCTTTGAAATATTGTAATTGTTCTGCCGTGAACTTGGGGTCTTTCCCAGCATTGGACAATGCTTCATTATAAAGCGTAGCATAATCATAAGAACCCAGGTATTCAAAATGGCGGGTGGGTGACTGCCAACCGTAGCTCGCATTCAAATCGATAGAAGTTCTACCTTCTTCGCCCTTCTTCGTTGTTACCAAGATAACACCGTTGGCAGCACGGGAACCGTAAATAGCAGATGAAGCCGCATCTTTCAATACAGACATCGATTCTATATCGGAAGGTTTCAAAGACTGGAATTCGCGGTTGGAAACCGGTATACCGTCGATGATAATTAATGGCCCGGGAGAACCTAAATTCGTTCTACCGCGCACCGTCATCGTGATATTGGATTCAGAGCCTACATCACCGGGGCGATTGAGGATCGTTAAACCGGGAGAAACCCCTTGTAAAGATTCCTGCACGGAAGCTACCGGGCGGTTGGAAATAGATTTTGTGCTGATGGTTGCCACGGCGCCGGAAAGGTTGGCCTTACGTTGCGTACCGAAACCCACGACCACTACTTCATTCAAACCTTTGCTATTATCCGCTAGCTTGATATTAATTTCAGTGCGGTTGTTGATAGCCACGGTTTGAGAAAGGTATCCTATATAACTAAATTCCAAGCTCGCATTACCGGGAGCGCTGAGTTCATATTCGCCGGAGCCATTGGTAATGGTCCCGGTATTGGTGCCAACCACGCGCACGGAGACGCCCGGTAAAGCCATACCGGAAGAGTCGGTTACTTTACCTTTCACCCTTACTTCCTGTATATCGGAAGCCTTGGGTGCAATAACGATTAATTTTTTAGAGATGAGTTTAAACTCGAGATCTGTATCTGCTAAGATTTTGGCCATGACCTCATCCAAAGAAGCATCGGTAACATCCAGGCTAACCTTTTTATCAGAAGGAACTAAGTCCGTGCTATAAACAAAGCGGTAAGGTAGTTTTCTTTCGATCAGCTTCAGCATCTTGGAAAACTTCATATCCTCAGCTTTCAAGCTCAAATGTGTGTTTTGACCAAAAACCCCGGCAGATACTTGCATACATGATACCAATACGACCAAGAAAGCAAGCTTCATAACAAGAAAGACTTTTAAGATTGGATAGGGCAAAGAATCCCCACCAAGTCTGATTTTTTTCATACTTTTAGTAAGATTTTAGTTCATAAAATGAAGGCAGGGTACAGTTCCATTTGGCACCTAACCTTTTGTTTTTTCTAAATCGCCAAGGGAAGTGTTCACAGCATTTCCCTTTTTGATTGGTGGAATAGTTTTGAATGATGCTACATAGGCGATTATTTTGTAATCAGAATCGTGGTTTTTTCCTGTTTAAATTTGAAAGGTTTTGGGCTGGAAAGCCTCAGTGCATCCAGCACTTCCGAGATGCTTTCCTGTTCGAAACTACCCGTGTAACGGGCATGTAATAAGTCCTTATCTTTTAGTTTGATATTCACATTATACCTTCTCTCTAAGCGGGTTATGATTTCTTCTAAGCTTTCATCGTTGATGTCTAACCTATTGTGTATCCAACTGGTTTCCAAAACCGTTTGATCCAATTGGCTGCGTGATAACTGGTCCACTGCATAACCTTGATCCTGTAAAACTCCTTGGCTAGCCGTGGGTAACACTTCCAGCGATTTCAACACTTCCGGGTTGAGCATCACAACTTTCTGGTTCGGTTCCAGGATGATCCTTTTATTACCGAGTTTCCCGGCTTTCATCGTGATGGCAATCTTGCCGGTAACCAAGCTGGCTTCCGTAGTTTTATCAGATTTATAAGCTTTCACGTTGAAAGTTGTGCCTAATACTTCGATATCCATATTGTTGGCATGGATGATGAAAGGCATATTACTGGATTTCACCACTTCGAAATAAGCCTCGCCATCGAGGAAAATCTCGCGGTTCGTTTGGTTGAAATCACTATTATAATGCAGTTTGCTGTCGGCATTAAGCTTTACCCTTGTACCATCGAGCAAGGTTACTTCGGAAATAACGCCTTTCTCTGTTTTCAACAGGGGCATTTCGGCTAAAACCGGGCTTGGTTGCACGGATTCTTTCCAAAACGATTTGAACAGCATGAACATACCTAGCAACACAACGGCAGCAGCGCTCATGTAATAAATGATCTTCCGGTACTTAGAACGCGGTTGACGAACCGGGTCCAGGCTAGCCTGGGTCGCAATTCCGGCCCATATATCATCGGCAACTGCCTCATCTGCTACGCTGTCAGACAGCGGCAGCGGCTTGCCTAAAGCGTTCAGACCTTCGTACCAAGCAGCCAACTCCTGCAGTTCCTCTTCCGTGCATTCATTATTACCATACTTGATTAAAAGCACTTGTAAACGCGATTGATTCACCTTGTTAATTCTTAAAAATTTATTGCTTGAAAATTGCTACCTAATATTTAGTCGATGAAAGAACAATTATGTACTAGACAACATTAAAAAAAATTCCTGCCGGGAACTAAGCCCGGTTAATGATGTTCCATCAAACACTTACGGATACGCTGAATGGCGGTACTGATTTGATTTCTAACGGTTTGATCAGAAAGCTCCAGGCGGGCTGCAATTTGGGCGGAAGGCAGATCTTCATCCCGGCTTAACAAGAAAATTTCTTTCATGCGGGCAGGCATCAACTGTATTTCACTTTCAATAATGTGGGTCAACTCCTTGAGTTGGTAGGGTTCATGGTTAGCTTCGGTGACGGCTTCCAAGCCGCTTAAAAACGCCTGTTCATAATAACGTTGCTTCACGGCTTTGCCCCGGTAATAGTCGATTATTTTATGCCGCAGGGCAGCCTGTAAATAAGTAGGTACCGTAGTAGTTATATTGATCTCATGGCGTTTCTTCCACAAGTAAAGAAATATTTCCTGCGTGAGATCGCGGGCATCTTCTGGAAGCCCTGTTTTAATCAATGCTTGCGTATAAACGTTTTTCCAATGACGGTTATAAATCTCCCGGAAAGCCTCTTCGTTATCACGCTGTAGCATTGTCACCAACGCTTGGTCAGTAATTTTCACCACCGAGTAATTCGTTTAGCAATTAAAAATAGTGCTTCAGCACTCGTTCACTGTTTAATATAAATCTTGTAAGTCCAGCCGCTATCCGCTAAATTTATCTTGATTTTGGTTGAATGCTCACAATTTATGCTAAGAAATGTAAAATATACACATATTCCTCAAATTTCCTAGTCAAATTTGGTGTTTAACAATTTTGGATGTTTGCCTGTTGTTTAAATAAATAAATTCAACATATGTTACTCCGTAATAAATTATCCTTTAGAGAAATATTCCGATTTACATGGAAAGTTGATTTATGGATCCTCTTGTGCTGTACAGTAGCGTATTACATCGATACATATTATATGAAAAGCCATATTTCTGTTCCCGGCGGCATCATAGGAGTGCTGGGTACGGCCATTGCGTTTTTCATCGGTTTCAACAATAACCAGGCTTACGATCGTTGGTGGGAAGCGAGGATTATTTGGGGCGGCATCGTGAATGATTCCCGCTCGCTGGCAAGGAGTTTACTGTCTTATACCAGCCATGACTTCGAGGCCCAGCAAATTGCCCGGCGGATGGTACAAAGGCACCTCGCATTCTTATATGCATTGAAATCCGGTTTGAGGAGTACGAATGATGATTATTACATACGTTATTTAGCTGCCGATGACCTGGCCCGCGTACAAGGGAGTTTCAACGTTCCCAACGCGATAATAAATTTACAATCCAAGGATTTGCAAATGTTACAACAGATCGGGGCTATAGATGAGTTCAGGTTTAAAGCGATCGATGAACTGATAGTAAAACATTGCGATGGCATGGGAAAGTCGGAGCGCATCAAGGGAACGGTTTTTCCCCCGAGCTATTCTTTCTTTACGTCGATATTTATCTGGTTTTATGTAATCCTGAACACTTTAACGATGACGGAAACTATCGGGGCATGGTCGATTATCTTCGGTTGGGCTTTCGGTTTCGTATTCCACGTTACGCATAAGAACGGGTTGAGCATCATGAATCCCTTCGAAGATTCCCATATGGGTATTTCACTGGATGCTATCACGAGAAATATAGAAATTAATTTGCTGGAAGCATTGCAGGCGCCCAACATTCCCGGGCCGATCAAAGCCCAGGAAGATGGGTTGTATATAATGTAGGAGAAATATTTTAGGCTACGGCTTTCTTGCGGGCCCCGTTAACTGCCGCGATTACTTCCCTATTGTCCAGTTCGCGGGTAAGGTTATCATCAACAAAACTGTAAATGATTTTATGGTCTGTCCCGATCACGTAAACCGCGGGTGCAAACGTGTCGGCGTCAATACCGGAAACACGCCCCCATAAAGGGTCGGAGCTGCTGAACAGCCCAACTTGCTTCGACAATTCGAAACGGCGGTCCTGGAACATATCAAAGCTCGCCTGGATCCTGGCATCATGCCACGCTTCGAAAGTATCCTTATCTTCCCCGGTGACCATTAAAAATGATCCACCGGAAACCTTGGTGCTATTATGCAGATCTTGTAATTGCCCGTAGCGTTTAGTTCCGTAAAGCGACCATTGAGCGGAATAAAATGCTAATACCAACGGCTTTTGGATGGTAACAGTATACACCTCCTGTTTCGATTGCAAAAGTTCCCTCCCTTGCAATATATCTTGATAAAATACCTGGATAGCAGGAAAAACTTGTCCGGCTTCCAGCGGTTGAATTAAATGTTTTTCCAAGTTAGGTTTCTTGAAATTTTCAGGTAAACCCAGCGGCAAAACATCGGCGTAGCGGTGATAGATAGACATCGGGTAAGTTTTAATTGTTAAACATTTTTTGTTTTGCACCTGCCTTTCGGTGGTGTTTGCTGCTGTAAAGATAATTTATTTTCATTATTACCCTACTATTTCTATAGGATAAATATTTTTAAATAGTAAAAAAATACTATTGATAATTAATAATCAATTACTTGGATTGTAAAAAATTACAAGCTGGTAAAAGTAATACCGGTAACTTTCCAATCTTTCCCTACTTTCTCTACCCTGAAACAACAATAGGCGTTAAATGGCGCGCTACAGCCTCCGGATGAGGTCATCTCCGTACCGTATTCAACCGTAATTTGTTGATCCTTCTTTAATTGTACATAGGGCGTTTCTCCATCGCCGGTTGGCCAGTTACCGGGCATACGCGATACTTCTATGGCCGAATAGCAGCCCTCATGGGTAATTTCCTGCATGAATGGAAAGCTCCCGGCATGACTAAATAAGGTGCAACAGACCGTAGCACAGGCAACAATAACCGGGATAGAAATCTTTTTAATATTCATGTCGATAAATATTTTATGCTTTCTTACCGAACCCCAATGATGATCAATATAAAGAACTTGGCTTGAAGTATAGCCGCAGTACAAAACAATTGGGCCGCGCAAATGCGCGGCCCATTACTTTCAATAGATAATTAGTGTTATACAAAATTGGGGCATCATTTATTATATTTCAATGAAACGTGCGCTAACCTGGTAACCCCGTTGGCGCCTAAAGTTCCACCGTTAGGATTGGTTGTTGATCCGCAAATTTTATTTAAAACCCGCAAGCGGATAACTAACTTTTCCAAGCCACTTGCTGCCACCGGCAAATTAAAGTTTAAAACCTTATGCCCGGGCACCTGGGTAAGCAAGGTATTAGACCAGTTCGTAACATCCTGTAAGGTATAGGTACCGATACTATTCCAGTTACCGCTGCCATCAGACCATTCCGCGATAAAATTCCTCGGGCCGCCGATGTCCGAATTGCCTTCGATTTGTAATGAGATAGGGGTACTAATTCCGGAAGAGGAGACTTCGATCATCCATGCTTCGCCACTGTTGTTGGCAGTTGACCACCAATTTTTACTTCCCCAAGCGCCATTGGCAATGGAACCTTTCACGGTGGTAGCTTCTGGTATTAAGCCGTTATAATCTGTTGTGCCGTAAATACCTGTACCCGTAAAGTCCATATCAATATTGCCGGTTTTGTACAACTTTCCCTGGCCGATATCCGGTGTTAACGGGTTCTCGCTTGCAGTGGGCGCCGCGGCAAACTCTTTCTTGAAACGGCTCCATTCCACCAGTACATTGGAAAATCCTTGGCTTCTATCTTCTTTCAAATCGATCCCTTCCCTGGAAAGGTGCCTGATAGCATAGCGGCCTATATCTCCACCGTAACGATCCATCGTTTCATGAACTAATATCCCTGCAATACTTCCCGAGCCTTGCGGCACTTGATTACCATCGCGGCGGTAAGGAACACCGAGGTTTGTTAACATGTAAAGCCCGCTTCCTTGAATATCGCGGACATGCGTAGGATAACAATCCGTACGGGCGGCATACCCTTCGTTGATATTGGTAAATGAGCCGGAAGGAACGGATATCTCAACATCTTTCAATTTTATGTAAGTATACAGGTCGTTGTCCGTTAAGTCGCCAATGTACTTTTCCCTCGGTTCGAGGTTGACCATACGGGCTTCCTTCTGCATGATATGTTTCACTTCAATACCGCTAACGATGACATAATTCGGATCATTGAAACGTTCCAGGTCGGCATCTTTCAACCAGATACGTACCTTGTCATTGAAGTTGAAAATATTTTGCCCGGGCGTTGCTGTTTGAATATAAATTCCTTCCGTGCCATCCAGGTCCTGAACATATACGGCTTTTTCATTGCCCGTTTTATCGAGCGTATGCTTGTTGCTAGTGTTGTTCCAGTTCTTGGCAATATTAGGGTGACCTTTATCGCTGATCACGATCCCTTCAATAAAGATATTTTCCTCTATTTTCCCTGTTGCCAGCATTTGTTTTACATATTGAAAATCCTTTACCACAGCACCTTCGTAGCTCATGCCGAGGTTTTGGGAGATCTTCAATGAATCTTTCGTGATAGCGCCAAGCGCATCCAGGTAACCCAGGTATAACATGACACTGCGGGGCGTAGTCAATTTATTACTATCAACTTTAAAGTACAGGTAACCGTCTTGTAATTGCAGTCCTGAAACCCATGTACCACCGGTAGAATCATACCGGTAAGTGATATCCATCAATTCCAGCGGAACATTGGTGTTGATCGGCGTTTTTAAAATCCCGCCGTTGGCAATGCTTTGTGCCGTTTCATCGGTGATCTTGATAGTCGGCGTCAGACCTTTCTGTTGTATATCAATTGAATCTGTTTTACCATTTCCCTTCACGAGCACTTTAACCGATCTCGGGAGATTGCCGTTGTTATCTTGCAATGAAATCAATGCTTCGCCCTTGCCATTGCCGGAACTTTCCATCAGGTGCAACCACTCAACAGGCTCGGTCACTTCCAGGTTCCAGTTACCTTCAGAATATATGATGATTCGCGTTGTATCTGCATTGGCGGGCATCCTCACGATCCTCGAATCGATGGCCAGGTCAGTCACGAACTTTACATCTTCTTCCTTACGGCAGGCATACAGGCAAAGTATTGAAAAGCCTGCCACTAGGAAAAACCAACTCAATTTTCGAAATATAAAATGCGGCATGATGATTAATTTTTGAGTTCCAGGATAATAGGCCGGTGATCAGAAAATTTGGCAGTGAAATCGTCGTAGATGAAGTGGCAACTTTTCATCTTCTTACTCAAAGCTTTATCGGAGTATATATAATCAATCCTAGCATTGCTGCGGATCGTATCTTTACCATTTTGTTGCTTTTGATCTGCATCATAAATAAAGGCCAGGTCTTTAAAGCCGGCGTTCAGCATTTGCTGTTGCACGAGGTAATCTATCTTTTCGCCATCCACCAAGTTGTGTATTTTCGGATTCCGTTTCACAGCATCTTTCTGCCTTTGAATGATATTCGATTTTGCATGACGATCTTTCTCCAAGGGGGTTTGAGAGTTAAAATCTCCCATCACCAACCAGTTATGTGCATTTGGCTGGATGGATATATACTTTAATATAGCTGCGATCTCCTGCCTTCTTTTTTGATATAAATGCGGGTTGAGATGCAGTACACAGATATTCAAGTTTTCAATCTTTGCCAGGATAAATCCATGGGTCATATTTTCATTTACCTTTTGAATCCCGGCAATCGGGTACTTAGAGGTAAGTCCTACAGGGTAACCGCTTTCCTTTACTATAACTGCATACGGATGACCATAACTGGCCGCCAGGGCTTCCAGGCTTTTCTGCGTAAAGCCATTACATTCCTGCAAAGCCAAGATATCGGGATCTTTATCCTTCACCCATTCCACGAACTGTTGTTTCCCCTTCGTAGTATCTTTCACCATACCTTCCAGGATATTATAGCTTAATACTTTCATCGTGTTTTGTGCCGCGAGTGGCAAGCAACAAAACAATAGTAAACTGTATATAATGGTCGATCTCATTTTATTCATGTTGATTATTGATAGTTTGGATTTGTTAATGCACCTTCTGACCTCAGCACTTCCCTATCCGGTATAGGGTAATATTCATGGAATGGTCTTAAGTTATTGTGGATCACTTCGTATTCTGCACCGGAAGTTTCGCTGACGGCTTCAAAGAAAGTGCCCCAGCGTACCAGGTCCCATTTCCTGCCGTATTCGCCCATTAGCTCCCGGCCCCGTTCTTTCTTTAATTCTTCGAAAAATTCATTTTTACCAGGATAGGCATCTAATGCAAATTCAGGATTGGCTCGGGTTTTCACATCGTTCAAACACTGCATGGCTAATTCAGTTTCACCGGTTTCATTGGCCGCTTCCGCTAACATCAGCAAAGCATCTGCATAACGGAATACTTTCTGGTTGTTTCCATCCGCGATATTATTCATACCCGGGCACCAGAACTTCGGCCCCATCCAGGCTTTCCCTGTTCCATTGTTCGCCATAGGCCTGCTGAAATATTGCCCGTCGTAGCTATATGCCAAGATCATTTCCTTCCGGGGATCAGTTAAATCATATAGCGACATAAAATATTCTGTCGGCGTAATGCAGGTAAACGGGTTAGCTTCGGCCCCCAGTTCCGGGATGTTCACACCATCGTAGGTACTAGTACCCGATTTTTTAGATGGCGTAAAAAATGCTGCTACCGTCGTGGTTTTCTTTAAGCCGGTTGCCGACCAGGTATATTGAATTTCGAAGATTGATTCCGGCGTGTTTTTATTCCTGAAATACACATCTTCCAAGGGGTATTGAAGCAGTTGACCATATATCTTCTGAATTTCCTTCATGGCGGAAACACAGGTTTCATAATCCTTGTTCCATAGCGCCATTTTCCCTATCAACATATATGCCATCGGGGCAGAGATCCGGTTATCCGCTACTTCCGAAGTTCTTTGTTGCGGTAAATAGCTAACGTATTGCAACAACTCGTCGACCAGGTAAGTCCTCGTTTCATTAGCCGGCATTCTTCCCAATTTCATGACTTCCGTCAGGGCATCCAAGCTATTGATATCATTAGTATAAAATGGTACATCTTGGAACATGCTTGTGAGGATATAATAATACAAGGCCCTTAATGTAATTGCTTCCGCCTTTAATGGCGGCTTCCGCTCATCATCGATGGGTGCACTTTCTATACCTTGTATCGCAGCATTACAATACATAATTCCTTTATAGCAATTTGTCCATATATTATCTCCGACCCCTGGATTAGCCGGGGAAATTTCGAACTTGGCATCGAGCTGGGCCGAGTTAAGGAATGCCAGATCTGTTGTTGCCTCCAAGGATATCATGAAATCCGCCATGTATATACTGGTCAAAGGAATATAGCAACTGTTCAGCGCGGCGAGACATTGCGCTTCAGATTGATAAAATCCACCCGGGCTCACGAAACTCTTAGGATCTTCTTCCAACAACTTTTTACAACTGCTGCAAGTGAAGGCAATGGCTAGTATTATTCCGAGTAATGAGTATGTCAACTTTTTCATGGTTCGTTAAAATTTTAATTCTGCTGAGAAAGTAATCGTCCTACTGGCCGGGTAAGCACCATTGTCCATACGGCGGATTGTGCTTCCATCGCTCTTTGTAGATACTTCGGGATCATAGCCATTGTAGTCTTTCCATAGGTACAAATTATTGCCGCTTAATGTCAATGCTAAAGTCTTGAGTTTCTGATGTGTCAGTTTCGCTAAGTCAATAGGATAACTAACAGTAATGTTTTTCAGCCTTAAGTAAGTAGCATCGTGTACAAATCGATCATTCGGAATATCATCTTTGGAATCTGCTCTCGGGTAATCGGAGTTAGGATTCCGGACAGGATGCCAAGCATTCACCATATACCTGAACTGGTTGGTTAAATAAGTACCATTACCCATGAATAATTCTACCGGGTTGTAAATCTTTCCCCCGATATTATAATTGAAGTAAAAGGATAATGAGAACTTCTTATAGCTGAAACGGTTTTGTATACCTCCGTATACATCCGGATCCGCATTGCCCAGGTAAACCAAATCATTGTTGTCCAGTATGCCATCATGATTTTGATCGATATATCTTTGTCTACCGGGCGAATAATAACTTACTGCCGCGGAGGCATATTTCTTATCTTTCTCATTCTGCTCAATTTCTTCCTTGCTCTTCCAAACACCGGCATACTCCATGCCCCACAAGGCATTCAAAGGTTGACCTTTCACGTATCCATACATCATATATTGTGCACCGTAAGGATTATCATACACGGAAACCCTGTCTAACCCACCGATATCTTCTACCAACTGTTTGTTATGCGCTGCCGTGATCGTGGTTGACCAGTTAAAATTCTTCGTACGGATATTATCATGGGTTACGGTCAACTCAATACCCTTGTTAGAAGTTTTACCGATATTGGCCCAGCGGGAGGTAAATCCAACTTGCGACGGAAGTTGTACGGTTAGCAATAAATCGGATGTCATGCTTTTATAGGCATCTACCGTGATTTCAAGGCGACGTTTAAACAACGACAGATCAACACCTGCATTGTAAGTGGTTGTTTTTTCCCAGGTCAAGCCTTCATTGGCAACGCGACCGGGGTAGTAGGCAACCGGTTGCGATCCATCAAAAAGATAACCTCCGGTAGTAGAAGACAACCGCGCCAAGGATTGATACCTGGCAATCGCGTCATTGCCGGAAGTACCACCGCTCAAACGGAACGCGAGCTCATCAACGGAGCGGGCATTTTTCATAAACGGTTCGCGGTGCGCGTTCCAGCGGAAAGCCGCGGAAGGGAACAGCGCCCACTTATTATTGGCTGCAAAGTTGGAAGCGCCGTCCAAACGGGATGTGATTGTCAAGTAATATTTCCCCGCGTAATTATAATTTAACCTGGCGAGGTGCGATACCCTGCCCTGTTCTTCCAGGTAAGAGCTCAACGAAATATTATCTTTAGAAGGCAAAGCACCGAGGTCATTCGATTCTATATCATCCACGAAATACCCGTTACCGCTCGCTGCCATATTCTTATATACCTTTTTCTGCACGGTAAAACCGTACATCGCGTCAAACTGGTGAACGTTGTTCCATTTATTGCGGTAGGTAACCGTGTTTTCATTCAGGTAATTATTCACCGCGTATGCCCTACGGTAGGCATAAGCACCGGATTGCGCATGGGCGCGGGTCGGCAAAGTGGAAGGTTGGAATTGTTCTTCATCACGGTTATAATCGGCATAAGAAAGCGTTGACTTAACAACTACGTTTTTAATGGGCTTGACTTCCAAGTACATCATCGAACTTAGACTACGTTCGAGGTGTTTATTTTTCTTTAAGTTCACATTTGCTACAGGCGAATCAAAGAGCGTTCCGCTGTACCATTGTGTATTCCAATCATTGAAACTACCATCTTCTTTATAAGCCGGCATGGTTGGCGCGAGGAATATGGTTGAGCGATACCAGAGCGTATTGGTCCCGATATCGGCCGTATTGATATTCCTGTTAATGCGGGAATAGTTCAAACGTAAGCCCGCTTTTACGAACTTGCTGATATTCCGATCCAAGTTGAGTCTCACCTGGTATCGTTTCAATCCGCTATTCTGGATAATACCCTGGTTGTTGTTATAATTGGCAGAGAAATAATACTGCGTAGTTTTATCACCGCCGGAAGCGGAAAGCATCGTATTTTGATAAGGCGCCCGGCGCGTGATTTCCCGTGTCCAGTTCGTGCCTTCACCTAATGATAGCGGATCCGGATAAGGATAATCTTCCAATGGTTTAGTTTGATTGGCCGTGCTGGCAAAATAATAGCGATCATTTTGCAGTTGCGCAAACTCGGTGGCGTTCATCAGGTCTAAATACCTGGGTAGTTCGGAAAAGCCGGCATCATTCCTGAACGTGAAGTTGGTTTTACCTAATTTATCAGAGCCGGATTTCGTCGTGATGATGATAACGCCGTTACTTCCCCTGGATCCGTAAATAGCGGTAGATGAAGCATCCTTTAATACATCGATAGAAGCGATGTCGGAAGGGTTGATTTCATTCAAACTGGTGATGGCATCCATCAAGCCATCTACGATAAACAAAGGTTCATTGCTGGCAGAAATGGAGCGCGTACCGCGGATCCTTATCGTTGTTGCCGCACCGGGTTCCCCGTCCGTAGAAACGATATCCGCACCGGCAATGCGTCCTTGCAACATCTGGTCCACCCGGGTTACCGGTACATTTTCTATATCCTTGACCCTTACAGAAGTTACGGATCCGGTTAAGTCGCTCTTTTTCACTGTGCCGTACCCGATGACTACAACTTCATCTATATTTTTCTTAGAGGGCATTAGCGTAACGGAGATGGGCAACTTGGTGGTGGCCAAGGGTATTAATTTCCGTTCAAAGCCCAGGTAGGATATCGCTAATACATCTGTTTTCTTTGCTTGGATCGAAAATTCGCCTTGCTCATTGGTTTGAACACCAGTATTAGTACCAACGATAGAAACGGTAGCGCCCGGCAAAGGATTCCCTTCATTATCATAAACTTTTCCCTTAATGGGAGGATCTTGCCGGACGGGTTCCGAACTTTTAACGGCACCTGTTTTAGCAATAATTTTTTCTTTTATAGTGATGGTTTTGGCATTAATTTCAAAATCAACAGGCTGATCTTTCATGATCATCGTTAAAAATGTTTCTATGGGCATATTCGTTACGGAAACATCTACGGGCGTAGTTTTCTGAAGCACATCCGCATTATAAAAAAATACGTATCCCGTTTGCTTTTCCACTTTGGAAAAAATTTGCTTGAAGCTTAGGTTTTTTCCGGACATGCTAACCTGTTGCGACAGGGCATTTCCACGAACTTGTAAGCACAAGGTAACAAGTAAGCAAACGAAGACAGTCCACGAAAACCGGGATTGGATGTTGATCCGTGTTCGAAAATAGAGTAACAAGGAAGATGTTTTGTAAAACATGTTTTTAGGTTGAGAGTTGATCATATTATTCAATATTTTTAGGCATGCGAATCCCTATTCCCTTTCTTATGAAAAGAGTTGCCAGTCAATGTAATCATTCATTATTTACTTGGAAACGATCAGTTTTCTACCTTCTATTTTAAACCTGACCTTTGAAATTTCTAAAATCCTTAAAACCTGGTTGACCGTTAAATCGCGCCCCATCTTACCCCCGAAATGTAAGTCGGGAATCCCCGATTCGTACACAACGTCCAGGTCATACCAACGTTCCAACTCCTTCATAACAGTTTGTATATCTGCATTCTCGAAATTAAATATACCGTTCCGCCAAGCCATGACGAAAGCCGTATCGGCCGGCGTTACCTTTACTGCTGGCATTTGGCTATTCATAGCAGTAGTAGCTTGTTGCCCCGGATGTAGAATGGCCTTGGCTTCTTTACCATTTTCTGCAACTGTATTCACAGCAACTTTCCCTTGCAACAAAGTAGTTTTAATTACCGGTTCATCCGCGTAAGCATTAATATTAAAATGCGTCCCCAATACGTGAACCGTAGTATTCGCAACTTCTACAGAGAAAGGCGCCTTAACATCCTGTTGTATCTCGAAATATGCTTCCCCTTTCAATTTTACTACGCGCTCATCTTTTGCAAAACGGCTAGGATATTGAATTTCGGAAGCTGCATTCAACCAAACATCCGAGCCATCCGGAAGCACCAAGTGGTATAATTTTCCCTTGGCAGTAGTGAGTGTATTCTGGCTTAAGGGCAGCTCCTCATTCTCAATACAGGATAGCGTCCCATTTTTTACGGATGCCGCGAGCATTCCATGCTGTTTTAACTGGGCATCGTCCAGCGTATCTAGCATTACCTGGCTACCATCGCCCATGGTTAATAGCGCCCCCTTCGTAGCCGGCAAAATATCTTGCATTGCAGTATTTCCCTTGGCCAATTTATTCGTCCCTGTTGGATTGATTAAAGAATTGACCGCCCAACCTGCAATGATCAGTACCGCCGCCGCTGCCGACCAACGCAGCAAGCTAACCAAGCGCCCCCTTTTCGATTTGGTATTCAAGATGACCGATAATATCTCTTCTGCCCTATGATCTTCTAATTCATGTTGACCCGTACTTACTTCCGAAATTTGCGCTACCAAGTCGGCTAATTCTTCGTTGTACTTAGAATCGGCCATCATTTCAAACAATATTGCACGTTCCGATTCGGTAATCGTACCCGCAACAAATTTTCGGAATAGTATTTCGAATGAAGTCATCAGTGAATTAATTCAGCTTGTTTTAGTACTAAATATTTGAGCTGTATACTTATAGAGACGATGGGAATGAATGGATGGGTCAGTTGTGGAACAATTTTTTTTCCAGGGAAGTATTTTCAAAAATGATCCGGCAAAATAATAGGGTATTATAATATATTCTTCAAGACAATTACAGCAGCGGAAATCCCCATATGCGATAAGCAGTAGGTGCGGATAAAATGCATAGCTTCGGACAGGTGGCGCTTAACTGTTTCAGGGGACAGGTTCAATTCCTGTGCAGCTTGTTCCCTTTTAAGGCCGTGTTCCTTGATCAATAAATAAACTTTCTTCTGTTGTGGAGGGAGTTTAGCAATTGCTTTATGGAGGATATTTCGATATTCTTTTTCCAACAAAAAAGTATTGGAATCATCGCAAATATGGAATAATAATTCGTCTTCATCAATAGTTGCCGTGGTATTTTTCCGGAGGGCCACCTGCTTTAATGCGCTGTAGATCCTGTTCCTGGCAACGGTAAATAACCAAGCTCTAAAATGCTGTATTTCAGACAATTGATCCCGTTTCAGCCATACCTTCAGGAATACATCCAACAAAATTTCTTCAGAGATAGGTGCAGACCGGGTAATTTCCAAAGCCATGGAATAGATTTTATTCCTGTAACGGTGGAATAATTCACTAAAGGCTTTTTCATCACCCTTGGCTACCAAGAGCAACAAATCCTGTTCATGATTTTCTTGCTGAACTTGCATTGATACCGATTTAGGTTGCAAATATAATATCGCAATTAAAATTCAATTTTAACTGGTACTTAGGAATTCACATGATTAAATACTTCTAAAACTCCTTACTACAAAAGGTTTCAATATAATCCATCCCTTGTTATTTCTACACTTCAGGCCGTAGAAATTCATAATTATATAACATAGCCCCCCGAACAGTTTTTACATAAAAAGCCCGCTTATAAATCCATTGCTGACAATATTTTCCAAATAACGTGTATGACTGGTATTGCTATTTCTTACCGATCAAAGCATTAAAATACAATAGAATTTCAATAATTTAAATAGCTCCCTTCTTTTTATTTACCAAATTGCATTTCGTCAATCCATTATTGCAGGTCGTCAATCCAGCACGCTCATATTCCCGGCACCCCTTTATGTTTACAGAAAAAAGCTATGGACAATAAATTATCGACCCGGGTCGCTTACCTCGATTGGCTGCGTTGTTTCGCTATCATCGGCGTTTTACTATTCCATGCGGCCAGGCCTTACCAAGAAAATGATCCCTGGCATATAAACTTCCATGAATATAGCCCGGTTTTAACGGAATGGTCATATTGGTTGAGCCGGTTCAGGATGCCTTTATTATTCTTCATATCGGGTGCCGTAGCTTGGCATATCGTAAAAAAATACTGCGCGAAACAATTTGTATTACTCCGTTTTCAAAGACTATTCATCCCGGTAGTTGCCGGCATTTTCATAATCGTACCGCCGCAGATTTACATGGAAAGATTAGCCAATGGCTACCAGGGCAATTTCTGGGATTTTTATCCTAAGACCTTCGATTTCAAACCCTATCCACAGGGCAATACAAGCTGGCACCATCTATGGTTTATCGTTTACTTATTTGTATATGACTTGGTTTTAGCACCATTTTTTGCTTGGGCCAGGACAAAAAAAGCGGCTGGGTTTATCCGTTCATTGGCATTCTTCGCGAAAGGCAAGAGAATATACTTGCTGTGTATTTTACCCGTAGCCTGGTATGCTTACATGGTACCGAGATATGATATGACAGGCGACCTAGTTCATGATTATTGTTTCGTATTGTACTGGTTCTTCTTCGTATTAATAGGATTCCTTTGCATGTTGCAACCTTTATTATTGAACAGTATGGCCCGGAACCGGCGCTTCCATTTATCGGCATCCTTATTATTGATGGGGTTTATATGTTACATCCGATGGAATGATTTGGAATTTGAACAGTTATTCCCGGGGGCACATGCTCCCTCCTGGACTTATCTTTACATTGCGCGCATCCCCCTGGTAGCCTGGTGTTGGATCTTCGCCTTGGTAGGGTATGCAAAAACCTATTTAAACAAACCGGCCAAAGCTTTTTCTTATATCAATCCTGCATTATACCCTTTCTATATCTTGCATCAAACAGTTATTGTTATAATAGCTTATTACCTGGTGCAAACGGAGGAAAGCATTGCTTTGCAATATATTTTCTTAGCTGTAACCAGCGGCGTAATTTGTTTATTGATATACCATTTATTTATACAGCCATACAATGTAACCAGGGTTTTATTCGGGATGAAGCCAATGCCCCGCATTAAAAAATCTAAACAAAGTCCGGTTCCAAAGATCGTTGAAACGGCAATAGTATAGGATTTAATTATTATGCCATGCTAAACATTCAGCAGGCGCGCAGGTCATAGCAAAAAATAGATTTAACAGAACCCGGTAATAAGTTTAATTTTATTTACATGAACACTACATGGAAGAAAATATTTCCATTGATATACGGCTTATGGATTTACACTTGCTTAAGGTTGGTAAATGATGTCATCTCGGACACCAAGTTTTGGTTAAGACCCTGGCATGTAACGGTCATAGAACTAGTTTGTGTAATCATTACTAGCTACATCATTATTTATGTAATAGACCAGTTCGCTATTAAGCAACGCGCAAAGATCATCAAGAAAGAGTCCAAGCCCTTGCGTGAATTCGTACAGATCAGCCTGGTTATCCAGCTCATCATTACCTTTACAGCGATACCCTTGGCAGCTTTTACTGATAACGGTTTGCAGTGGTATGATGCCGTAAATATTTACCTCATCCCCTGGATGTTTAGCCTATTATATTATGCCATATCGCGGGGTAACTTCATGATACAATATAATTACGAACAGCAATTGAAACTAGAAAAAATCAGCAACCGGCAATTACAAGCTGAACTGAGATTTCTCAGGGCTCAGTACCACCCTCATTTCCTTTTCAATGCTTTGAATACCGTCTACTTTCAAATGGATGAAAATGTCGATAAAGCTAAATATACCATCGAGCAACTTTCACAATTGCTGCGATACCAGTTATACGATCAGCAAAACAAGGTGCCTATTGAAAGGGAGCTTCAACATATCCTGTCTTACATAGAACTACAAAAACAGCGGATGAATGAGCACCTGGTCCTGGAAGTAGCATTTGATCAAGATTTAAAGCAGCAGGAGATTTACCCCTTGCTTTTATTGCCACTGGTAGAAAATGCCTTTAAATATGTTGGCGGAGAATACTGGATAAAAATTGCCGCACGGTTCCAGGATGGGAAATTGCTATTCGAAGTTTCCAATGCCGTACCGGGGTCAATTCCCATAAACCTGAAAGGTGGCATCGGGCTGGAAAATTTAAAAAGGAGCCTAAGTATACAATATCCGGGTGCCCATTCATTTAATATCATCGCTAAAGAAGATTATTTTACAGCTAGCCTAATTATTGATCTATGAGATTAAAATGCGTGATAACAGATGATGAACCTGTTGCGAGGAAAGGCCTGGCAGGGTATATTGAAAAAATTGACTACTTGGAATTAGTCGGTACATGCGGGGATGCTATCAGCCTGAACAATTTCTTAAGGGAGCAATCCGTAGATCTTATTTTCCTTGACATCGAGATGCCATACATGTCCGGCATTTCTTTATTGAAAGGTTTGCAGAACCCTCCCATGGTAATCTTTACCACGGCTTTCGAACAATATGCCATCGATGGGTTTGAACTGGCAGCCGTAGATTATTTGCTGAAACCCGTTTCCTTTGAACGCTTTCTGAAAGCTGCCAACAGGGCGTACGAGGTATTTAAAAAAGATCATCATCCCAAGACTATCGAACAAGGCTTTATTTTTGTGAAGGCCGGGGATAAATGGGTAAAACTCAATTGGAGTGAAGTCATTTATCTTGAAGCCAAAGAAAATTATACTTCCGTAGTTACAGAAACCGGGAAATTTATGATCCTCTCTACATTGAAATCCTTCCTAGAAGCTGCACCGGAAGGCACTTTATTACAAACACATAAATCTTTCCTGGTCAATACATCTAAAATCACGGGGTTACAACTCCAAATCCTGGAATTAGGTACATTTGAAGTGCCGGTCTCCCGCAGCATGAAAGACCAGGTACAACAATTTATCATGCAACATCACATACTGAAAAAATAGTTTTATGAAAATATTGATTGGCCTTGCTCTAATTATTATAGTCATCATAGTTCTTTCTAAAAGAAGACGAAAGGAAAAAGCGAAGGCGAATGTGCCGGGTAGCTTACCGCAATTATTACAAGAACATGTTGCTTATTATCAAAAATTGAGTCAAGAAGATCAACAAACGTTCGTAGCGAAAGCAAAAGATTTTTTAGAACGCACCCATATTGAAGGTATCGGTATAGAAGTGGAAGATATTGACAAGACCTTGATAGCAGCGAGCGCCGTAATCCCCATTTTCGGCTTTAAAGAATGGAAATATTATAACCTTACGAATGTTATAATATATCCGGATACATTCGATGAAACTTACCAGTACGAAGGTGATAGGCGTAATATCCTCGGCATGGTAGGCAGCGGGCATATGAATGGTCAAATGATCCTTTCAAGGAGAGCTTTACGCGATGGTTTTTCCGATTCTGCCGACAAGCAGAATACGGCCATCCACGAATTTGTTCATTTGCTGGATAAATCTGACGGCGCCGTAGATGGCATCCCCCAGAATTTATTAGAACATAGTTATACTTTACCTTGGATTCAATTGGTCCATAAGGAGATCGCGAGGATAGAACATGGTAAATCCGATATCAACCCTTATGCAGCTATGAATACCGGGGAGTTTTTAGCGGTAGCCTCCGAATACTTTTTCGAGAAACCGTCGGAACTAGCCAAAAAACACCCGCAACTTTATGAAATATTGAGCAAGGTATTCAACCAGGACTTGGCAAAAGAGCCATAGTAAAATATTGTGATCCCCAACGGCTTAATTGACAACAGGGGATTGCCAGAACTCGTATTCCCCATTGCAGCGGGCGGCCAGCTTTCTTAACATAACCGTAACCGGGTTGATGAAATTTGCCGATACCGGGTCTTCCCGGCTGATGCATATGCGGAATGGCATGACCAGGTTCTTCTGATCAAAAAGTTTCACTTTCACATCGAAGCCCTGTTCCTTTACCAGTTCTTCGAATTTCTCCCTGTCTACTACTTCTTTAAACCGTAGGAAGTGCATTACATTTCTTGGTATATCCAGATGATCACCGGCGCTTCTCAATCGCGCGATGATTTCATTATTCTGCTTGAACTCCAATATAGTAGCGCTTGGATATAAGAAATTCAGATACCCGTTCCATCCAGGATCATTTTTAAACTTGATATGGAACTTGTAATAATGGAACTTTTCATGGAAAGCTTCTGCTATCTTATCTTGTAATTTAGCTGTATCGCTTACATAATAATAATCGTAACGCTGGTTATGGTAAGTTCTGCTACCGGCCAATTTAAACAACTTCACCTGCCTCTTGATCACGGTGGTGATCGTATCGCTCATGGCGTAGAGCTGATCGATTTCTTCCGGGGTCGGCAGATCCCTTCCGTCATTTGTTTTACAGTTCACCCCTACCATTAACATGTACGGCATGGATGATATGGGCGCTATTTTCTTTAAACTTTGATTATACATTACGGAACCCAGTCCTTTCGTATATTCCGCAACATAGGTATCCCAAATATCCTTGCCTTTCGAGCTATCAACCTTCTCCTGGGCAAATGTAGATATGCTACAAATCAATAATACAAATAAAAATATCCTTCTCAACATCAAGAAAATAATCTGGTCAAGGCTCAAAGATAAAGGACTGGAAGCGGGATCAAGATCGCGGATCTACATTTTAACGAACTTTTAGCTAGAAGTTTAGGGCTACGCGGGGATGTAATGCAATAGCCTCCGGTGATAATTCACCTGCCCGATATGGTATGCGGCATGGCTACATAGATGCACCAAGAAATATCCTGTCAGTACTATTTCATCTCCATATTTTTCGGGAAAAGGTTGCTCTAAATCAGCTTCACTTAACTCGTCCATAACCCTTTTAACCAGGTCTGCCGTATAATCTATCGCTAAAATAATTTCTTTTCGGGGTACATCCTTGAGGCTAAATTCTTTATCCCTTTGCCTTTGATAACCCGACTTTCCCAGCACATGCCCGATATAATGATTCAGGTTACCGACTAAATGTAAGGCCAAGTTTCCAGCGCTGTTAGTAGTTCCCGGCAATACTTGCCAAATACTACTTTCATTGAAATAGGCGTTTAATTCAGCCTTTAACTTGTTTAAATCCCTAACTAAAATGGTTGTGAATACATCCGGTTTCATATAGGTAGTTTTAAGAGCCAATAGATTAGGCATCCGAAGAATCTTCATGATCGATGACCATTTGGGCATCTTTTCCCGCTTTTGCCGGCACGGCCATAGACAAATACTTCAACATCAGCAAGTAGAGCATATTATATTCGACGGGTTTTACCAGGTAATCATTAAAACCCTGTTCTAATGCCGCTGCTTGCTGATCCTTAAAGGCATCCGCAGAAATTGCGATAATGGGAATTTTACACATATTGGGCATCGCCCGCAACCGCAACATGGTCTCTAAACCGTTTAATTTCGGCATGTGTAAGTCCATCAGGATTAAATCGGGCTTCCTTTCCAGGGCCATCAATATGCCTTCTTCGCCATCTCCGGCCATTTCGATTAAAAGGCCCATACTCTCGCAATACCGCTTTATAAGCATTTGATTCACCTTGTTATCTTCCATCAGCAAAATCCTTTTTCCCCTCGGCATCCCTTCTTGCACCACTTCAACGGGCACGCTTGCTGTAAATAGCTCTTCGATATCCACCGTGGTAACACAAGGCATCGAAATCTTAAACGTGGAACCTTCGCCCAGTTTGGAAGAAACGGCGATAGCGCCGCCCATTACCGTCATTAACTCTAATGAAATGGATAAACCCAACCCGGTGCCGCCGTATTCCCTCGAAACCGTTGCATCAGCCTGTTCGAAAGGGTCGAAGATAGCCTCCAGCTTATCTTCCGGTATACCGGGGCCCTCGTCTTCAATCTTGATAAACCATTCCAAGGTTGAGCTGAGATCAGCCGTGATGTAGACCGATTTACCGCGAGGGGTAAATTTCACGGCATTTCCAACAAGGTTATTTAATACCTGCGTGAGCAGCTTTTTATCAGCCGAAAGGTACCGTGGCAGCATCCTGCCGATTGAATATTCCAGCTTTACACCTTTAGATTCTGCCAAGCTCATGGCAACATTTAAAACCGATTCAATCCATTGGTGGCAATCGAACTTCTCTTCAACAACTTCAATTCTTTTACCGGATTCGATCTTGGCCATGTCAAGGACACCGTTTACTATCCCCAGCAAAGTTTTGCCACTGGTGCTGATATTTTCGATCAGGTTACGGGCGTATGGAGAAATATGTTCTTCAGCTTCGTGGTTTAGGATCAAATCGGTAATACCAATTATCGCGTTCAGCGGGTTCCTGATTTCATGGCTAATTTCATGCAGGAACTGTGTCTTAGCCCTATTGGAAGCTTCCGCCTGGTTCTTGGCAACCTGTAAATTCGATTTGGTGCGTTCTATCTCGAATACTTGCCGCATCAGGTTCGATTCCGTGTTGGAGAGCTTATCGTAGCTTATTTTCAGATCGGCAAAAGTGCTTTGTAATATGGCTCTTTCGATATTGATCTCTTCCGTTCTCGCTGCCACTTGGTCCTCCAGGTTGTAATTATATTCTTCCAACTGGTGGTAAGCATCTTTCAATTGAAGTTTTTGCAGCTCGATCTCGTCCCTACTCCTCGTTAACGCGGTATTCCTGATACCAAGGGTATTTATAAGTGTATTAATATTAGATTGATAAAAGCTGATAATTACGCAATTTAATAATAGTATCACGGCCATAATCAGCCACCGGAAAATGTTAGCCACATCCGCGGGGAAGGGGTAAGGTTCAAAAACCAGGTAGTGATTGTTGATTTCAAGCAGCACCAAGGATAATATAGGTAGCAACATGCAAATAAACTTGGATAATGCCTCCTTCTTATTAAAAATCAATAATGGTACGCCGATCAAGAAAAAACAAAGCAAGTGTACTTCTGTTATTTCACCGAATAACTGGCCGTAATAGAGTACCAGGCAACAGATATTTACCGGTAAAAAGACCTTTGCCGCCGTATAATAATGTAGTTTATTCAATAAAAGCGGGGTAAAGAAACCGGCCACAAATATTAACGCGGAATACTGGATGATCCATACACCTGAAATTAACGAAAGCCCCAAGCCGTAGAAAAAGCATAGTATGGCAATAATGAAACTGAATGAATTCACGATCATTATATGCTGTACGTCCGACTCATGTACTTCGGGCGTAATGCCAATTCTTTTTACGCGGTAAAACTTTTCACTAATCATACTAACGGGGAAATTTCATCATCCATGACCAGTTATTAAAAACTTGCCGGGGCAAGCCTTGGGTTGTTCATAGCAAACAGTTGCAGTGCTATATTAATTTAAGGCAATTTTGCCGAATCTCAAACTAATTTCGGACAACCTGTTTACAAGTGGTTGATTTTTACTTGTTAATAAATAAAGTTCAATATCTCAATTGTTAATTGTTTCACGAATTTACCTGAATATTTCCTGATTTACTAACGGGCTCCTAAAAAATAACCCGGCAGAAAACTGCCGGGCGCTGTTGCTTGTATTAATTCCGTTGTAACAACGGTTGACGGCTTAAAAGTAAAACTTAAACCCAATATTTTTGTTAAGCATTTGTTATTGAAAGAACTCCTGTCATATTGATAATGAAAGATTCAAGTAAATAAAAACAGGGGCGATTTTATTAGGATAAAAATTTATATACCACGATCTCCCGGCGGCTAACATTCCTTGATATAATTACTTTCTTACCCGGTATTTTATATATCAATCGCATGCTTGCCAATCGGTACAAATGATTATTGCAAGCTTGCAGCCGGGCAATAATTGATATAAAAAGTGAACAATTCAATATTCTAATCGTTGAACGAAGAAATATGATAAACATCATTAGGTAGGAAAATAGAATTGATACCTTTACAACATGTTTGCCCAATAAAACTAACGTGTATGTCAGTTGAAATCTTATCGAGGATCCAATTCGCTTTCACAGTAGCCTTCCACTACATCTATCCGCCGTTGAGTATAGGGCTGGGTGTTTGCCTCGTCATTATGGAGGGGATGTATCTTAAAACGGGGAATAAGATGTATGAACATATCACCCGCTTCTGGATCAAGATATTCGCCTTGATTTTCGGGATCGGCGTGGCAACCGGCATCGTGATGGAGTTTGAATTTGGAACTAACTGGGCAACCTACTCGGAATACGTGGGCGATATTTTCGGGAGCGCCCTCGCCGCTGAAGGCATCTTTGCTTTCGCCTTGGAGTCCGGTTTCTTGGGAATCCTTCTATTCGGCTGGAACCGGGTTAGCAAAGGGGTACACTTTTTCTCAACGATCATGGTGGCACTGGGCTCAATCTTCTCCGCACTTTGGATAGTAGTGGCCAATTCTTGGCAACAAACCCCTGCCGGTTACCGGATCGAGGGGGAAGGCATGAAAGCCAGGGCTGTTATTACCGACTTTTGGGAGATGTTCTTCAACCCTTCTTCCATGGATCGTTTTTCGCATGTTATAATAGGTTCGTTCCTCGCGGGGTCCTTCTTGGTCATGAGCATTGGCGCTTGGTATATTCTTAAAAACCGGCACCTCTCTTCCGCCAAGGCAATGTTCAAAATTGGTTTGGTGGTGGCGAGCATCTCGGGTTTATTGCAATTGTTTACCGGCCACCGGTCCGCGGAATATGTCAGCGAATATCAACCTGCCAAACTAGCGGCGATGGAGGGGCATTTCGAATCCAACACCCCGGCTGATATGTATTTATTAGGCTGGGTGCATACGAAAGATCAGAAAGTAAGCGGGGTGAAAGTACCCGGGGGACTCTCCTTCCTCGTGCATGGCAATTTCAAAGCCCCGGTGAAGGCCTTGAATGATTTTCCGCCGGAAGACCAACCGAAAGCAGTCAATTTTGTATTCCAATTATATCACTTAATGGTGGCCATTGGCATTTCCATCATATTATTAACCTTATATTCCCTGTATTTGTGGCGCAGGGGAAAACTTTTTGAAAAGAAATGGTTGATGCGGGTTTTCGTATTAGCAGTACTGCTACCGCAAATCGCCAACCAAGCCGGATGGTATGCTGCCGAAGTGGGGCGGCAGCCATGGGTAGTGTACAACTTGTTACGCACTTCCGATGCGCTGTCGAAAACGGTTACCGCCAACCAGGTCATATTTTCCTTGGTACTTTTCACATTTGTTTATATCGTATTGTTCATATTATTCCTGTATTTACTAAATAATAAAATCAAACATGGCCCCGATGTGAACGAGAACGAGGAAGAAGCCAGCGATGCTTATTCCAAGCGGAACGTGGGCGCTATTCAATCATAAAAATTATTACAGATGGAGATGGAAACATTACTAGGCATGGATCTGCCCACCTGGTGGTTCTTGGTCATCGGCGCTTTGATTACCGGTTACGGTGTATTGGATGGTTTCGACCTGGGAGCCGGCGCCTTGCACCTATTTTTTAACAAGGAAGAAAGCAGGCGCACCGCGCTGAATGCGATCGGGCCGGTATGGGATGGCAACGAAGTTTGGTTAGTTATCGCGGGTGGCGCCCTATTCGCCGGGTTTCCATTGGTGTACGGTGTAATATTCAGCACCTTTTACATTCCATTCATGTTATTCCTGGTAGCACTAATTTTCAGGGCTATCTCCATCGAGTTTAGAAGTAAAGAACCGATGGCTTGGTGGCGCAAGATGTGGGACATCAGTTATACCGTTTCCAGCACCTTGATTACGCTCCTATTGGGACTGGTGTTAGGAAACCTAATCAATGGTTTACCATTCAACGAAAAACATGAATTCACGGGTAATTTGCTTACATTTTTCAACCCCTACGCCATTTTGATCGCTTTTACTACGTTGGCACTGTTCATGTTACATGGCGCCATTTACCTGGCCATGAAAACAGAACAAAGGTTATATGCCAAATTGACTATCCTCGTGAACAACTGTAGTAAATTCTTCATCCTTTGCTTCATCCTAACCTCGATGGCTACACTAATTTATATTCCCCATATGACGGCGGAATTTAAAAATAATCCCTTTTTGTTTGCTTTACCCTTGATTGCCGTTTTGGCCGTTTTGAATATCAAGCGGAATATTGACAGCAGGAAATATTTTACAGCATTTATATTTTCCAGTATCACGACGGCCGTCTTATTGATTTTATTCGCGATAGGTTTATATCCTAACATCATCATTTCTTCCATAGATCCAGCTTATAATATCAGCATATACCAAGCTGCGTCAACCGCGAAATCACTCAAGATCATGTTATTGATAGCCGCCATAGGAACACCGCTGGTACTAGCTTACACGGTTTTCGTGTTCTGGACTTTCAGGGGAAAAGTGAAGCTCAACGAGATGAGTTATTAAATGCAATATTTTCAGCGCATTAAAATTTCATTAAAATTAATTAATAGGGGGATGAGATCATTCTTAAAATAATGAACCCCGGTAAAGAATTACCAGGGCTTTTACCATTTAACCTAACTATATGCTGTAACAGCAACTAGTTTCTTCAAGCTTTATAGCTAAATAATTTATATAATTTATATTATAACCTAATTAGTTGGGATGACCACTTTGCCAATAGACATGTAAAAATAGGTTAAGTTTAATACGATAAAAAAAAAATCTTCGATTTTCTTTCCATATCCATTAAAAAATAAATTTTATCTAAATTGAAACCATGAATAGGATTGATCGACTCAATGCCATCCTGATACAATTGCAAGGAAAAAAGATCGTGAAAGCCGCCGAAATCGCGGAACGTTTTAATATCAGTTTGAGAACTGTTTACCGGGATGTGAAAGCCTTGCAAGAGTCCGGGGTACCTATCGGTGCGGAAGCCGGCACCGGTTATTATATCGTGGAAGGCTACCACCTGCCGCCGGTGATGTTTAGCAAGGAAGAGGCCGCAGCGCTGCTTACCGGCGAAAAATTGATGGCGCAACTCGGTGATCAATCAAACCAAAAACAGTTTTCAATTGCCATGCAAAAGATTCGGGCCGTTTTGCGCGGGACCGAAAAGGATTACCTCGAATCCCTGGATGAAAATATTGCCGTGATAGCCGGCAGAGCTATTCATACCAATACAGAATTTCCTAATAAATTTTCTTCCGATGTTCAGTATGCCATCGCGCACGGCAGAATCGTAAACATGGTTTACTACTCTTCTTACAATGGTTCTCAAAACGAAAGGAATGTGGCCCCAATAGGGGTGTTTTACCTTTCCGGTTGCTGGCACATGATCGCGTATTGCTTGCTTAGAAATGATTACCGTGACTTTAGGTTAGACCGGATTAAACAACTGATGGTCTCCGATAAAACATTTAACCGGAAAAACTACATGACCTTTAGCGAATACCTGGCAAAACAACAACAAATGCCGGAGTCCTCACATTTGATAAAACTTATTTTAACTCCCCGTATTGCCCGCATTATGCGCGATCAAAGGATGCATTACGGCATGGTTGAGGAGATTGTTTTGCCGGATGGCAATTCCGAATTTCACTTTTTACATGGTTCGCTAGAATATTTCGGTCGCTGGTTGCTGCCATGGGGTAAAGGGGCCACCGTCGTTTTCCCTGAAGAATTAAAGATCGTAATGAAGCGCCTGGTGTCTGAAATACATGATCATTATATGAATAGTTAAACGCTTGCTGGCTAAGCATTTAAATTATTCTCACCGGGTCCCGCTAGTTCGAGCTTCCAAGCTCGGTCTCCTATGCGGAACAACCTTCAACTGACAAAATATCGTGTTCGGCTAGTGCGTGGCCCCGAGCTTGGAAGCCGGAACCAGCAAGGTTTTTGAACATCCGGGCAA
Organism: Chitinophaga caeni; assembly: GCF_002557795.1. NCBI lineage: Bacteria > Pseudomonadati > Bacteroidota > Chitinophagia > Chitinophagales > Chitinophagaceae > Chitinophaga > Chitinophaga caeni. The sequence goes on along the minus strand of NZ_CP023777.1, from coordinate 1,668,703 downwards.
AACATTCAAAAACCGAACCCCGGTTTCGAATACTCCTGGCTTCTTACCAGGAATTTTTTTGCCATTTTCTCCAGCTACTGACATAAGGTTGTCATCACCACCGATTTATTTTGCAATATCAAGTAAATCAAGCTTATGGAAAAAATCACGCAGCCTGCCATGTATTTCTTCTGCCGGGAATACCGTACTACTCCACCGGGAATGCTAGCATATGTCAGGCATATTCCCAAGGAACTATTTGCTGCCGCGCAACAATTCGGCCTAGAAATAGCCGGGGTAATGCAATGGCACTATCAAGGTTTTAACCCTGCAAGCAATGAACCATTCAATCTTCGTATAGGCATCCCTGTTATTTCACCCAAACCGGTTCTTAATCCATACAAATGTATTGAATTGCCGGCCTTTGAGTGCTACGCGGCATTGCACTGCGGAGCATGGTCGGAAATGCTCCGTTCGTATTCTTTAATTTTCAACAAGTTAAACGATTCCGGTATCCAAGTTAGCGGCGAAACAAGGGAACAATACCTGCTGTGTAACTTTGACAGGGAACAAGACAATCTCACTTATATTCAAGTTGGAATAAAATGAAAAACCATCTCCCCTTTTTAAATAAAGTTGTCTGGACCGCATTATTATTGGCAACCTTAATGGAAATACTTCATCCAAACTAAAAATCTATCAAGATGGATATAAAATCATTGACACAAAAAATTGATCTAACAAAATTATACAAATCATATTATTCTGCTACCACCCAGCCGAGGTTAGAAATGTTGGAGGCCGGGCAATTTATTTGCCTGGAGGGTCAGGGTGCACCGGGAAGCCCCCTGTTTTATAATAGCATTCAAACTTTATTTGCAGTGGCTTACGGTGTGAAATCGATATATAAGAAGTTATTGGAAGACTTCGTTGTTCCCAAGTTAGAAGGCCTTTGGTGGGTGGAAGATGGAAAAGACGCCCTATCGGTTTCACGCGAACAGTGGTATTGGAAATTGATGATACGGATGCCCGCTTATGTTACTGCCGGGGATATTGAACATGTGAAAGCGGTCATTTTCCACAAGAAGAAATTAGTATTGGCACCCCGGGTAAGTTTAGAAAACGGGAACGGGGGCCTTGTTGTACAATGCCTACATGTAGGATCTTACGAGAATGAAACCATTACGCTAGAGGCCATGAAGTTATACATGGAAAAGATGGGCGTTGTGCAAAGTGGCTTGCATCACGAGATCTACCTTTCGGATGCTACCAAGGTGCCCACGCACAAATGGAAAACGATACTACGGTTGCCGGTAAAACAATTTGGAATATAAACTTGGGAGCCTGTAGGTTAATTATTGTCCTTCCCATTATCACTGATACCCAGCAATTCGATGGCCTGTTGCGCTGCAATTTGGGAGGCGTCTTTTTTGTTGAAAGCCTTCCCGCTACATATCAGCTCGCCATCTACCATGGCGCCAACGGTAAAGATCCGCCGGCCATTATCCATCTGTTCTTCCAAAAGCTCAAATTCGAGGTTTTTACCCTGTTTATTGGCCCAACCATACAATTTATTCTTGTGGTTCATTTCAACGGATTCAAGCGCCTCAAGGTCAATATAGGGCACCAATATGCGTTTATGAACAAATTGCTTGGTTTTTTCGTAGCCTTTATCCAGGTAAACGGCACCGACTAGGGCTTCCAGCGTATTACCGAAAATTTGGGAAATTTTGAGGAAACTGTTGTATTTATCATAGATCGTGAGCTTGCGGAGCCCCATCTTGATGGCAATGTCGTTTAACTGTTGCCGGTTTACGATCTTGGAGCGCATTTCCGTAAGATAACCCTCGGTTTTGTAAGGGTATTTCTTAAACAGGTAATCACCGATGATGGCGCCGAGGATGGCATCACCCAAATATTCTAACCGCTCGTTACTTTCAAGAAATTTTTCTTTACTAGAACGATGGCTAAGGGCTACTTCATACAAAGAATAGTTACCCGGCCGGAAGCCGAGCAAGTTATAGAGGTCTTTGTAGAGTTTCCTTTTTTTAAAGACAAAACGATATAGAAATCCAGGTAATATTTTCACACCATCAAGGAACAAATTTTTTGAAGATAACAGAAGCATTGTGACCACCAAACCCGAAGGTATTGCTCAAAGCCGCTCTTACTTCTCTTTGTTGCGCTTTATTAAAGGTAAAATTAAGTTTTGGATCCAGTTGCGGGTCGTCCGTAAAATGATTAATTGTTGGTGGAACGATGCCATGAATGATGGACTGGATGGCAGCGATGGCTTCCACGGCCCCTGCAGCACCCAGCAGGTGGCCCGTCATGGATTTTGTGGAGCTGATATTCAATTTATAAGCAGCATCCCCAAAAACCTGTTGGATGGCCTTAACCTCGGCCACGTCACCAAGGGGTGTTGAAGTTCCGTGTACGTTGATATAATCAATATCATCCGCGTTTAGCCCGGCATCATTCAAAGCTTGGGTCATTACATTCTTAGCACCTAGCCCTTCCGGATGGGGGGCAGTAAGGTGATAAGCATCCGCGGTTGCACCACCGCCAACAAGCTCGGCATAAATATGGGCACCACGGGCTTGAGCATGTTCTAAAGACTCCACAATTAATGCACCGGCGCCTTCCCCCATTACGAAGCCGTCCCTATCCATATCAAATGGCCGGGACGCCGTTTTTGGATCATCATTTCTTTCAGACAAGGCTTTCATCGCGTTAAATCCACCCACGCAGGCCTGGTTGATAATATTTTCCGAACCGCCGGTCACGACCATATCAGCCTTACCCCAACGGATGTGGTACATGGCATCAATGATGGCGTTCGTTGCCGAAGCACAGGCGGAAACTACGGAAAAATTAGGCCCCCGGAAGCCGTTCCGGATGGAAATATGCCCTGCGGCAATGTCTAAAATTAGGCGAGGGATTAAGAAAGGACTAAAACGGGGAGTTCCGTCTCCTTGAGCGAACTCTTGCAGCTCGTTACAGAAATTAATCATACCACCTACCCCGGTACCCCAAATAACACCGACCCTATCAACATTGATAGTATTTCGATCTATTTTGGCATCAAGAACAGCTTGGTCAGAAGCTATGACCGCTGTTTGGGTAAAAGGATCCATTTTACGGGCATCCTTTTTATCCATATAGTTGGCCGGATCAAAATCTTTTAGTTCACAGGCAAAGCGAGTTTTGAATTTAGAAGCATCAAACTGCTTGATAAAATCTGCGCCCGAAACACCGTTCGTCAATCCATGCCAATAAGCATCAACAGAATTGCCGAGCGGTGTCAGCGCGCCTAAACCTGTAACGACTACTCGTCTGGGTTGCATTAAAACAGTTCTGATTAGTTGGATTATTTTACATGTTCTTCCAGGTAAGCTACTGCCTGGCCAACAGTTGTGATTGTCTCAGCTTGTTCATCAGGAATTGAAATATTGAATTCTTTCTCAAATTCCATGATCAGTTCAACCGTATCCAAAGAGTCTGCGCCTAAGTCGTTGGTGAAGCTAGCTTCAGGAGTTACCTCGGCTTCGTCAACGCCTAATTTGTCGATAATGATCTTTTTAACTCTTGATGCAATGTCTGACATAATTTTAAGTGTTTTTGGTTTAAAACTTGAGTGCAAAAATATAATTTTTATTGAATTGCCAACAGTATCGGCCAATTTTAACCCATAATTTCATCATTTTCAATTGCCTATTTCCCCTTCTACATCGGCTGTAACACATTGCTAATAAGCACTTCAGCCCCGGTAAAGCCTAAAAAATGAAAAGCGAATTATTTAATATTTTAGACATATAAATACCATTTTTCATCTTTTCTATTAACCTTGCCTTGTTATTCATTTCCAGTTTAACCCCTCCTTATAAGATGTTATCACCTATAATTATAACCCCCTCATTAATAGTTGCTTCCATCTTATCGTAAAATCATCTATATATAGCAGGCAACGTTAAATAGTGTTAAGACCACTTATCGAAGCTCCATTTTATTCGTTAAATTGCTTGGAGGGTCGCCGCAAGACCAGTTTTTAGCCTGAAAAAAGGGTTGCCATTCACATGTACAATCTACCACTTAACCATATTTAAAAACGGCTATTGGTAAGGATTGAGCCCATTTACTAAATTTGTTGGGTTTGGTACTTGCTACTATTTCTAGACTATTTCCCTTAACCTGGCCCGTTGTTCGGGGATTTTTGCTTCACGTACCAAGTTATTTCGTTTAATACCATACATATTATATATACATGCGCAGTAATAAGACTTTAAGAACTATTCTAATTTTGCTCGTTGTCGGTGTTATTGGCTTCTTTGTTTATAAAGCCTTAGCCGGTAAGGAAGAGAAAAAATTGATCCAGCCTAATGCTGGCGCCAACCAGAAAAAGAAGGAAATCCTGGTAGATGCCCACGTCGTGAAAACTTCGGTGCTCGATGAAGCAATCAATGCCAGCGGCACCCTGCAAAGCAACGAAGAGGTTGAACTCAAACCTGAAATTTCGGGTAGGATTACCCATATCTATTTCAAGGAAGGCGCTAATGTTGCCAAGGGAGCATTATTAGTGAAGATATATGACGAAGATATCAAGGCGCAACTCCAAAAACTGAAATTACAGCAGGAATTGGCAAAAACGACCCTCAAAAGGCAGGAATCATTATTGAAAATCAACGGTATCAGCCAACAGGATGTTGATGTTACCGCTAATCAAGTCAGCGCTTACGGTGCAGACATCGAATATAATCAAGCCCAATTGCAGAAAACGGAAATCAGGGCGCCTTTTAGCGGCACCATAGGTTTAAGGAACGTCAGCGAAGGCGCCATCGTATCCCCAACTACCATCATGACGACCTTGCAACAGCTGAACCCGCTCAAAATTGATTTTACCGTGCCCGAAAAATACCGGAATGCCGTAAAAGTCGGTGACGAAATATCGTTCAGCGTTGCCGGTGATAATAATACCTATAAAGGAAAAATTTACGCGATCGATCCCAAAATCGACCTGGCTACCCGCTCCCTGAAGCTCAGGGCTTTATTACCCAACCCCGGGAATAAACTTTTGCCGGGCGCTTTTGCCAAAACCACGATTTCTTTAAAAGATATTCCCAATGCCATCATGATACCATCACAATGCGTTATTCCCGGAACAAGGGATAAGAAAGTGATTATCTCCGAAAATGGCTTGGCCAAGTCCGTAATCGTGGAAACAGGCGTTCGCGATGAGAATAACATCCAAATACTAATGGGCCTAGAGCCGGGAGATACCGTTATTACGACAGGAATATTGCAATTGCGCGATGGGATGAACATGAAGTTTAAGTCTATTGAGTAATTCAAGTTTATTGGATATTGGAAAACAAGCAGTAGTATGAGTTTACCTAGTTTATCGCTCAAAAGACCCGTTCTCGCGACGGTAATGAATATTATCATCGTGATTTTCGGTATCGTGGGTTTTACCTTCCTCGGGGTACGGGATTATCCCGCCATCGATCCCCCCATCGTGAATGTCCGCACTTCTTATGCCGGTGCGAACTCCGATATTATTGAAACACAAATTACCGAACCCCTTGAAAAAGCAATCAACGGGGTAGCTGGTATCAGGAATATCTCCTCCCTCAGTAGTCAAGGTAATAGTAATATTACCGTGGAATTTGAACTGGGCGAGGATCTAGAAGCCGCCACCAATGATGTGCGCGACAAGGTTTCGCGGGCGCAACGCTCCCTTCCTGATGATTTGGATGCACCGCCGGTAGTTTCCAAGGCGGATGCCAACTCGGACGCGATCATCTCTATGACCGTGCAGAGCAATACCCGCGACCAACTCGAAGTGACCGAATTTGCCACCAACGTATTGCTGGAAAGGCTGCAAACTATTCCCGGTGTATCAACCATCCAAATTTGGGGTGAGAAGAAATACGCGATGAGAATTTGGCTGGACCCCTCGAAGTTAGCTGCCTATGCATTAACTCCTTCCGATGTGCAAGCAGCCTTATTGAAAGAAAACGTGGAATTACCCTCTGGAAAAATCGCCGGAAATGCAACGGAATTAACGGTGAGGACTTTCGGGCGACTGGATACGGAAGAGGAATTTAACGCCCTCATCGTGAAAAACGTGAACGGTAGCGAGATCCGCATCCGCGATATCGGCGCGGCCGTCCTGGGACCCGAAAACGAGGAAACCGTGTTGAAAGAATCCGGCCAACCGATGATTGCCCTGGCTATCGTACCGCAGCCCGGGACAAACTATGTAGCAATCGCGGACGAGTTTTACAAACGTTTGGCAGACATTAAGAAAGATATCCCGGCAGATTTCCGCGTGAACATCGCGATGGATAATACCACCTTCATCAAGCGTTCGATCAGCGAGGTGGAAGAAACCCTGATCGTGGCGCTGACCCTGGTAATCCTCATTATTTACTTCTTCTTCAGGGATTGGCTGATGGCATTACGTCCCTTGGTGGATATCCCCGTTTCATTGATCGGGGCCTTCTTTATCATGTATATCTGCGGCTTTACGATCAACATCTTGACCTTGTTGGCGATCGTATTAGCAACGGGACTGGTAGTGGATGACGGTATCGTGGTAACGGAAAATATTTACAAGAAGATAGAAATGGGATACCCGAAGATGAAAGCGGCGAAGGAAGGCTCAGAAGAGATATTCTTCGCGGTAATCGCCACTTCCATTACGCTGGCATTCGTATTCTTACCGATCATCTTCTTACAAGGATTCGTGGGGCAATTGTTCCGGGAATTTGGTATCGTGGTAGCAGGTGCAGTATTGATTTCTGCCTTCGTATCATTAACCTTAACCCCCGTATTGAACGTAAAATTATCCCGCAAAACACATAAACACTCCTGGTTCTACAACTTTACGGAGCCGATGTTCCGCGGGATGGAAAATGGTTACAAGGCTTCCCTATCGGCATTTATGAAAATCCGCTGGGTAGCCGTTTTTATCATTTTAGCGTGCCTGGGCATCATTTACTTGATCGGTACAACGATCCAATCGGAATTAGCCCCGCTGGAAGATCGCAGCCAGTTCAGGATGTCGGTTACAGCGCCGGAAGGCACTTCTTATGATTATATGGATAAATACGTTACCAAGTTGACCGACTTTATCCAAGATTCTGTTCCGGAAAGCAAGATCATCCTTTCCGTTACGGCACCCGGATTTTCCGGAGCAGGTTCTGTAAACAGCGCCTTCTTAAACGTGAAACTCGTTGATCCGGAAGATAGGCTGCGTTCCCAGAAGGATATCGTGAACATGGTAAACAGGAATATGAATAAGTTCCCCGAAGGACGGGTATTTGTCATAGAGCAGCAAACGATCTCCGTTGGTCGCCGTGGCGGTTTACCGGTAGCATTCGTTTTGCAGAACATCAACTTTGAAAAATTATCGGCCGCCGTTCCTAAGTTCATGGATGCAGCTTTATCCGATCCAACATTTCAAGGTATCGTGGATGTGGATTTGAAATTTAACAAGCCTGAATTAAGGATACAGATCAACCGTGAAAAAGCGACCGAATTAGGGGTATCCGTTGCCGACATCTCGGAAACCTTGCAATTGGCCTTAAGTAACCGCCGATATGGCTACTTCGTGAGAAATGGTAAACAGTACCAGGTAATGGGACAAGTTTTCCGCGAAAACCGCGATGATCCATCGGATCTACAAAATTTCTACGTTCGTAATACTAACGGCGAAGCGATCCAGCTGGATAACCTGATCACGATTACCGAAGAAACCGCACCACCTGTTATCTACCACTTCAACCGGTATAAATCGGCTACCATTTCCGCCGCGCTGGCGCCGGGCAAAACCATCGGTGACGGTATCGCGGCGATGGATAATATTTATAAAAAATTAAAGCAGGACAGCGTTCTTGATGAATCCTTCCAATATGCATTATCGGGTTCATCCCGCGATTATGCCGAGAGTTCGTCCAACACCAGTTTTGCATTTATACTTGCCTTGGTATTGATTTATTTGGTTTTGGCGGCGCAATTCGAAAGTTTTGTCGATCCGTTCATTATCATGCTAACGGTACCATTGGCCATCGCGGGTGCGTTCTTATCATTGAAGATCTTCGGTCACACTTTGAATATCTTCTCCCAGATCGGGATGATCATGTTGATCGGTTTGGTAACGAAGAACGGTATCCTGATCGTGGAATTTGCCAACCATCAAAGGGATATGGGGCTCAATAAAATCGAGGCAGTGGTAGAAGCATCCAAAATGCGTTTACGGCCCATCCTGATGACCAGCTTGGCCATGGCATTGGGAGCTTTACCGATCGCGATGTCCTTGGGCGCCGCTTCTACTAGCCGTATCCCGCTGGGTATTGTTATCGTGGGCGGTATCGTTTTCTCATTGATCTTAACATTGTACGTGATTCCTTCGATGTATGCATTCTTATCCCGTAGGAAAAAGATCTCCGACTACGACAAGATGATGCAAGAACAGGAAGCGCAAGGAAACTCTGCGGATGTAGCAACAGCACATGCTTAATATTTAACAATCGATCTCTTGCCCCCTCGGCTGGCGGGCAAGGGTTTCCAAATAAATAGAAGAAAAGGAAAAGGAACATGAAATTGATCCGACTTTGTTTAATACTCGTCTTGCTGGGATGGAATACCATTGCAAATGCGCAGGAGCAGGTGATTTCCCAAGAATCTAAAGTACTCTCTTTAGAGCAAGCGATAGACCTGGCTTTAAAGAATAACTACGATATCAGGCTTGCGCAAAACGTGGCAGAAGTATCAGCCAACGATTGGGCTTATGCAAACCTCGCATTAGCGCCTAGGCTAAATGGAACGGCTTCACGTAGATGGACAAATTCCGCGAGTCACCAGGAATTTGCAAATGGCAACAAGAATGATGTGAGCGGGATAAAGAATAATACTTCCTCTGCTTCCGTGGATCTTGAATGGACACTTTTCGATGGACTTAAAATGTTTGCAACACGTCAAAAGGTAGCCGCAATACGTGATCTCGGTGAATACCAAGTCAAGGATCAAGTGGTGAACACCGTAGCAAACGTTATAGCGGGATATTACAATATCGTGCAACAAAAGCAGCAGTTGAAAGCAATTACGGAGCAAATGTCAATTTCCGAAGAGCGCGTAAAACTATCCGATGCCAAGTTCCAAACGGGCTTGGGACCAAAAACGGATTTATTACAAGCGAAGGTAGACCTAAACGCACAAAAAGCGGCAAGGCTCAGGCAATTGACGCTCATCGCGCAAAGTAAATCCAGCTTGAATCAATTACTTGTAGTTAACCAATCCAACACGTTCTACGATGTAACGGATACGATCCCGGTAAACCTTCAAATCGATTATGCGACTATTAGAAATAATGTATTGAAAGCAAATACAGCATTAAAAGTAGGCGAACAAAACATCAATATTGCAAACCTTACCGTAAAAGAACGGAAAGGAGAATTTTTACCAACGATCAATTTTAATTCATCCTATACATATAATTTGAACAAATCGAACCAAGCGGTTAACCAGTTTAGTTCAATTTATAATCGTAACAACGGCTTCAATTACGGGTTTACTGCCTCGATCCCGATCTTCAACGGGTTGAATGCCCATAGGCAGTATAAAGCAGCCAAGTTGGATGTTGAATACCAGGAATTAGCGCAGGAAAATCAAAAAACACAGGTGCTATTGTTAGTAGATAATGCCTTCAAAGATTATCAATATTATAAAGATGCTATCGAGTTAGAAGAAGAGAATATTTTACTAGCCAAGGAGAACGTGATGGTAGCATTGGAAAGATTCCGCCAGGGAGTTTCAACCACTATTGAATTAAAAGAAGCCCAACAGAGCCTGGAAGATGGTTACAACAGGCTGATCACTGCTAGATACAATACTAAGTTAGCCGAAACAGAACTTTTAAGGTTAACTAATTCTTTGATGAATCCATAAAGTTATTTATTGACATACATGGATCTCATGTTGTTTTCTTTTGATTGTTTTATCTTGAAATCGCTTCAAAATTTTGGGGCGATTTTTTTAATACCCTTGCCGGCTCGAATCGCCCAATTTCAAACTATCGGTGATGGCATCGGCCTTCTTTTCGGAAAGATATTTAGCATATGATTGCTTGATAAAGAGTAGAAAATCGTATTCCGAAGCAGTTTGCAAAAATTGGTAGCTCGGGCGGTATTTCATCATGAAAGTATCTAATTCAGCTCCTTCCAACTTCGTCATCTTTTGTACTACTTCAGGGTTATATCTATAATCGATATATTTTTCCTTTTCCCAATATTCTAATTGGCCCCGGAACATTTCTTTCCTTTTACGCGCCTTGCTGGGCACCAAGTAAGTTAGTGCCGTAATAGGATTTGAGGGTAAGGTCTTCAATACGTCTAATGCGCCGGGCCTCTTATAATTAAAATAGCGGTCATATTCAGCACGGGTGCGCGCAGAATCCAAGCTATAAATACGCCCCCGGATATTAACCCCTTGCAAACCTATAATTTGTTTTTGCAGATCAATATTCATAATTGAAGAAACACTCGGTATCACGATTTGCGTTCTCACGTAGCTGATCATAGAAAACTCGATCGTATCTCCCGGGCGTGCCTCCACGAAATACCTCCCCGTTTCATTGCTTACCGTTCCTGCTCCCGAGGTTTTATTCCAAATACTAACTCCCGGCAATCCCACATGCGTATCGGCATCGGAGATCATACCATTAATACGAACGGTTTGAGCCACCGATTGCTGCATACCCACAAATAATAAAATGGAAATTAGCCCCGGGAAGAATAAGTAGATTTGCTTCATCATAAACCCTTCAAATATAACTTTACATAGTCAAACGAAAAGTTAAAAGTTTAAAAATTACTTCTAGCGCCTACCATGATACTATGCAAGCATTATTCCAATATCAAAACTCACAAAATAAAATATCTTTGAAAAATATTAGCCAGAAATTATGTCACACCGGATCATATTTGCTACGCAGCCTTATTATTACTTGGCAAACAATATCTTAGCCCTAACTGGCGACCGTTGGGAAAATGGAATTGTCGAGACCAGGGATTTCCCCGACGGCGAACATTACCAAAGGATTTTAAGCGATGTTAACGATAAAGAGGTAGTGATCATCGGCGGAACTATCAACGATACCGCTACGATGGAATTACTGGATCTGGCAGCAGGATGCGCACAATACGGTGCATTATCTTTGAGTATAGTGATACCGTATTTCGGGTATTCCACGATGGAAAGGGCGGTTAAAACCGGGGAAATAGTTAAGGCCAAGAACCGGGCGATGCTTTTTTCCAGCTTACCTGCCACCTCTTACGGCAACAAGATTATCATGATCGATCTGCATGTAGATGGCATTACATATTATTTTGATAATAATATCCGCCCCGTACATTTATATGCTAAAGAATTCGTTAAGCAAGCAGCCTTGCAATTAGCAGGCGGCAAAGAATTCGTTCTAGCGAGTACCGATGCCGGCAGGGCCAAATGGGTAGAATCCTTAGCGAATGATATGCAAGTAACCGCCGCATTCGTATTCAAAAAGAGGTTGTCGGGAGAAGAAACCATGATTACCGCGATCAGTGCAGATGTAAAAGATAAATTAGTTATTATTTATGATGACATGATCCGCACCGGGGGCTCACTTATTCATGCCGCGGAAGCATACAAAGAAGCGGGCGCCAGCGAGATATTCGTCATCACGACCCACGGAATATTCGCTGCGGATGGATTTGAAAGGATCAAAAACAGCGGCATAATTAAGCATATCATGTGTACAGACACGCACCCGGGCGCTTTAAAAATTAAGGATAAAATGCTAACGGTAGTTTCTGTTGCAGGGTTGATCGTTGATTATTTTCATGAAAATCCTTAGTGTATATGATAACATGCGAAATACTTACATACGGCAGCTGTGCGTACCACGAAATGGTACAACTCCGGGATGAGGTACTCAGGAAACCTTTGGGTTTAAGTTTTACAGAAGCATACTTACAGCAGGAAATCAACGATATATTATTGGCAGCACTAATAGGCGGTAAAGTAGTAGGTTGCTGCATATTAACTCCCGTTAATGATACCACCGTCCAATTAAGACAGATGGCCGTTTCACCCGGCTTTCAAGGGCAGCAGGTAGGTGCGCAGGTGCTGGCATTTGCAGAACGCCAGGCCAGGGATGGCGGTTTCAAAATATTGATGATGCATGCCAGGAAAGTGGCAGTTCCCTTTTACGGGAAGAATGGCTACGAAATAATAGGAGATGAATTTACCGAGGTAGGCATACCGCATTTCACGATGCAGAAGAGGTTATAACGATTTATTTTTATTAAGCCAACCTGTAATTTTTGTACAACTGCTGCAATAACAAGCTGAATGCCTGCCTTTCAGCCTCGGAAGAGAAAGCATTCGTGGGCACCAGGAAAAACGATTTAGAATCCTTGTATAAATAGAAAAAAGTGCGAGTTTCAACCACCTGTTTAAATTGCTTCCAAGGCAATAGCCGCTCCCCGGAAAAGGTGTTGATCAATATTCCCTGTTCATTCCAACGTAACCTGATATTTTCCTTGAAAGTAGAAGCACGGTTATAGGTGGATATCGGTAGCAAGAAGAAAAAGCAAGCATACATCAAGGTAACTACGGCCATTACAGCCGTTAATGCTTGAACATTTACGAAACCCAAGATAAAGCCCACCGCTGAAAATACGGCAAGGATTAACCCCGTGTACCTAAATACTTTTATTTCTCCCCGTTGCCAGAAATGATACCTTAAGGCATTAATGACCTCTTGCTTATTATAGGAAAATTCTAGAACCATCACGACAATCCATCCCGCGTTGAACTTGGCTTAGGCTATTTTGTAATTTGGTTATTATTAAAAAGAATATCGTCGCGGTAAGAAACTGGTTCTAAAGATTTGCGGAAAGCCGACGTACGCTTATTTAGATCCTCGGTATTGAGACCCGGAAAATTTTTCTTAATAAACTGCATATATTGTTGAAGAACCCTTGGATCTACTTTGAAAGGTATAGCCACATCTTCCCCATCATCAATATCCCGTTGTTGAACGTTATTATTGACTTTGGTTTCATTTTGCAAATACCATTTATATAAGTCGATCATGGCTTTGTCCAGCTCATTATCATCTACCTTATCAGCCTCACGTGGCAAACTCCATATAAATTCTTCGACCTTGCTGGTTTTAGCAGTAACTTTAGTACTTACTTTTTCGGATTTTTCCTTCTCACCATTTTTGCCGCCTTTATCTTTATCCTTATTTCCATTGTTGGCGACCTTCTTTCCATCCGAAGCAAGTGCTGAAGCAACCGTTACTGTCATAAGCAACAGTATACACAACAGCTTTTTCATACGGGTAAAGATTTAAATTAAGTGCCTAAAAATACAAAAATTAATTGATTGCATCTTGCTAATTTGGCTTTAACACCAGGTTTTATTCAATTTTTCACTTTTTTTAACATTAAATAACTAATAAAATAATTTAATAATATTTACTTCAGCCCTTACCACTCATCATTTTTATTGGATTTAATCATTAAAATTGTGAACATTTTCGTAGCGGATAATTTTTATAACATATTCATGAAGAAAGCATATCTAAATTGGAGCGGGGGGAAAGATGCCAGCATGGCCCTATGGAAATGCCAAAATTCCGGGGAATGGGAGATTTGTTCCCTGTTGACCACCTTATCTTCTGATTACCAGAGAGTTTCAATGCACGGCGTAAGGGAACAGTTGCTCGATCAACAAGCTGCCAGCACCGGCATTCCGCTGGTAAAGGCTTTCCTGGGCGCTTCCGCTTCCATGGAGGCATATAACAGCCTGATGGAACATCATTTGACCAGGTTCAAAGAAGCCGGGATCGAATCTGCCATCTTCGGGGACATCTTCTTAGAAGATTTGCGCCTATACAGGGAAACACAATTATCTAAAGTTGGGATAGAAGGGATTTTCCCACTTTGGAAACAGGAAAGTCAACATTTAATGCTCGATTTTATAAAGGCGGGATTCAAGGCGGTAGCGGTTTGCGTGAACGCAAAATACCTGGATGCTTCTTTTGCCGGTAGGGAGATAGATGAGAATTGGTTGGCCGATCTACCCGGTGGCGTTGACCCCTGCGGGGAAAATGGAGAGTTCCATACCTTCGTTTACGATGGCCCCATTTTTAAACAACCCATCCTATTTAAACCAGGTAAAGTAGTAGAACGATTTTACGTTCCAACGGCCAAAGATCAATCAAATTGCTATGATGCCACGCGCGACAACGCTACAAATTGGGATACCGCTTTTTACTATAAAGACTTGCTAGCCCGGTAATCTTAGGTAGCCCCTTGTTACAATCTATACTTACCTGCACGGGCGATTAACATTCTACAATGCTTATTTCATTGCCCCGCCTATGCCCAAGAACTCAACTTGCAAAATAAAGCCAATAAATGTTAAAATAATATTACTTCCGGGGATACGTAATTTAAAAACAAAAGCAATGGATGAACCATTGCTTTCGAGAGTCATTTACAGTGCATGAAGATTCACGCGGCGTAGGATATTTCGGTTTTTCATAGGACAGTAACCATATAAAAAATTAATACTGGAACAAATATAATAAAATAAATTAATACAGAATATATATCATATAATATTTTTATTAATCATAAAAGAAGCTGATTATTTTAAAGATCGAAAAATTGGCTAGGTAAAATTTAATTTATTCTAAAAACAATGTGATAATCGGTTCCCGGCAGTACAGGCCAAAAATGTAAGTTTTATCCTTTATGAGGATCAACTGTTATATATTTTAAAAAACTGGCTTGAAAATTTTGCCATGGAGCGCAATTTCAGTTCAATTTTTCACCTTTTGAGTCAATAAATATTAGAATGAAGCCGGGTAATGGCTACATCAATGAAAAGTGTTTAAATAGTATTAGAATTAATAAAGGGAGTGGTAGGCGGAAACTTGGGGGAAATAAAAAGGGCACCTAGAAAAGTGCCCCCAATTTGTTACTATCCTATGAAAACCCTATTTGAATACAAAGGTACACCCATGTTAACTTTATTTGAAATTTTCAGGCTGAGAATAACAAATTATTAACAAAGTATACAAGTAGCTCAAAGCAAGCAGTAGCCTTGTTTAGCAGCCTTTTCTTGTTATAACATATAGTCAATTATCCACATAAAATAGCCCCGTCTTATATTTATTTCACTCATATAGAATGATACATAATTAATAAAGACGGGGCTTCTATTTCTAAACTTGGCGATTTCGCTATTTTTCTCAACTACATCCCATGCTGTTTCCGCAGTTCAAACACTTATAACAGGTACCGCTCCGAACAGTGATATGACCACAGGTATTACATGCAGGGGCATCACTTTGCATGCTACGCATAAACTCTTGGGTACTGTCTCCTTCCGCCGCGCCCACCATTTTGGGATTCGTCGACTTCATCGATGCCGGCTGGGGCTGGGCTTGCGCTTTTACGCGAACGTTAGATAAACTTGGTTTTAATGCGGGAGCTTCCTCTTCTTCTCCTTCCCCGGTATTACCCGGCTCATCAAGCACATGTACCAAATCGGTACGTCCGAGGTATTCGTAGCCCAAAACCCTGAAAATATAGTCTATCAGCGAGGTGGCCGATTTAATATTGGGATGATCGACCATACCGGCAGGTTCAAACCTCGTGAATACAAACTTATCAACAAATTCTTCCAGCGGCACGCCATACTGTAATCCAACTGATACCGCTATCGCGAAACAGTTCATCAAGCTGCGCAAGGTAGAACCTTCTTTCGCCAGGTCGATAAAGATTTCTCCTAATGTGCCGTCACTATAATCGCCGGTTCTAAGGAAGATCGTTTGCCCGCCAACCTGTGCTTTCTGCGTAAAGCCCGTTCTCTTGGCAGGCAGGGTCTTCCTTTCCACGATCCTGGAAAGTGCCCGTTTCAGGGTCGTATCCTGGCTTGCCATCATCCTGTTATTAACCTCGTCCAGCAACTCCTCTATAGTTAATTGGTTCAGGTCAATAATTGCTGATGTGGGGCTGGTAATTTCAGCCGTAACTGTTTCGCCGGTAGATTTTTTCTTTTTATCGCTCTTATTACTCAGCGGCTGGCTCAATTTAGATCCATCGCGGTACAATGCGCAGGCCTTGAGGCCCAACTGCCAACTCAACATGTAAGCGTCGGCTATTTCTTCTACGCTTGCTTCGTTTGGTAGGTTGATTGTTTTGGAGATGGCCCCGGAAATGAAAGGCTGGGCAGCTCCCATCATACGGATATGCCCGTGTGCATGGATATAGCGTTGCCCTTTTTTACCGCATTTATTAGCACAATCGAAAATCGGGAGATCCTCTTCCTTCAAATAAGGCGCACCTTCCAGCATCATCGTTCCACAAATGTAATCGTTGGCAGCTTCGATTTCTTCATCGGTGAAGCCTAATTCATGCAAGAGACTGAATTCCAGGTTATAATATTGCCCAGGTGTGTAACCTAATCTTTGCAAACATTCTTCACCTAAAGTATAAACATTAAAAACAAAAGAAATATCAAATGAAGAGGCAACGGCTTTGTCTAACTTGGCAATTTCTTCGGCAATAAAGCCTTTTTCGCTGAGAGATTGCGTATTCACATAAGGCGCCCCGGCAAAGCTACCACTGCCTTTTGCATAATCAACAATAGCTTTAATCTCGGTAGGTTTATAACCTAAGTTTTGTAAAGCAGTCGGGATCGATTGGTTAATGATCTTGAAATATCCACCCCCGGAGAGCTTCTTAAATTTCACGAGTGCGAAATCGGGTTCAACCCCGGTGGTATCGCAATCCATCACCAGCCCGATAGTTCCCGTAGGCGCTATCACCGTAGCCTGTGCATTCCTATAACCATATTGTTCCCCGTATTTTACGGCATCATCCCAAGCTTTTGTGGCCGCCTTCAATAAATAATCCGGGCAATACTTGGCGTTTATACCCGCGGGTTTGATTTCAAGACCTTCATATGCTTCGACAGCATCGTACGCAGCTGCCCTATGGTTACGCATGACACGCAACATATCCGCTTTATTTTCATCATACTTGGGGAAAGCGCCCAGGTGCTGGGCCATTTCGGAGGATGTTTTATAAGCAGTCCCGGTCATGATGGCGGTGATAGCCCCGGCGATGCCACGGGCTTCTTCACTGTCGTAGGCAATCCCGCTAACCATGAGCATGGAACCGAGATTAGCGTAACCCAAGCCGAGTGTCCTGTATTGATAACTTAATTCAGCGACTTCCTTCGACGGGAATTGTGCCATTAATACGGATATCTCCAACACTACCGTCCAGAGGCGCACCGTGTATTCAAAACCCGGTACATCGAATGTATTGTTAGCTTCTTTATAAAACTTTCTCAAGTTTACTGAAGCCAAGTTACAGGCAGTATTATCGAGGAACATGTATTCCGAACAAGGATTGGAAGCATTGATTCTGCCGCCTGCCGGGCAAGTATGCCATTCATTGATAGTGGTATCAAACTGCGTACCCGGATCGGCGCAACGCCATGCGGCATAAGCAATTTGATTCCACACATCACGGGCTTTTACACTTTTCATCGGTTTGCCGGTAGAGCGGGCTATCAAATCCCAATCCCCATCTTGTTCTAAAACCCTGAAGAAACTGTTAGGTATGCGAACGGAGTTATTAGAGTTTTGGCCACTTACGGTCCTATAGGCTTCCCCTTCATAATCAGAAGAATAACCGGCATTTATCAATGCGGCTACCTTTTTTTCTTCTTCTACCTTCCAATTGATAAATGATAAGATTTCCGGGTGATCGAGATCAAGGCAGACCATTTTGGCAGCGCGGCGGGTAGTTCCACCGGATTTAATAGCGCCGGCGGCCCTGTCACCGATCTTGAGGAAGCTCATTAAGCCGCTGGAAGTACCTCCGCCACTTAACTTTTCACCTTCCCCGCGGATCGTGGAGTAATTGGTTCCGACACCGGAGCCATATTTAAAAATCCGGGCCTCCCTAACCCAAAGATCCATGATTCCCCCTTCGTTCACCAGGTCATCATCTACGCTGAGAATAAAGCAGGCGTGCGGTTGCGGCCTTTCGTAAGCAGAAGTAGATTTTTCGATCTTTTCCGTCTTCGGATTGACGAAATAATGGCCCTGGGCTTTGCCCTTGATGCCGTAACTTTCGTGCAAACCGGTATTGAACCATTGCGGTGAATTTGGGACGCAAGCTTGGTTGAGCATGCAATACACCAACTCTTCGTAAAAAATTTGCGCATCATTTTTCGAGGCGAAATAATTGTATTTTTCACCCCATACTTTCCAACAGTTGGCCATTCGGTGCACCACCTGTTTAACGGAAGTTTCCCTGCCGAGGGAACCGTCGGGTTGCGGTACCCCCGCTTTCCTAAAATATTTTTGTGCCAAAATATCCGTGGCAATTTGAGACCAAGCCGCCGGAACTTCCACGTTATTCATCTCAAAAACAACATCTCCCCCCGGGTTTCTTATGACCGATGATCGTAATTGGTATTGAAATTGATCATACGGATTGACGCCCTCTTTGGTAAAGTGGCGGGAGAAACTGAGACCCTTGCTAGTATTAACTTGGTTTTTCATGCCCTATATTTTTGAGGATTAGCAAATCGAAATTTATTATTATTGTAGCTTAGCTAATTTAACTTTTTAAAAAGCTAGATATCATAATTTATTATCCACAGTATGTGCATAATATAAACCATAGTCCAAATGAAACCCGGGGTTGTAAATGAACTAAATATCAGCATGAATGGTTTTAAGCTTTAGAAGCCATTCAATAGCTTATTAGAAAAAAATTTATACATTTGCGACAACCGGAACAATGCTAATTTGATGAACAATAAACTATATAGTTCCTTTATCGAGAGAAAGGCTAAAGGTCTGAAGTCGTTTGCAGTTTTAATTGATCCGGATAAGGTAACCCCTACCGGCATTGCCGATTTAACTGCAAAATGTACTGCTGCAAAGGTAGATTATATTTTCTTGGGAGGGAGTTTGGTAATAACCAATCACCTGGACGAATGCGTTCAGCAGATCAAAGCTACTTGTGATATTCCCGTAATATTGTTTCCAGGTAGCCCGTCCCAAGTATCAAAATATGCCGATGCCTTGTTTTACCTCTCCGTGATTTCCGGTCGTAACCCAGAATTACTGATCGGCCAGCATGTTGTTTCTGCTGCTGCCGTGAAGATGAGCGGGCTGGAAGTCATATCTACAGGCTATATGGTCATTGATGGTGGCGCTCCCACTACCGTTTCTTATATTAGTAATACTTACCCGATTCCTTCAGATAAAGACGATATCGCTCTTTGCACTGCCATGGCCGGAGAAATGCTGGGCATGAAAGTGATTTATATGGATGCCGGCAGCGGTGCCAGGAAACCCATCCCCGAGAGTATGATCCATCGCGTTGCCAGCCACGTAGAAGCACCTATTATAGTTGGCGGCGGCATTAGGGATGCTGAAAAAGCTTATCTCAACTGTAAAGCCGGTGCCGATATAATCGTTGTGGGGAATGCCATTGAAAAGGATCCCTCCTTGATCAAGGAAATTGCCGATGCCGTGCATAGCATACCGGTAAAATTGTGATCTGCCGTATAAGGCATTTGAAGATAAGGCCCCTGAAGATAAGGCTCGCGAGCCTTATCCAGCAAACGATCCAGCAAACAATCCAGCAAACAAAAAAAATTTCAATTAAAATATATACATTTGCACTGTTGAGAGCAAAATCCTGTTAAACAAACAGGGCCAACCGAAAGACAATGTGTTCCGTGCGCTAGAAAACCTTGGAATGAGCAGAGAACGACACCTTGCTTTTTATATTTATTACGGGATTGATTATAGCGGTATATGGCCCCGAGCGGCTCCTTCTATACTCTTCCCAATTAATAGACAAAACCAAACCATTAAGGAAATGATGCAAAATTTTGCAATTCATCTCTGTATGTTTCCGCATACGACCGCCCAAAAAAGGGCAATTTCCCAACGTTTTTATTTTGGATAACTATATAAACTACATTGGTGTGTATTTCTACACGCTAAACTGCCTTTTTTTCATAAGCAAAAATCAACCATCCGGGCCGTCTTTTTTAGGATGGCCCCAGTTTTTTTATAGATAATTGGGCGGCATGTTATTTTCATGAATTATGTATGCTATATACTCTTGCATTCTCATAATGCTCTGTATAAGGGATACCGGGTTAAATTATAATCGCATTACTAATATTTTTTCCTTTATCGTTCTACTTTGTTAAATATATTATTTTTTCCTGATTCTAATGCCTTTATCAAGAAAATTTTATCAAATTTTTATAAAAAAAATCACCGGTAAAAAGCCCGGTGATTCATGATATAATTTAAGATACTTGCTTTGAAGTAATGCTTATAGGCTCATCATTTCTTTAAATTTAACGGCTTGCCGGCGGCTTACCTCGATTTTCTCGCCGCCCTTCATCTCCAGTAATAAGCCGCCGTTGAAATAGGTATCAATTTTTTCGATCATCCTTAAGTTCACGATATGCTTCCTATTTGCCCTAAAAAACACCTTTTCATCGAGGCGTTCTTCCAAGGCATTTAGAGATTTTAATATCAAGGGTTTATTGTTTTCAAAATACACCCTGGCATAGTTGCCAACGCTTTCAAATAACCTTATTTCCTGCAATTTTACAAACCAACAGCGGTCGCCATCTTTTACAAACACCTGGTCGCTTTCGGATAAGATAGAACGCATGCCATTCGTGGTGCTGACCGTTTCTTTCTCTTC
Source organism: Chitinophaga caeni (assembly GCF_002557795.1). Classification (NCBI taxonomy): domain Bacteria; kingdom Pseudomonadati; phylum Bacteroidota; class Chitinophagia; order Chitinophagales; family Chitinophagaceae; genus Chitinophaga; species Chitinophaga caeni. Next base: position 1,647,902 of record NZ_CP023777.1, on the reverse strand, counting down.
CACCTGGTGGAGCTTCTGGATGGCATCTGCCAAACGCTTGGGCTCGATTGGTTTCAACAGGTAGTCCAAGGCATTGTATTCGAAAGCCTTCAGCGCGTATTCATCATAAGCAGTAGTGAAGATTACCTGCGGGGCTCTTTCCAGCTCCGCTAACAGATCGAAGCCGGTTTTATCCGGCATCTGGATATCCAGGAATAATAAGTCCGGATGTAAAGATTCGATCTTCTCCAAGCCATCCTTCGCATTTATGGCTTCCCCAATCACCACGATCTCAGGATGGTCCGCTAGCAATTTTTTCAATTCGCTGCGTGCCAGTCTTTCATCATCAATTATCAATGCTTTCTTCATAAAGTACTCCTAGTTTTTGGCGGATGAATGAATTTGGTACGGTTGGCAGAAGAGCTATTCATTCATCTATTCCTAACGATACAAATTAATAGTTTTCTAGTGAATTAACACATCTTTGCTTTCAAAATATATCAAATATTGCTCCACATTGACATATACATTAATATAGCGGCATCAACACCTTTGCTTCTACCATGTGCTCACCTACATTCCTGATCTCGAATGAAGCGCGGTTACCGAATAATAAGCCTAGCCGCTGGTGTGTGCTCATTATGCCGAACCCGTTACCGCTGCTTTTAGCATTTTCTATAATTTGCCCCGTGTTCTGAATGGTAATCTCGTGCTGTTGTTGCTCGTTGATATGCGAACCGATCCGTATTATCCCCCCGCTGATTTCCTTTGAAATACCATGTTTAATGGCATTTTCGACCAAGGTTTGTAACATCATGGGCGGAATGGGTAATTCTAATGTATTTTCATCGATATCATATTTTACAACCAGGCGCTCTTCAAAGCGGATGGTTTCCAAGGCCAGGTAATCTTTCACGATACTTAATTCATTCTCAAGGCTCACGATTTCAGCTTTATCGGAAGCCATCGAACTTCTTAAAATATTCGACAACTCGGTAATGGCCGACCTCGCCCTTTGCGGGTTCTCATCAACCAGGGCCCGGATACTGTTCAAGGCATTAAAGATAAAATGCGGGTTCATCTGCGCCTTGATCGTTTTCAATTCCAACTCGCGCACCGTTGTTTCCAACCTCAATTTATCAAACTGGGCATTCCGGTGCTTTTCCACGTAGTGCCAGGTAAAATAGATCAACACCCAGAGGAATATGAATACCACCTGCTGCGGGTAGCTAACCGTAAAACGCCGGTTGAATAGGCTCATATTAAATACCCCGTTATCGAATAAGAACATCGCAACCAGGGAAAGCAACAAAACCATGAAAAAAGTGCAGATTATGATCCCGAAAAAGAAATAAATCAAGGCTTTTTCGAAGGACATTTCCAGCATTTTCAAACGGACAATCACCTTGCGAAGATAATGCGTACAAAGAATGCCGAAAATCATTACGAAGAAGGTATAAACAATCTCTTTCCATTGCACGCGCTCTGATTGACTGAACGCTACGAATAACAAAAGAAATGCATATCCACCCCAACCCACCAGTTGGCACCACCAATATTTAGAAAGTTTATTTATCATCCTTTGCATGCAAAAAATAGGTATTTCGCCCTATCTAACCAAAAATAGTATTTGGAAAAAAGCGTAAGAATCTATATTTTATCAATGGTGTTTAAATCCCTATAAATGGAAATTCACCCCAAACGCCATTTTTTCCAGGCTAAGTATTTTGCCAGATATTACGGCAAAACGTACGCCCATCTGAAAAAAACACGTATTTTTGACCCTATTATAAACCCTCGGATAATATGGAGATTACAGCAGGTCAATTGTTAAGCCAAATCGAGTACCCATCTGATCTTAGGAAGCTGACCAAGGAGCAATTGCACCAGGTATGCGAAGAATTACGGCATTTCATAATTGATGTCGTGAGCGTGCATGGTGGCCACTTCGCAGCTAGCCTGGGCGTTGTTGAGCTTACAGTGGCACTTCATTATGTGTTTAATACACCTTACGACCAACTGGTTTGGGACGTAGGCCACCAAGCCTATGGCCATAAAATCCTGACCGGTCGCAGATCTGTATTCCATACCAACAGGAAATATAACGGCATCAGCGGCTTTCCTAAAAGATCCGAGAGTGAATATGATACTTTCGGTGTCGGCCACTCCAGCACTTCTATATCTGCCGCATTGGGAATGGCTATCGCTTCCGCCAACAAAGGAGAACACGACCGCCAACATATCGCCGTAATAGGGGATGGCGCCATGACAGCCGGGATGGCTTTCGAGGCATTAAACCATGCCGGTGTCGCCAATGCGAATGTGCTGATCATACTTAATGATAACTGTATGAGCATTGACCCGAATGTCGGTGCTTTAAAAGAATATTTAACCGATATTACAACCTCTCCCACCTATAATAAATTACGGGATGATGTTTGGAATATGTTGGGAAAATTGCCTGTCGGCAAACGGTTTACCCGTGATATGGCTTCCAAGCTGGAAGCAGGGCTAAAAGGAATGGTCTCCAAGTCGAGCAACCTCTTCGAATCCCTCCAACTGAGATATTTTGGGCCGATTGACGGGCATAACATCGCCAAACTCGTGGATACTTTGCAAGATTTGAAAGATATTCCCGGGCCAAAATTGTTACATATCGTTACCACCAAGGGAAAAGGGTATGCATTGGCTGAAAAAGATCAAACCAAATGGCATGCGCCGGGTCTCTTCGATAAAATAACGGGTGAAATCATCAAGAAACCCTTCGAAAAACCTAATCCCCCGAAATATCAAGATGTTTTCGGTCATACGATCATCGAGCTGGCCGAACAAAACGATAAAATTATGGGGATTACCCCCGCGATGCCCTCCGGCTCTTCCCTCAAATTTATGATGGAAAAAATGCCGCAAAGAGCCATCGATGTTGGCATTTGCGAACAACATGCCGTAACGCTTTCCGCGGGTCTCGCCACCCAGGGCATGAAAGTATACTGTAACGTATATTCATCTTTCATGCAAAGGGCTTATGACCAGGCGCTGCATGACGTAGCCATCCAGGACTTACCGGTTGTTTTTTGCTTGGACAGGGCCGGCCTTGTTGGTGAAGATGGCGCTACCCATCACGGCGCTTACGACATCCCGTATATGCGTTGCATTCCTAACATGATCATCAGCTCACCGATGAATGAAGAAGAGCTGCGCAACTTGATGTACACCGCGCAACTTCCCGGCAATGCACATCCTTTCGTAATCCGTTACCCAAGGGGCGAAGGCGTTATGCCGGAATGGAAAACCCCGTTCAAAGCCATCGAAGTGGGTAAAGGGCGCAAAATTCAGGACGGCAGGGAACTTGCCATCTTATCAATCGGTCACCCTGGAAATTTTGTTGTAGAAGCATGCAAGGAATTAGTCAATGATGGTTTGCAACCCGCACATTACGACCTGCGTTTTGTAAAACCATTGGATGCTGATCTCCTACATGAAGTTTTTTCTAAATATAAGAAAATCATTACCGTGGAAGACGGTTCTATTCAAGGGGGCTTCGGCAGCGCGATCTTGGAATTCATGGCACAAAACAATTATATGGCGCAAGTTAAGATGCTCGGTGTCCCAGATGATTTCATCGAGCATGGCAAACCGGCAGAATTACACCGCTTATGCGGCTACGATGCCCAGGGAATTGCCAAGGCTGTGCGTGAAATGTTGAAAAACAAGGTCACAGTAAACGCAACAACTACAGTATAAAGCTGTTAACTTATAAAAGTTCTATTTAGAACCGCCTTGATGAAAGGCGGTTTTATTTTTAGGTATATTTTAAAAGTAATGAGCGATTTATATATACAACTCCGTATCCGCGAAGTGATCAAGGAAACTCCTTCTGCGAATACTTACGTTTTTGAATCAGTAGATGGGCAAGAGATCCCCTATAAAGCCGGGCAATTCCTCACGTTCCTCGTTAACCTGCACGGGACGGAATACCGCCGCTCTTATTCCTTAAGCTCAACACCGGGTGTTGATCCTTACCTATCAGTGACGATCAAACGGAAGGAAAACGGTGAAATTTCGAGGTATATCTTGAAGAACTGGAAACTCGGGCAAACCGTCACTTCCCTACAACCTTCCGGTAGATTTATTTTAAATCCTGCCATCGATCTGCAAAGAGATATAATCCTCCTGGGAGCAGGTAGTGGTATAACCCCTTTATTTTCGCTGCTAAAGCAAGTGCTATTCAAGGAAAGTCAAAGCAAGGTAACCTTGCTGTATAGCAATAAACACCCCTCGGGAACAATCTTCTACGAACAGTTGAATACATTGCAAGCTACCTATCCCGACCGGTTCAAGATTATATATATCTTCAGTGAACCGGATGAAATGAGCACTTTTTCATACCGGAGGATCAGCAATAGTTTGCTTACGACATTAGCGCCGCAACAGATTTATTACCAGGCACATAATGCGCAATTTTATATCTGCGGGCCCTTGGATTATATGAGGATGTGTATTTTTACTCTCAGTTTCCTTGGTTTTACGGAGGATCAGATTCACAAGGAAAACTTTACCGTAGATACCGATTACCTGATACAGAAGATTGGCGTTCCGAGTGATGATAGTCTCAAATCGGTTACTTTACAAACGCGGGGGACTGAACATCATTTAAAGATCCCGGGTAATAAAACCATCCTTGATGGCGCGCATGATCATGATATTTCCTTACCTTTTAGTTGCAAAGGTGGTGTTTGTGGTTCTTGCATGGCAAAATGTACGCGGGGCGAGGTTTGGATGTCGGTTAATGAAGTCTTAACCGATAAGGAACTATCAAATGGCTTCATCCTCACTTGCGTGAGCTACCCTGTAACTGAAAAAGTAACGATCGAGTGGTGATGAGCATAAAATTGACACATCAATTATTTTATGAAATATCCGGCAATTAAAATTTTATTGCTATTTATTGTTTGCGCCTTATTTATAATTGTTTGTTTTCAATTATTCTATGTACCCGTGCAAAAATTATTCCCATCATACTCCCCTTTGCTATTAGGAGAAATATTACTGGGAGCAATATTTTTATTGACATGCATCTTATTGTTTATATCCGTTCATAGTTATACGAAACATCAACAATCCTATTCTAAGCAGTACAAGCAATTATTTGACGAACACCCTGTCCCGATGTGGATATATGATACCCGTTCTTTAAAATTTCTTTCGGTTAACCAAGCCACGATTCAGAAATACGGTTATTCGGAAGATGAGTTCCTGGATATGACCATTGCTGTAATCCGCCCCACGGAAGACGTTCCCAAGCTTTATGAAGATATTCATCAGACCAAGTTCGATATTCCCTATAGGGGCATTTGGCGTCATAAAAAGAGAGATGGAACTGTTTTTTCCGTGGAAGTCTACTCCCACAGCACTTCTTACAGGGGGAAGCCCGGCAGGATCGTGATGGCGATCGACATTGATACAGAAATCAAGTCAACCATAACAGCGACGGAATTTGGTACCCGTTACGAGTTATTATCCAAGATGACGCCGGATTCTATTTATTACTTTAACATAAATACTAGGGAAGTGGCGCGCAATCACGGCCCTTATACAATATTCGGGTATGATAAGGAGAAAGATATCGTAAATACTTTCGAATGGTGGGAAACCAACATTCACCCGGAAGATAAAGAACAGGTGATGTCTTCCTTTTCCGAGCATGTTAAAAATAAAAAACAACGCTGGAAAGCTGAATACCGGTTCCGTTGTGCCGATGGCAGCTATAAAGACGTACTTGACAGGGCTTACCTCGTTTACCATGAAGATACCAGCCTGATGTATATAATCGGCGCTCAGCAGGATATCACGGAAAGGAAGCAGATCATCCAACAGTTAAGGCAGCAAAATAAGGTACTAAGGGAAATAGCATGGAGTAATTCGCATGAAGTAAGAAGTCCATTGGTAGCCATCCTCGGTATCGTAAAATGCATGAAAGAGGACATGGAAAACAACAGGGAGCTGGATCCTACCCTGGTTGAATTATTGTCAACTTCCGCCGAAAATCTCGACCAGGTGCTACATAAGATTCAAAGCAAAGTCAAAGACGATGACCAGACATGAACCATCCCATGGAAAATAAAAATCCCGGCGTAATGCCGGGATTAAGAATTATCTGTGCGTCTCGAAATACTGAAAATCATTTTTTAACTCCTGGTACAGCTTTTGAAAGGTCGCCATCCTGTCTTGCATCGTGCTATAATCATCAACAGGTCTATCATCATGTATAACCCTCACAGGTAGTTGATGATCGAGGGATTTAGCCGTTTGTTTTATATCGTGAAACATTTCATCTGCCACCTCTAATTGCCGGATAAACTGATTTTGAAACCGCTCGACCTGTATCATGACATTCTGGTTATAGCTTTTACAGATTCCTTCCAAACGTTTGGACATATCTTTCACGTCAACACGAACCTTGTTAACGGTGTCTTTCCAGGCATTCAATTGGCTGAATACCATGTTTTGCTGTGTTGGAATTTCCATGATGTATGATTTAAATGTTTACAATCGGTGAGGAACGGGTCCATCGCGGAGCATAGCAGTACTTAGTCAAGAACCAATCGATTGTATCTTTTTTACTGGCGTCGAAGTGAAATCAGGATGTTAATGTATATCAGTTTCGCGGATGGAAATCAATCATAATTAAGATGCTATTGAAAAAATGCTTCTTGCTATAAATTTACAAATTTTTATACAAAAAAAGACCGCCCGGTTCAGGCGGTCCTTGGTAGAATATATTAATAAATTTATTGTTCTTTTGGCACCGGCAGCTGCCTGAGGTTAACCACCTGCTCAGGGAAGGCGAAGTTGATACCATGATCTTGCAAGACTTGGAAGATTTGCAAGTATATTTCTTGTTGAACATCCATATACTTCACATAATCACTTGTTAATACGTAATATACAACCTCGAAATCCAAGCTGAATGCGCCCATATTAGAGAAATGCGCCCTATCAAACCTTACGCCCTCAACTTTCGTGATGATATCCTGGATAAGACCGGGAATCATCTTCAATTGTTCCGTAGTAGTATCATATGTTACCGTGATTGTAGCCACAACCCTCCTTTGATCCATCCTCCTGAAGTTATGAATCCTGGAATTGGTCAGGTCCGTGTTGGAACAAATAAGCTCTTCACCTGATAAGGTACGCAAGCGGGTAGTCTTGATGCCGATATACTCAACGACGCCGGACTTATCCTCTAACACGATAAAGTCTCCTATCTCGAAGGGGCGGTCAAAAAGGATTACGAAATAACTGAATAAGTCGCCCAAGATATGTTGCGTTGCCAATGCGATCGCGACACCACCAATACCCAAACCGGTAATCATTGCAGTAACATCAAAACCGAGGTTACTCATAATAAATACCAAGCCCAGCATCCATATCACGATGGTAATGATAACCATTAATCCTTTTATCTGCTTTTCTTTATCCTGGTCGCCATCCTTTTCCAAGTAACGCAGGATCAAGTACTTGATAATTGCGGTCAACATCCGGATGACGAAGAAGCTGGCAAAGAATACCCAGGCCACATGGATCACCTTGATAGCCCGCTCACTATGCACTAGCGGCATAATCGCGAAATAAATTACGCCAAAATAGGCAATCGGCAGGAGAGATTTTTCAACCTGTTCGTATATGAAATCATCAACTTTATTATCAGTTTTGGAAGTCCATTTCTTGAGATTTGCCAATACAATTTTTCTAAGGAAAGCAATTATTACAAATCCTACGACAATCGTGATCAATGCTATCCCGTAGTCTTGTACCGTATTTCCCATAAATGTTTGAGATAAGAAATCATTCATAGTTCATAAAGGTTTTATGCTAAATTTAGCTACTTCAAAAATGCCAAAAGAGTTGTGCGACTAAATAATGTTGCACAACTCTCCCTGGATATTTATACAAATGTACTAAAAATGAGTCTTTAATTTAATTGACACATCACTAATTAAGCAGCATGGGCACTTCCATCACTAGGTAATTACTGTCCTCATTTGCTTTAATATCAACTTGATCTGCATCTTCAATTGCAATAGCATCACGGGTATCGAGCTTTTCCCCCTCCACTTCAACGGAACCGTTTAATACGAATAAATACACCCCGTTGCCCTTCTTATTTAATTTATAATTAACAGATTGCCCTGCATCGAAGTTTCCTAATGAGAACCATGCATCCTGGTGGATCTGCAAAGTTTCCGGACTTTCATCAGGCGACACAACGGTTTGCAATTTGTTGCGCCTATCTGCCGGATCAAATGTTTTTTGATCGTAGCGCGGTTGGATACCTTTTGATTTGGGGAACACCCAGATCTGCAAGAACTTAACAGGAGCCGTTTTCGAAGCATTATATTCAGAATGGACGATCCCGGTACCGGCGCTCATGATCTGCACATCGTTGCTGTTGATGATTTTATGTCTACCCGTATTGTCTTTATGTTCCAAAGCGCCTTCTAACGGAATAGAAACGATTTCCATATTATCGTGCGGGTGCGCTCCAAATCCCATCCCGGCTTGTACCGTATCGTCGTTTAATACGCGCAATGCACCGAAGTGGATTCTTTCAGGATTATAATAATTTGCAAAGCTGAAAGTATGTGCACTTTCCAACCATCCATGATTTGCAAAACCCCTGGAACCTGCTTTGTGAACTAACTTTTTCATATTGTATCTCCTTTTTATTTACAATACAAAGTTCGGCATTGGAACAGGATTTGGCAATGGAAGAAATTTCGAAAAGATTGGACAGAATGTTCATGGATGCTCATGGATTGCGCGGATTTTTTTGACTGGGGGTATTTGGGTACTGGCATCATCGATAATCTACGTAGAGGCAAGGTATGCCTTGTCTAACTTCCCGCACATGTAACCGTCCAATAAACATTCATAATTGTTATATCAATTTCCTAGGAATACTTTATCGGGTCGGGAAATATTAGGGTAAGGTGTTCCCCTACCCCAATATTATGATAACGTTTTATAATAATGGTTTTAGATTCGATTTATGACAATGATGCATCCATCGTAATGTTTGTATTTAATAATTTTGAGATGGGACAATTTTCTTCGGCATCTTTTGCAAACGCTGCAAATTTCTCTGCATCCAAACCCGGCACTACGGCCTTTACTTCAAGGTGACTATTGGTAATGGAGCCATTTTCAAAAGTAATGGTGGCCTTCGTATCAAGGCTAGTAGGAGTAAAGCCTGCCGCGGAAATAACGAAACTCAATTTCATGGTGAAACAACCTGCATGTGCAGCAGCCACCAGCTCTTCCGGGTTAGTACCTGCCCCGTCTTCAAAACGGCTAGAAAATGAATAAGGGGTATTTTTTAATACACCGGTTTCCGTACTTACAGTTCCATTACCTTCTTTGCCTGTACCTTGCCAAAAAGCAGAAGCAGATCTTTTCATGATTTAATTTTTTATGATGAATAACAATGTAACATTTAAGACTGGAGCTAATGAAGTTACACCATTTTTCCAACAATAAAAAAGCCGGGGCATACCTCGTAGCCCCGGCTTACACCTTAAAATTACCTATCTACTACACTATTTCAACAAACTCTTTCATCGGTTTACGTACTTTCTTCGCATGCTGTAAAGCATCATCTGCCGCTCTATATCCTACGGCTGCAATCACTGCTGTACGCAAATTCTTTTCTTTAAGGCCCAAAATTTCATCGTATTGCGCAGGATCAAATCCTTCCATCGGGCAGGCGTCAATTCCTTCCACTGCACAAGCTGTCAACATCGTTCCCAGTGCCAGGTATGCCTGTCTCGCCGTCCATTCTTCTACTGTATTCTCCGAGTTCAACTGCTGTACTTTTCCTTTCAACGCTGCTGAAAAACCTGCGATCGATTCCATTCCAATGCCACGGGTCCTTGCTATCTGTTGCATATATTCATCTACATGCCCTTCTGCCACATCCTTGTACCTTGCAAATACGACCAGGTGCGAGGCATCTGTAATTTGAGATTGATTCCAAGAAACCGCTCTCAGTTTTTCTCTCACCGCGGGGTCCTGGATAACCAGCACTTTATAGGGTTGCAGCCCATAAGACGAAGCCGATAAATTGGTGGCTTCTAATATCTTATTTAACTGGTCCGCATCTATTTTTCTCTCCGCATCAAATTTCTTGGTCGCATAGCGCCAATTCATTTTATCCAGGATATTCATCTTACTACTTAGGCTTGTTTAATCATTTGAACATTTAATAATAATTTCACATCGTCGCTCAACACTACCCCACCGGTTTCGGTCGTTGCATTCCATGTTAAACCGAACTCTTTGCGGCTCAACTTACCTTTCAGTTCGAAGCCGGATTTCGTTTGGCCGTAGGGATCTACGGTAACCCCGCCGAATTCAACTTCCAATTCGATCGGTTTAGTAACATCACGGATGGTTAGGTCTCCTGTTAATTTATATTCTTCATCATCAACTTTTTCAATTTTTGTTGATGTAAACTTGATTTGAGGATATTTCTCCACATCGAAGAAATCGGCTGACTTCAAGTGCCCGTCCCTTTGTTCATTATTTGTGGTGATGCTGGCTACTTCTGTGCTGAAGTTAATTTTAGCATCTGTAAAATCGTCTTTTTCAGATTCCAACGTAGCATCAAACGCGGTAAAAGAACCGGTGACATTGGTAATCATAAGGTGCCTGATTTTGAATTGAATTTCGCTGTGTGCAGCATCAATTTTCCAAGTTGCCATTTTTTTAAATTTTAATTTTTTGTTGAAATAATTCTATCGTTAAAGTGTAATTGTAATTTTTATAATACGCCCATTTTGCCGGATTCAAACTCCTGCAAAGCCTGAACAATATCTTCAGAGGAATTCATCAGGAATGGACCGTAAGCGAAGATGGGTTCATTGATAGGTTCCCCGCTCAACACTAATAACCTGGAAGATTCCTTAGCCTCCACCTTGATTTCCTCTCCTTCATGCTCGAAAAGCGCCAATTCAACTGCTTTTATCGTTTGATTGGAATTTATTTCCATCACGCCTTCCAAGGCAACGATACCGGTATTAAAACTCGCAGGTAATTGAAGATCGAGCGCTGTACCCGGTTCCAACTTCACATCATAAATATAGACCGGGGTAAAAGTTGATGCAGCGCCTTTAATACCGGCATGCTCTCCAGCTATAACACGTAAATAGCTGCCTTGTTCGTCCAACCGGATCACCGGGATATTATCTTTTGATAATTCTTGATAGGCCGGCGGAGTGGATTTGTCCTTCTTAGGCAGGTTCACCCACAATTGCATCATCTCTATTTTTCCACCCTTCTTGCTAAATTCCGTTTCATGTTTTTCTTCATGCAATATCCCCGCACCAGCGGTCATCCATTGCACGTCACCGGGGTATAGCTTCCCGCTGTTGCCTGCTGAATCGCGGTGTTCAAGTGCACCTTGATAAACGATGGTTACGGTTTCGAAGCCCTTGTGCGGATGGGCACCAACGCCCCTCGGTTTATCACTTGGAGGAAAATATGCCGGGGCGGCATAATCCATTAAATAGAAAGGACTCATTTCCTTGCCAAGCTTGTTGCCATTCGGAAACAGGTTCGTTACCCTGAAACCATCTCCCACGAAATGCGGTTGGCCACCTTGATATATTTTGGAAATTTGCTTTCTCATTTGGAATGCTCCTTTTTGTTTTGATAACACAAAATTAAGCGTTACAACATCTATTTTAAATGGACAAATTACCGAAAATAGTGTACAAAAATTTGTCAACAGGAGAATGCGGGGGGTTAGTGTACTATTACTAATTGATTATCAATCAGGTATCTTATCCATTTTAGCAGACATCTCCTTGAATTCGAGCGGGGTTTGGTTCGTATATTTTTTAAAAAACCTGCTAAAATAATGCGGATCTTCAAATCCAAGGCTGTAAGCGATTTCCTTGGCAGTCATATCTGTATTGAAAAGTAACCTTTGTGCTTCGAGAATGACCCGGTTGCGGATATGCTCCCCGGCAGTGATCCCGGAGAGTTGCTTACTGATCTCGTTGAGCAATACCGGTTTTACATGCAGGAGTTCTGCGTAATCCGATACGTTTTTCTTGTCGATATAATGTTTTTCAATCAAGGCACGGAATTGCATAAATACACCGCTGTTATGCTTTACATGCTGCTCGGGGGTCAAGGGTTTCGACGCTTCCCTTAAGCGGGCAGATAACAGCAGGAAATAATGCAATAAGCCATGGAAAGCCTCCTCGTATGCCGAACGCTTGTCATTCAGTTCTTCGAACATCTGTTGCACGATCCATTCCAGTGGCTTGGACTGTTCGGCATCTACCTGTATAATTGAACTGAAATTTGCATTGAAAAACAGGCCGGACTCGATCTGTGTTTCTGTTTTCGGGGTCAAGCACATAAACCCTTCATGGAATGCGATCATGTAACCTTCTACTTTCTCGCTAAAGTCCAACTGGTGTACTTGTCCGGGTGCTACGAAGAACAAGGTGTTTTCGTTGACTTCATGGACTTGTGTATCGATAATATGTGTTAAGCGGCCCTTTTTTATCCAGTAGATCGCGTAAAAATCATGTCGGTGCGGACTTTTATTATGATCGAAAAAATTTTGCCCCATCCCGCATAAGGAGTTGACGATAAAAGTAGGTTCTTGCTGGCCGTAATCCGGCAACTTCACGATTTCAATTTGATTCCTTTTATCACTCATAATCAAAATTTTAGCAATCCTAAAACACTATTCTTCAAAAACTACGGGTTCTGTATCTGGGCGATCCGCTTCATCCACGTATTCTATTATAAAATTATTCCGGCCATCTCCCACCATGATATTGAGGAACTTGGCTTGCACCAATTCTAACATGCTAAGGAATAAGAATATAGCATGGATGCGGTCTTTACAATGATCGAAAACCTTCTCGAAAGACATGGTTCTCTCTGTAGCTGCAACTTCCAACATATATTGCCGGGAGCCTTCCATCGTATAATCGTACTTGTAAACGACGTGTTGCGGTTTATCGTTCCGCTCTTTCACTTTTTGCATCACTTTCTCAAAAGTCTGCGTGAGTTTAAAGAGCGTCAGCGTTTGAATTTCGGTACCTTCGCTGGTTACCTCCCCGATGGTGGCCAGTTCCTTGGAGATATTCCCCCTCTTGATCTGGAGCATGCGTTCCGCTTCTTTCTCGGCCAGTTCAGCCGCCGCTTGCTTATAGCGCTTATATTCCAGGATCTTATCTACCAATTCTAACCGGGGATCAATTTCATTTCCTTCTTCATCCAGTTCTTTCCGCGGCAGCAACATCTTGGCCTTGATACGCATCAAGGTGGAGATGAATAGTATAAATTCGCTGGCCAATTCAATATTGAGTTGCTCCATTTGATGGATGTAATCCAGGAAATCTTTTGTGATATTATTGATCGGGATATTATAAATATCCAGTTCGTCCCGCTCAATAAAGAACAGCAGCAGATCGAAAGGGCCTTCGAACTGCGGGAGCTTGATTTTATATATGGAAGAATCGGCCATTATCTGATATTAATGAATTAACAAGGCATCTAAACAATCCTCATATGTTAAAAAAGCCTGCTACCTCGAGGTAAGCAGGCTTATCAAAAATAAGAAATTATTCAATAACTAGAAGACGGCCGTAAACCCGACCCCGATGACCTGTTTTATTTGTAATCGCGGCCCCAGTACCCCGGTATTCTTGTTTTCAAACACGCGGATATCATCATCATAGATCATATCCAGCGATACGTTCGCTGAAAGGTATTTATTCACCTTCATGGTCAACATATTCGTCCAATACACATCGATGTTCTTCGGGTTGTGTTTATAATTGGAGAATAGATCGAGGCGGCTTTTAAAGACGATGTTTTCGGTTACTTTCTTGTTCCAATTGGCTGTTAGGTAAGCGCCGTACTCGGTATTCACATGCTTCCCGGTATCTACACCGTAAGAACCAACATTTGCCAAGCTATCGTCCAAAACAAAGACCCACCTTGCCGTGATCGGTGAAACGAATAAGGAGAACTCATCATTTGGTATATAGTCTAAACCGGGAGAAAGTATCAGGTATGCCGGTGCGAAGAATTTGGAAACGAAGATGTCAGAAGTATCGGTATAAAGGTAACCGTTCGCCATCTGGGTTCGTAAGTTCATTAAAGCGCTGGCATATAATGATTTGCCGATTTGATAGCCATATTTACTGGTCAGATCGATCCTATCGTCGCTTTTTCGGCCACCGAGGCTGGTGGTATTTACATAACCGTAAGCCAATTCCATCGTATTATCCCATCGATGACGATCTTTCCTGTAGTTTGCAAACCCGGAGAAAGCCCCGGCAATTGACAAGGAGAATTTATCACCACCCGCGGCCCAGTTCGTCAACGAACCTTGATTTACGGTAAGCGATAACGTAGCGCCTTTTTTCCAGAGCCTATTGGTCGTATCATTTTCCGCTTTCTTCAGTTTTCCGGCGGCGTTTTCTCTATACTTTTTAAAAGTATCATCCTGTGCATGCAAAACGGACCAAGAACATATGGCCAAAGTGAGCAGCAATAAAATTTTCTTCATGAGTTAATCAATAGTTGTATTCAAAATTAGTTCTTGAAATAAATAGGCACCACCTTATTTAGATTTAAGAGCATCCCTAATTTCCATCAATAATTTTTCTTCGTTAGTTGGTCCCGGAGGAGGTGCAGGTGCTTCTTCTTTCTTACGTTTCATCCTGTTGATAGCCTTGATCAATAAGAAAATAGCGAATGCAACAATAATAAATTCAACTATTGTTTGAATAAAAATTCCGTATCCTACTTCCGCATTACCAACGGTAATTTTTAAATTTTTGAAATCCAATCCCCCTATCAGAATCCCCACGAGAGGCATGATGATATTATTCACTAATGCTGAAACAATCTTTCCAAAGGCAGCACCGATCACGATACCAACGGCCATATCGATGACGTTGCCCTTCATGGCAAATTCTTTGAATTCTTTAATAAATGACATAATTAAAGTTTTATACGGTTATGAAATTAAGGGATTATATACTTCTTCGTTATGATTCGCTTGCAACGGCTTTTAAGGTTGGATATTTCATGTTCATATCCTTTAATGCGTCCCGGCAAATTTTGGCTACCAGGTATTCTTTGTACCAGTTATCGTCTGCTGGAACGATCGTCCAGGGAATCTCGTTACATTCTTCGAAGACGTCTTCATAAAGTTTTTGGAACTTACCGTATTTTTCAGATTTCTCAAAATCTTCGGGATTGTACTTCCACATCTTTTCCGGGTTCTTCGTTCTTTCTGTCAAGCGCTTCACTTGCTCTTCATGCGAAACATGCAAGTAGAATTTCAAGATAGTAGTGTTGTTATGTTCTGCTAACAGCTGCTCAAAATTATTGATAGCCTTGAAACGGGCCTTCATGATTTTTTCTTCGGGATGATTCAACTGTAAAACATCTTCATAATGCGAGCGGTTAAATACCTGGATCATACCCTTTGCCGGGGTATGCTGATGAATCCTCCATAAGAAGTCGTGATCAAACTCCTCCTTTGTTGGTACTTTAAATGATTGAACATTGACCCCCTGGGGATTTAAAGCCCCGAAGACATCGCGTATGGTACCATCTTTACCGCTGGCATCCATTCCTTGTAAAACTACCAATAATGAATGCTCATGCGAAGCATACAACAGGTTTTGGAGTTCGTTGAGGTCCTTTAAAATATCTTCTTTCGCTTTCTTTATCTCATCTTTCTCAAATTTCTTGGGAGGCTCTGTAGCGATTTCAGAAAGTTTGATTTTGCTCATAAGCGTGCATTCTGGCGTTAAAATTAATAAAAAGACTGGAAATCACTGATTTTCTATATTTTAAGTATATAACAATTGAAAGTCCATAGGGTTCTGTTCAAGTATGATACTTTATTAAAGCGATACTTATAGTACCTTTGCGAAGAATTTTCTATCTATGAGCCAACGTTTGATAAATTACCTGGTCTTTTTGTTGTTATCCCTTACCTGGGGAAGTTCTTTCATACTGATGAAAATTGGTTTGAAATCCTATTCATCTACCCAGGTTGCCAGTATTCGGTTGATCGCGGCGGGCATTACATTACTGCCCTTCTTCATCATATATATAAAGAAAACCCCTACCGCAAAAATACCTATTATCATTTTATCAGGATTATTGGGCAATGGCTTCCCCGCATTTTTATTCTGCTTAGCAGAAACTAGGATTGATAGCTCGTTGGCAGGAATATTAAACTCACTTACCCCTTTATTTGCCTTGATTACAGGCATCCTCATCTTCCACGCTCCGCTGGTAAAACAACAACTCTGGGGTATTTGTATCGGGCTGGTTGGCGTAGTTGGTTTATTTGCTGTAAAAGGAATTTCTTCCAATAATGATTGGCATTACGGTTTATTAGTGGTCGCAGCCACTATTTGTTACGGCTTGAATATTTCCTTGGTGCACCATTATTTAAAAGGTTTTTCATCATTACAACTTGGAAGTATTTCGCTATTCTTCATGGCAATATTTTCAATCCCGGTATTAGCCAGTAGTGATATTGTTGAAAGATTCCAGGAAGCGCCCAATGCCTGGAGTTCACTTGGCGCCAGCGCTTTACTCGGTATTATGGGAACAGGGGTCGCTTCCGTACTTTTCTACCAGTTAATCCAAAGGGCAGGAGGCATGATGGCCTCCATGGTAACTTATGCATTACCCGTAGTTGCGATCGGCTGGGGCGCCTTAGCTGGTGAAATAGTTAGTCCCGGCCAAATACTTTGTATGTTAATTATCCTCGCAGGCGTGTACTTGGCGAACCGGTCCAAGATGAAACAATCTCAAGTAACCGCAAAAACTACGAAGGCTGCTTAAAAGCATCCTATTCAATTTCAATATCAACTTATACTGTAGAAATCAGCGCGATTTGCTGGTACATTTCGTATGCAACCGGCCACCATTTAGCATATAACCTTGTGACTGTTTCAAAGCAATCTCCTGAAGGTTCCGTAATATATTTTTCGGAATCCCCCGCTGCGCACCAGGTATATTCCCATTTAGATAACGCGCGGTAAAACTCGTTGGCTTCATTCGCGGGGCGGTGGAACCGGTGGTTTATAGCATCGGTTTCAACGTACCTTTCTTCAGCCGGTTTGTCTAATTCCAGTAACAGGAAATTAAAATAATCATCCCAACGTTTCTTATAAAAATATTTCAACAAACCGGACCATTGCCTATTGCAATAATCAAACAATACGGCATCTGCTTCGTAGGGCCCCCAAACAGTTAGCTGCCAACGGGCATTTTGCTCATACAAATCCTTTTCAGCGGGAGTTGTCCCGAGCTTTCTTGCGTCCGACAACCATTTGCCCAATAAGAAATGAACGTCGGTAGCCAACAGCTCGTCTAAATCATCCATTAAATCAAGAAAAACAGTAAAACTATCGACAAATAAGGCCTTATTACCAGCGATGTAAGCATCGCTCAAGGATTGGTGTAAGGGCAAACCGAGATCAGCCAAGCATTGCCGGAACATATCCACCAGGTCATAACGCCAGGTAGCAAGATCGTGCAAACTGGCGGATGATTGCAACATAGCTTTGGGAGCGTTCCATGCATCTTGGAAGTCATAGTTTTTATAGTTGTTCAAGCCACCGTTCATCGAAGAACCGTAAACTTTTAAAGCCGGTCGCGCGGTAAGGGTAGACTCCCTCCTACTCTCCACAGATGTTTTACCGGTATAAAAAGTTCGTAACAACACCTTCCATGCCAGCTGCGTAGCCGGATCAGCCAGCCCATAACGAGCATGGATATACGACATGATCCACTTTTTCATATCGGGAGTTGTGCTATGCCAAGCCATTTCCGCGGCAGCTTCGTAGATAACGGGGTTATGTTCGATGGCTTCCGGGAAAATGCCGATTCCCGTTAGGTTCCTATAGACTTTATCCCGTAAAGCCCCGGCTGACTGCTGTTTTAGCACCCTTTGTAAAGCCCCGGCCATGGCCGTATTACCACCGTAATTGTGAATGATTCCCATCACCCATTTACTTCCCCAGAAAGCCTGGTTCTTCCGCCATTTAGTACTGTTTAAATCCAGTACTAATAACTTATCGACGGGCACAGCGCGGGCCACCTCTTCCCGGATCGACCAGCTTTGCATCACGATAATTGCTTCAGGATCGGCGCTGCAAGTTACATCATACAAGGCCCTACCTACTTTGGCCAGGTAGCCGCGGTATCGCTTGGGGGGCTCCCCTTCGTGAAATGGATCGCCGGCATAGAAATGATTCGTCCCGAACAATTTTGTTTGCTCCTCGATAAATGCTTTCCCTAGTTCTGCAAACAGCGGGTCTAACGGATCTAGCTGCGCTGTTCCCGGTGGAAAATATTTTAACCAGGAAGGCTTGATAGTAATATCTGCCCCAGGAAAGTGTTCTTTAAGTGCAATCGGAACATACCCGGTAAATCCTTGCAAAATAGGCGTCATACCGAGTTCCCTTTCACGCTTTAATATCTGTTGCCCTAATTTTATACTGCGGTCTATCCAGGATTGCGGTAACGGTCCGGCCCAATTTTCGATATTACTCATCCATTGCCAGGCCTGGTAGGCAGGGCCCACTAAGAAGTTCCGGATTTCATCATCGTCCATCCCGAATCTTTTTAGGGTATTTTGCCAAACCGCTTCTTGTCCCGTGATGGCGAGGGGCATATTGATGCCATTCATGGCCATCCAATCGATTTCCCTTTCCCATCTTTCCCAATCCCACCACGAAGAAGAATAGTTAAAGGTGCAATAATTCAGGTATACCCTTTGATCGTAAACCGTATTCTTACGCACCTTTTCCCTCACCAGCGGCAAGGTTTGCGGGAGGCGCATATTATCCCCGTTCCACGATAACTGGCAATGGCAATAGTATTTTAAATACCAGTTTAACGCTGAAGCGATGCTCACGGCATTGCTACCGCTTAATATCACCTTACCATCCCTACTTTCGATCTCGAATACATCTTTCCCGTTTTCTTGAGAAATAATAGCTAGCTCAAAGTTACCAGCTTGCTTAGGCACTATCCGGCTAATCAAACCCTTGGCAGCCCTTACTAAATCCTTTACAGCATACGACGACATCAGTAAACCAAACTTTATAGTAAAAGAATGAATCGCTTATAATAAAATTTGAACAGGGCGAACCCGGCATTTTATAAATACATATTACAAAAGAACTTCCAAAAAATAAAAAATCCCGGCCCATAAATATATGAACCGGGAATCTTAATAAATAATTTATGAAAGCTATAACAGAATTTATTAAATAGCCATGATCTCTTTGTCTTTAGCTTCGCAATGTTTATCAACCAAAGCGATGAACTTGTCGGTTAGCTCTTGTACATCGGCTTCGGCATCTTTCGCCGTATCTTCACTCAATCCATCCTTTTGTAGTTTCTTGATAGCTTCGATAGCATCCCTTCGGATATTACGCACGGCCACTTTCCCTTGTTCGCCTTCTGCATTCACCCTTTTCACTAATTCCTTCCTTCTTTCTTCTGTTAGAGGCGGTAAAAACAAGCGGATAATAACCCCGTCATTTTGAGGGTTTATTCCAATGTTTGATGCAATGATGGCTCTTTCAATCGGTTGAAGCATATTTTTCTCCCAAGGCTGAACCGTCAAGGTTCTAGCATCAGCCACACTTACGTTAGCTACTTGGTTTAACGGAGTTGGAGCGCCATAATAGTCCACGGTAATTCCATCCAGTATTTGGGGATTGGCCTTTCCAGCTCTAATTTTGGTAAGTTCCGCTTCCAGGTGAGCGATAGCTTTACTCATGCTATCATTGGCATCGTCCAGGATTAAATTGAGATCTTCTTGCATATAATTATAAACTTAAAGTGCTTGCAAACCTACATGAAATCTTTCATTCATCAAAGGGTTAGCCGGGAAGAAATCATACGGGAAACGCCGCCGATTACAAGAATATTACAAGCTAAGCTTTATTTATCCTGTAATACACCCTCTGTATTGACTTTCAATATTTTCGGATTGGGGCTGATAATGGTAGTTTGAGCAGCCGGGATAGGTTCTGGCAAAGGGGCGCTTTTTGCTTGAACCCTTTTTTTGGCCCAATATACGCAGCCCGTAGAAACGCAGGCCGCTGCCAATACGATGAATAACAAGGAAGTAGCACCAATATTTTGCAGTGCGAAAGCAGCCGCGATAAATATAGCATTCGTCAATACCAATGATAATGTGGTTTGACGGTGATTCAACTTCAATGCTAATAAATAATGGTGAATATGATTTCTGTCCGCAGAAAAAGGCGATCTGCCTTTCGACATGCGGATCATGAATACTCTTAACGTGTCGAACAATGGTATGATCAGGATGGCAATCGCTACGGCCGGTACTGCTGCTACCGGTAATGCAGATGCCGGGTTACCGGCTACACTGATAAATTTAACTACCAATATAGTATTAACCAGGCCTATTAATAAAGATCCTGTATCGCCCATAAAGATTTTCGAAGGAGAAATATTATATATCAAGAATGCTGCTAATGCGGCGGCCATACTAAAGCCTAACACAGCAAACAACACTTCGTGTACAAATAAGAAATAAGCGCCTAATACACCCGCTACCAACATGCCGATACTTCCCGCTAAACCATCCACACCATCAATTAAATTGAACGCGTTGATCACTACGATAAAAGTAAAGTAAGTCAGTAATAAGCTGATGTGATAAGGCAACTCCTGCACCCCGAACAGGCCGTACATACTTGTAATCTGGATATTACCGAGATAAATAATACAGAACGCCGCACATATTTGACCAATCAATTTTTTCAATGGAGACAATCCAACGATATCATCTTTCAAACCTACCATGAATATGATGAAGAATGCTCCCAAGAGATATTGTAATGGAGACATGGATTGTGAGGGCGCACAAATAGATAACGCAATGATAAATCCTGCGAAGAATCCCATACCACCTAAGGTGGGTTTTAATGTCTTATGTGACTTGCGCTCGTCCGGTTCGTCATAGAGATTTTTCAATTCCGCCACTTTTATCAAGATCGGAATTCCGAAATAGGTTATAACAAAACTTAGGACAGTCGCGATAATTACATTCTCCATATTTGGGGGGTGTTGTGCAAAGATATAAATAACAATGGAATGCATTGAATTTATTTCAAAAAAAATTCACATTCCATTGAATTAAACATTATTTTTTGCTACAATTCAGCACATTTCTTACTAATTTTCTATTACATTTGCGGCTCACTTAAATGTCAATTACCATGCCAGAACTGAAAGACATAGCTACCCAGGTACGCAGGGATATCGTTAGAATGGTTCATGCAGTCCAAAGCGGTCACCCGGGCGGATCTTTAGGATGTACCGATTATTTCACGGCGCTCTTTTTCAAGGTGATGCAACACCATGCGCAACCCTTCGATATGAACGGTCGTGATCAAGATTTGTTCTTCCTTTCTAATGGCCATATATCTCCAGTTTATTATAGCGTCCTAGCTAGGTCTGGTTACTTTCCGATTTCTGAATTAAGCACTTTCAGGAAGTTGGATTCCCGCTTACAAGGTCACCCGACGACGCATGAGCACCTCCCAGGGGTCAGAATTGCCAGTGGTTCATTAGGCCAAGGCATCAGCGTGGCATTGGGTGCAGCAACTGCTAAAAAATTAAACGGGGACAATAAATTGGTATATGCACTTTGCGGCGATGGTGAATTGAATGAAGGCCAATGTTGGGAAGCGATCATGTTTGCAGGCCATAAGAAAGTTGACAACCTGATCTTAACTGTTGACTGGAACGGTCAGCAAATTGATGGCCCGATCGAGAAAGTGATGAATACCGGCGACCTGGATGCCAAATTCTTCTCCTTCGGCTGGAAAGTACTCCACATGTATGGCAATGATATGGATGATGTCATCGCTACCTTGGAAAAAGCTAAAAGCCTCACCGGTCAAGGTCAGCCAATCGTTATCCTGATGAAAACCATCATGGGTAAAGGTGTTGACTTCATGGAAGGAACACACGAATGGCATGGCATCGCTCCAAACAACGAACAACTTGCAAAAGCTTTGGAACAATTGCCCGAGACTTTAGGTGATTATTAATATTTATTAAACAGAAAATATTATATAAAAACAACCCATCGATAAAATAATATCATCGATGGGTTGTTTTTGCTTTTATAAGAAAGAATTTTAGGTAGCTTTTAAATCGATTGTTTGTAACGATGCCCTCCTGGCCGGGTACCAACTGGCTATAAAGCCGATTATTATAACGGTTATTCCCACCAAGCTAAAGTCCTGCCACTTCATATTTACCGGGTAAGCATCGATCAGGAAAGAATTCCCCCCCAGCTTAATCAAGCCGAAATGCTGTTGCACGACGCAAAATAATGTTGCCAAACCAAAGCCGATCAAGGAACCTAATCCCACGATAATCATCCCTTCCGATAAAAATATTTTTAGAATCCTGCTATTCCTCGCGCCCATGGCTTTCAGGATCGTGATATCCTTACGTTTTTCAATAACCAGCATAGACAATGAACCGATCATGTTAAAGGCGGCAATGACAAGGATGAAGCTCAGGAAGATATAAACGGCCCACTTTTCTGTTTGCATTACACCGTATAATGTTTGATTTTGCTCATACCGGGTTAGTACTTTATAAGAAGATCCCAGGATTTTCCCGATCTCCCTTTTCAGCCTGGTATCATCGTAACCGTCTTTGGAAGCTATTTCCAGGGAAGTCATCTCCCCGGGTGCCAAATCAAGTATGCGACGCAAAAAGGCAATATTCGTTATCACGTACTTGCTGTCAAAATCCTGCTGGATGGCAAATGTTCCCACCGGGAATAAAATATCCGAATTCAATGCCTGTTCCGGCAAACCGATATCGAACGCGCTGCTGCTCATGCTACCTGGCCGCTTGGGCACATATACCGTCAAAGGCACCAAGCTACTTTCAACATCTACTTCCAAGGCGCTCTCGATACCGATACCCAATACGGCGCTGTAACCACTTTGGTTACTGATATCGAACTTACCCCTGACAATGTGATCCTGTACCCCGGTAACCTTGGTATATTGGTCATCGACCCCTTTAATCGTAACGATCGTTTGATTTTTATCATTGCGCAGCACAGCTTTATCCTCAATTGTTTGTGAAATATAAGCTACGCCGGGCGTTTCCCTGATCTTTCCGAGTTGAGCGGTCGTTAATTGCATCGTCTTACCACTCGCCGGTTGAACGATCACCGATGGGTAGAAAGTGGCATATAAAGACTTTACAATACCTTCAAAGCCATTAAATACGCTCAGGATAATGATCAACGCACCGGTTCCCACGGCAATAGCGCCAACGCTCACCCATGCAATGATATTGATGGCATGTGTAGATTTTCGGGCCCAGAAATAACGGGAAGCGAATTGCCAGGTCATAAGAATTTACTAGGATTTGCTATGCTATTGTTGGCCTTTTTCTCTCTGGTCGCGCTCGTCTTGAATCTGTTTAAAGATGGCTTCCATCTTGAAAACATGTTCCAGGGTGTCGTCCAGGAAAAATTGTAATTCCGGCACCCGGCGCAATTGCTTGGCAACGCGGTTCCCCAGTTCCTTCCGGATTTCACTGCCGCGTTCCAAGATGCGGCCCAACATTTCCTTGGGTTCCTTGATATTAAACATGCTCAGGTAAATCCTGGCTTCTAATAAATCAGGCGTCATTTTAACGCTGGAAACGGAGATCATACCGCCTTCAATCACGTTGAAGCCCATACGTTGTAATATATCGCTGATATCTTGTTGTATTATTTGTCCGACTTGTTTTTGTCTTTTAGATTCTTGCATATTCGATAAATTTAACGCTCCACTTTGTTACACAAATATCAAACCTTTGTCAAGTTTATACAAAACTAACCAATTCTAGCGAGATGCCGCTTTATTTCGACGAGCACTATCGGTTCAAATGCTTACTTTTGCTTGTTTTTTACGAATAGATCCAGCATGAAAACATTCAAGCGTTTATTGGGTTATGCTTTCCCTTTAAGGCATTATATACCAGAGTATGTTATTTACACGATAGTGGGGGTGATTTTCGGTTTATTCAACTTCGTGATGTTGATCCCTATGATGGACACTTTATTCAACAAGGAAGCAGTGATTAAAGCGATTCCCTTACCAGAATTTTCATATTCCATCCAGTACTTCAAAGATTTATTTAACCATTATTATACATCGCTTGTATTAAACGGCGGCCCAATACATGCCTTGGTATTCGTATGTTGCATCATTGCTACCTGTACCATCATCGCTAACCTGGGGCGGTACATGGCTTCCCGGACGATGATCAGGATGCGGATGAAAATCCTGGAAAATTTACGCAATACATTATTCCGCCGCTTATTAGGGCAATCTTTATCATTTTACCATAATAGGCAAAAAGGTGATATCCTTTCCGTGGTTACCAACGATGTACAAGAGGTTGAAAATACGATTGTAAATAGTGTACAAGTTTTGTTGCGCGACCCTTTCGTAATTGTATCCACATTTATTTTACTATTCATCATATCGGCCAAGCTTACACTTTTCACCATTTTCTTCTTCCCCATTTCGGGTTATTTAATTTCGTACATCTCTAAAAAGCTGAAGAAAAAAGGGTATTACAGCCAGGAAATGTTGGGAAAAATTTTAAACGTCTCAGAAGAATCGCTGGGTAATATAAAAGTAATCCAAGGTTTCGGGGGAGAAAGCTTTGTTGAAGGTAAATTTGCAAAGGTCAATAAAGGCTTTACAAAAATCAGCCGCTCTTTATTCAACCAGAGGGAGTTGGCTTCACCTATTTCAGAGCTGCTGGGAATTGTAGTTGTAGTTATCTTAATCATTTACGGTGGTTATCTTATCCTCGGTGAAGATGGTACGCTTACTGCCCCCGCATTTATTGCTTATATCGGCGCCTATTCGCAAATTATTCAACCTGCCAAAAACATTTCGAACGCTATCACGGGTTTACAAAAGGGACTCGTTGCAGGTGAAAGGATATTTGCCATGATCGATGAACCCGTCAAGATCGAAGATAGCCCCGACGCGGAACCCGTAGCCTCCTTCGATAAAAACATAGAATATAAAAACGTTACTTTCAGGTATGACCAGCAAAATGTTTTGCAGGATGTTAGCCTAAATATTGAAAAAGGGAGGATGATTGCCCTGGTAGGCAGAAGTGGTTCCGGTAAATCTACAATGGTGGACTTGCTACCACGGTTTTATGATGTAACCGAAGGTCAATTACTACTGGATGG
The DNA here is from genome assembly GCF_002557795.1 of Chitinophaga caeni. Classification (NCBI taxonomy): domain Bacteria; kingdom Pseudomonadati; phylum Bacteroidota; class Chitinophagia; order Chitinophagales; family Chitinophagaceae; genus Chitinophaga; species Chitinophaga caeni. The sequence goes on along the minus strand of NZ_CP023777.1, from coordinate 1,622,566 downwards.
TAAAGATGTTAAAGGTCTGAAACTGCGAGACTTAAGACACTTAATGGGGATCGTTTCGCAAGAAGCCATCTTATTCAATGATTCCGTATTTAATAACATTGCTTTCGGTCAACCCGATGCCGATCCTGGAGCCGTGATAAAAGCCGCCAAGATTGCGAACGCGCACGAGTTTATCGAGAACCTGGAAAATGGTTATGAAACAACCATCGGGGATCGAGGAATGAAACTCAGCGGAGGACAAAGGCAAAGGCTCACCATCGCCCGGGCCATTTTCAAAAACCCGCCGATCTTAATTTTAGATGAAGCAACTTCGGCACTAGACACGGAATCCGAAAAATTGGTACAGGATGCATTAGATAAAGTAATGCAATCCCGCACTACTATCGTGATCGCCCACAGGTTATCCACGATCCAGCACGCCCATGAAATCATCGTAATGGACAAAGGACATATCGTGGAAAAAGGTACACATGACATGTTGATGCAAAACAACGGAACCTATAAGAAACTCGTGGAGATGCAAGAATTTAAATAATTATTTCCTGGTAAGATATTGAACACCGGCCACTGCGCCGGTGTTTTTTTATGGTACTATTTTTGGTAAAAGATTCTCGCCAAGAGCGAACGAATGTGTGGTATGGATTTGTTCACCTATCAATGCAAGGCCATGATTTCCATTGTTATACCAGTTTTAAACGAAGGCAACACCATCCGGCAAGTTATCCGCACTCTCAAGAAAACAACTTTACCCCATGAAATTATCTTGGTGGATGATAATTCTATCGATAATACCGTATCAGAAGCGATGAAGGAAAAAGTACGCGTGATTACCAGTAGCATTCGCGGGAAAGGTATCTCGATGCTGGAAGGCATGATGGCTGCAAAATACGATACCATAGTATACCTGGACGGAGATATATTGACCTATACACCCGATGTAGCTGAAAAGCTAGCCGCACCTATCCTGGATGGCGATGCAGATTTTGTAAAGTCCTATTTCCAACGTCAAGCCGGGCGGGTAACGGAGTTGGTGGCCAAACCCTTACTAAGCATTTTATTTCCCGAAATTGCCGGTTTCCACCAACCTTTGAGCGGTATGATCGCAGCGCGGAAAGATTTCCTTAAGGAGATTCAATTTGAAAATGATTACGGGGTAGATATTGGCCTATTGATAGATATGCATATGGCCGGAGCAAGGATTGTTGAAGTCAACATAGGCAAGATCGAAAATAATATGCAAAGCTGGGAACAACTTGGCAAAATGTCGCGCGAAGTATCGCGGACGATCTTGCAAAAAGCGGAGAACTTCCCGATACAGAACCTCGAAACATTAAGTAACATCCATCTTATCCGCGAGCAAATGGAAAGATCCATCATGGAGTCGATCGATAAACTACAGAAGATGATCATCTTCAACCTTGACGAGGTTTTATTAACACAAGATTATATGCAACTCGCTACGCTTACTTTCGACAAGGAGGAGGCATATCAGCAAATATTACAACATTATTCAGACCCGATCGACATTCTCAAAAGAAGCGTTCATCTTTTCGAGAACAGGAATATAGCGGAATTGCAAGAAGTGGCCGATGAAATCCCGTTGGTGACCGGTGCGTCTGATGTTATTAGGGATTTAAAAAAGAAAGGTTACGTGGTGGGAATTGTAACGGATGGCTTCGAAACTATTGCTCACCATATCAAGAATAAACTAGGTATCGATTTCGTATTTGCAAACCGCTTACATTTTTACCATAGTGTTGCAACGGGAGAAATCACCATTCCTGAATATTTCTTAAAAAACGACCCGATTAAAGGTTTCCCTAAATATGACAAGAGCTACCTTTTGGAATACATTGAAGAAAAATATCACATTCCTACAAGTAATATTATTTACGTTGGCAGTGGGAAAAAAGATGCGGATTTGTTAAGCCTAGCCGGCATCGGCATAGCATTTTCTCCGGCAATTCCTGCTATAGAAAAAGTTGCGGACAGGATAATCCCGGGCAATAATATATACCCCTTATTAAAGATTGTCCCGAGTATGCCTGTAAAATATTTACCCTGGTATAAAAACCGGAAATTAAAACGTATTGGTTTCGCCGCGATTGCAACCATCGCGGTACTGGGAACCGCTTACTGGTTGCATAAAAGGCAATGCAAAAAGCAGGTCATTCAGCAAGTATAAAAAAACAAAACCGTTGCAACGAGTGGTTGCAACGGTTTTTAAATTTTATAAGGTCAATAATTTAATTACTTGTTTTTGGCCAACTTGGCTTCAATACTCAAGGTCGCATGCGGTACAGCTTTCAGCCTTGCTTTATCGATCAGCTTACCGGTTACGCGGCAAATACCATAGGTTTTATTTTCGATACGTACCATGGCTTTTTCGAGGTGATCGATAAATTGGATTTGGCGGCTAGCCATCTGGTTCAGCTGTTCCCTTTCTTGGGAGCCGCTACCATCTTCCATGCTCATGTATTTATTCTCAGTATCGTCGGTACCTGCTTCGTCCTTACGGGTAATAAGCCCTTGTAAAAAGATCAGTTCTTTTTTGGCCGCTTCCAATTTTTTGGTAATAAGTTCTTTGAACTCCTGTAACTCGCTATCACTGTAGCGGTATACGGGACCGACAGGAACTTCCGGTTCATCCAACACTGATTTCGTAAAAGCCGGTTGGTACGAAGCCGCGCTGGCAGACTTACTTGAAGATTTTCCAGCAGATTTTGCAGATTTTGTAGATTTCTCTACTTTTTCCGATTTTTCTACCGGTTCAACAGTAGATTCAACAGCTTTAGCTTTCTTGCTGGTTGTTTTTTCCTGTTTTTCCTTGGCTACTTTCTTTACTGGCATTATTTCTTCTTTTACTGCGGTTTTAGCAATTACCGGTTTTGCGGATTTCTTGGCAACAGGAGTAGTTGATTTCGAACCGGTTTTTTTGCTGGCAGCGGCAGTTACTTTAGGTTTTACAACCTTTTTAGCTGGCGCTTTAGCAGCCGGTGCGGGTTTAACCGATTTCTTCGCAGTAGCAACTGGTTTCTTCGGAGAGGCGGCCTTTTTTACAGTTGCTTTAGTAGCAGCTTTTTTAGGAGCTGGTTTGGCAACTGTAGCTTTCTTTGCGGCAGTAGGTTTCTTGGCCACTGCTTTCTTGGCAACGGGGGCTGCTTTTTTTGCTTTAGCGCCCGAAGTTGCTTTCTTTGCAGGGGTCGATTTAGCTGTAGCTTTTTTAGCTACAGGGGTTGCTTTTTTTGCCGCAGGTTTAGCCTTGGGTGCAGGCGCAGCCTTCTTAGTCGTTTTACTAGCAACTTTCTTTTTTGTTGCCATGGGGATTAGCTTTTTTTGTTAACTAATACATTGAATTTTAGATCGTTAACTTCAATTTCTACACCTTCTTGCAATTGTTGCACAACTTCCAAACTATCGGCCAAAATTTCGGTGCAAATATAGTCATTAAAGTTAATTATCGCTGATTTCAAGCTATCCTCCGCCGCTACTGTTACATTGATTCGATCTGTTAATTCAAATCCACTCTCCTTTCGAATCTTTTGGATCCTGTTAACCAATTCTCTCGCATTACCTTCATCTAAAAGATCCGGGGTAATAGTAATATCGAGGGCCACTGTCAGTGCCCCTTTATTCGCTACTGTCCATCCGGGGATATCTTCTGAAATTATTTCAACATCTCCTAATAAGATCTGGATAGGCTCATTATCAACAATTAAGCCAATTTCGCCTTGCTTCTCGATGGTGGAAATGTCTTCTTGTGTCAAATTACTGATAGCAGCGGCAACCGCTTTCATTTTAGCGCCCATTTTACTGCCCAGCGATTTGAAGTTCGGTTTAATCTTTTTCTTGATGAAACCTTCGGTTTCCGTAAGATAATCAATACTTTTTACATTTACCTCACTTTTTATCAAATCGGCTACTTTTTCCAATTGCGCTTGCATATTGCCATCAGAAACCGGGATTAATACCTTCTGTAACGGTTGGCGAACCTTAATGTTCACTTTTTTCCGTAAAGAAAGTACCAAGGATGAAATATCCTGTGCCATTTGCATCCTTTCTTCCAAGTCTTTATCGACATGTTTTAACTGTACGGCCGGGAAATCAGTCAAGTGAACGGAGCTGTTTTCATACCTGCCGGACACTTTATTCAGGTTGTTATACAACCAATCCGAGAAGAACGGGGATACCGGCGCCATCATCTGTGCTATTTTCTCCAGGCACTCGTATAAAGTCTGGTAAGCGCTGATCTTGTCGTGTTCGTACTCCCCTTTCCAGAAACGGCGGCGGCATAAGCGCACGTACCAGTTGCTAAGGTGCTCATCCACAAATGCTTGCACGGCACGTCCAGCGGCTGTCGGTTCATAAGCATCGAAGCTGTCCTGCACCTGTTGTACCAATGTATTTAACAAGGAAATGATCCAACGGTCAATTTCCGGTCTTTCTTCCATCGGGATATAGGCTTCCTGGAAGGAAAATTTGTCCAGGTTAGCGTACATCGCGAAGAAGTTGTACGTATTATATAAAGTAGCGAATAATTTTCTTTGCGTTTCCTTGATACCATCCAGGTCAAACTTGATACTGTCCCAAGGAGAAGCATTCGTGATTAAATACCAGCGGGTTGCATCGGCGCCAAATCTTTCGATAGTATCGAAAGGATCGATCACGTTGCCGAGGCGTTTACTCATCTTAACCCCGTTTTTATCCAATACTAAACCATTGGAAACCACCGTTTTGTAAGCCACGCTATCGAATAACATTACTCCCAACGCATGCAAGGTATAGAACCAACCACGGGTTTGATCCACCCCTTCCGCGATGAAGTCGGCAGGGAATGCTTTCCCGGATTCTATAGCTTCTTTATTTTCAAAGGGGTAATGCCACTGGGCATACGGCATCGCGCCGCTATCAAACCAAACATCTACCAGGTCCGGCTCGCGGTGCATCGGTTTGCCACCGGGGCTTACCAATACGATCTCATCGACATACGGTTTATGCAGGTCAAGTATACCTTCATGTAAATATTTCTTATTGATATCGCCACCCAGCACCTGGTTGGCCTTGCGAATTTCGGCATTCAATTCATCGATGCTACCGACACAAATTTCCTCTGAACCATCTTCCGTACGCCAGATTGGTAAAGGTGTTCCCCAGTAACGGCTACGGCTCAGGTTCCAGTCAACCATGTTTTCCAGCCAGTTACCGAAACGGCCGGTTCCGGTTGCCGCCGGTTTCCAATTGATTGTTTTATTCAACTCTACCATCCTATCTTTCACGGCAGTAGTTTTGATAAACCATGCATCCAAAGGATAATACAAGACAGGTTTATCAGTTCTCCAACAGTGCGGATAGGAGTGTTCGTATTTTTCAACTTTGAAAGCGCGGTTTTCCTTCTTGAGCTTCACGGCGATATCAACATCCACATCTTTATAATCCGGGTCATTCTTGTAATTCTTTACATAGCGACCTGAAAATTCGCCTACTCCATCGATAAATTTACCTTGCCTATCAACGAGGGTAATGATGCCAACGCCATATTTCTTACCAACGCGGTTATCGTCCGCACCGAATGCAGGCGCGGTATGCACGATACCGGTACCATCTTCTGTTGTTACGAAATCACCGAGGACTACGCGGAACGGGTCGCCCTCTTCCGGTTGGATATAGGGTAAAAGCTGGTGGTAGCGGACTTCTTCAATATCTTTACCTTTAAAAGAAGCGATGATCTTCCAAGGAATTAGTTTATCACCTTCCTTGTAAGCATCAAGATCAAGATTTTCTGCATCAGGTTTAAAATGTTTCCAAAGCAGGTCTTTCGCCAGTACCACGTTGATTGGTTCATGCGTATAAGCATTAAAAGTTTTCACCAATACGTAATTTATATTGGCGCCCACGGTTAAAGCTAAGTTAGAAGGTAACGTCCAGGGGGTAGTTGTCCAGGCGAGGAAGTAAATAGGCTCATCATTTACGACGTCGAATAAGAACTTGGAGCGATCGTTTTTCACCGCTTCGAACATAGCCACGATGGTGGTATCCTTCACATCCTTGTAAGTGCCGGGTTGGTTCAGTTCGTGTGAACTCAGGCCGGTACCTGCGGCAGGGGAATAAGGTTGAATGCTGACACTTTTGTATAATAATTTCTTTTCATACAAACGTTTCAATGCCCACCAAAGTGTTTCTATATAATCGTTTTCGAAAGTGATATACGGGTGTTCAAGATCGACCCAATAGCCCATTTTACGGGTAAGGTCTTCCCATTTATCCTTGTATTTGAGTACTTCCTTGCGGCAGGTATCATTATATTCAGCGATAGATATTTTTTTCCCGATATCTTCCTTGGTGATGCCCAATGCTTTTTCAACACCTAGTTCAACGGGTAAGCCATGGGTATCCCAACCGCTTTTGCGTTTTACTTGGAAACCTCTCATTGTTTTATAGCGGCATACGAGATCTTTCAGGGCGCGGGAAATCACGTGGTGAATCCCCGGCATGCCGTTGGCGCTTGGCGGACCTTCATAAAACACGAAAGGTGTCGCACCTTCGCGATCGTCTACACTTTTTTCAAAAATTTTATGCTCATCCCAAAACTGGAGCACTTCTTTCTCTATTCCTGGTAGATTCAACTGGTTATATTCCTGGTACTTACTGGACATATTCAAACCCTTGCCTTGATTAAAATTCTGCGAAGTTACGAAATAGGCCGATAATAGCTATAATATCGGGCGAACGCAAATTATTAATTCCAGGAAAAAAAACCGACTCGAAGCGGGAATTTTTGCTTAATTTCACAATAAAGTTTGAAGATCGAACGTTTTTGGCATTGTTTTAGCTTAAGTAACAGAAGTTTACGGGAATAAACGTAGACAATTTTAACCAGTATCTTAAACCATGTCTTTATGAAAAAGTTAACGTTCATCATCTGTGTGGCACTTCTCACATATGGTCAAACTTTTTCGCAACAGAAAAAATCATCTCGTAAACACAAGGCTGCTGCTAAAAAAGAAGCTCCGGCCCAAGTAAAAGATGCATTTCAACAAAACTTTACTGGTACTTCTGACGTTATATGGGTAAAGACTAGTTCGGGCAACTGGATCGGGTCTTTTAAGTCGGAAGAGGTAAAGACTGCTGCGGAGTTCGATAATGCGGGAAAATGGATCGCCACCCGAAGCGAGTACACGGCGGAAAATTTACCGAGTACGATTTCAGAAACGATCAAGAACAAATATCCGGGCTCTGTTGTAAACAACGGTATGAAAATTGAGAGATCAGATGTACCGGCTTATTATAAAGTAAAAATAGAGGATAATGGTATGGAAAAGACGTTGTTGGTAAATGAAGAAGGTACCATATCCGAATAAAATAGTATTTCATAGGTATAGGGATAAATAGGACAGACCCTGCTCTTTTGGGCGGGGTTTTTCATTGATACCTAGTTTTCGAATTTTAGCTTTCTCCCCCGGGTAAAAACCCAAGGTTCGAACGTTTTAATATTATCATTTCCGCATAAAGAAATTGGTTAATTATTTAGAACCAATTACAAGCCCATAAAATAATATATAATTTTTTCTACATAACTGGTTTTGGCTTCATTACAGAACCATTACCGGCCGTTTCGGCCCATTAGCGGCCGTTTCTTGCAGAGAATATATACTTCGTTCCCCTTCCTGTAGTACCAATTTTTTTGATTAACCCTTTTTCATATAAATCAACTAATTCGGTAGTAGAGGCCGTTTTTTTCAGGTCATTCAATTTTTGATATTCGCTATTTGTGATACTGCCATATTCTTTAATATGCAGTAAAGCCTTTACCTGGCGATCATTAATATCTAATTTACGCAGGTATTCTTCTGTATAAATATCTTTCAAGAAAACAACACTTAGCCCGCCTTGACTTTCCTCTATGACAGGCTCTGGAAGTCCTGCCTGTAAGAAGGCGTTAATGATATCATTGGTTCCGCGCCCCCAAGCCTCTACGTAACCTGCTTTAAAAAATACACCTGCAATATTTCTATTCCGTGGGTAAGAGGAATGTTCCTGCTTTAATTCTTCAATGCTCAATTCTTCAGGCAATATACCAGGATTCCATAAGTGGAGGCGATCCTCATACACCCGGAGCAAGATCCAAGTACTCGAATAATCTTTATGGATAATCGCATTAAGAACTGCCTCTCGTAAAGCTGATTCGGGATATTCCAAGGGTTCCATACGTTCAATGCCCTTATACGATATTGGCCTGATGAGATAACGAACTTTTAGCTTATCCATGACTTTTTCGACCATCGTCAACAAATTCGTTTCAATAACGTCTTGAAATAATAAATCTGTAGAATCCGCTCCAAACCTCCCGATCTTGAAACTCGTTGTTGGGGAAAGTGCCTGTATTTGTTTGCCGAAAAGTAAAATTGCAGCATTTGTTAGCTTACCATCGCTGGTAAGGAGATTTAATCGTTTCATGAGCGAGTAGACATCTTCATCTGCAGCAGATGCAGGAATACGATCTTTAGTGATAGCTCGATTCAAAAAAGATTGTACTGTCTCCATATCCAGATCATCAATCGTTGCATTTGGTACGGCAATATCCTCCCAACTATTACCACTCTTTTTCAACAACCAATTATAAAGCGCAGTTCCTTTCAATTCCTGCTTCGTGCTACCGCTTCGATAATGATAAATAGCATGATAGGAAATAGGGACAGTACTCTGTGGCACCTTAATCTCGATATACTTTTTACCCCGGGCATCCTCATGCAGATCGACATCCACTACTAAGCCCAATTGTTGAACAATCTTATTCGGTATATCATCCATGAATTTTTTATAATCGTCTAAGCCTGTAACATTACCTCTATCATCGATCCCAATATATATAACTCCTCCATGTGCGTTTGCGAAACCGCATATCCACTTAAGATAATCATCTCGCCAAGATTGCTTATATTCTATATTTTGTTTCTCGGGCATATTGTTTATTTCTCTTTAGTAAAAATATAGAATTTAGCCCTCTAATATTTAAGATATATCATGCATATCAAGTATAAGTATATAACATTCAGTGGGGCTTAATATTAATTATTCAGAAGAGCTACTCATTCAGTCACTTTAGATAATTCTAAATCCTTAATTATTGAAAGAAGTTGAAACTGTGAGAACAAAAAACCATTTTTACCTAATAAAATACCAGGCTTCTTGTAGATGAAAATCTTCTCTATTTAATCCTTTTATAAGTAGCATCTCTAGCTCTTTGTTTCTCTTGCCAAACTCTAAAAATGTAAAATCAATCATAGATAATCGGAAAAAATCCGATTATCTGCCAAAAATTTGACATTATTTCGGGGCATTATCCGGGTATTATTAAAATGCAGAAAGCCGTCTCTAAGGAAACGGCTTTATACTTAATTGTGGAAAAACTTACTTGACCGGCAATGCATAGTTTTAAGGTCAATTGGTGTTTGATAATAATAGAAGTTATGCATCGCCTATGGCTTTACTATCGTCGTGCAAGCTTTTCCTTAGGTCAAATCTGATAAGGAAGCTTATGAGGAAGCCGGATAGATATCTGCGGCTCGTGATACAAAGGTGCAATCTTCCGGGAAAATACGTTTATGTAATCGGGAAAACGATTAATCAATTTGGGAAAAGTATCGAGATCGGGATGAGAAATTTCGCAAGTAATTGTAAATGAAAATATTAGCGAAACAATAATTCACAAGGTTTCAAACCGGTATGTTTTTTAAAGGCAGTAGAGAAATGGGAAATACAGGAATACCCCATCATGATAGCTACTTCAGATACGGAAAGCCCTTTTTCATAAAGCAAGCCCCTAGCCTTTTCCATCCGCTCTTTTTGGAAATAATCGTAGATCGTTGTGCCGTAAACAGCCTTAAACCCTTTCTTCAGGTAACATTCGTTCATAGCCACACGCTTCGCCAACTCGCGGATCGTGATCGGGGAATCTAGCTGTTCCAAAAGAATATCACGCGCCTTAGTGATCTTTGCGCGGTCTTCCATTTGGGTTAAAAAGCGGCAACCGTAGCGTTCTTCCGTATCATTCTGGATAAATTGATCGGAACTGTATAATAATAAATCTAAAGCGCGGCTCTGTAAAAAGATATTTTTCAATACCCCTTCATAAGTATGATGCACCATTTGCTCCAATACCAGCTTTGACTTGGTACAGGGCTGGATCGTCTTAACAAAAGCTTTCTTTTTGCCGGTCGCTTCGAACAGCGAAATCGTATTGCTCGTATTCCCTTTTTGCAAACCTTGTATAAAGGAAGGCTTAAAACGCAAGGTAACCATGTCTACCGTAGAAACTTTCTCCGTGCCGCATTGTTCTTGCTTCTTCCCTTCTGCACAGAGCTGGTCATTACAAGCCGGGTTCGTACAATATGTAGTTCCCGCAACACAGTAACGCAATTCTATTGCCGCGGCCTTACCGCTTTTTGCAGGTTCATACATTACCATCGCAACATCTTCCACCGGCAATGGCTTCACATAAGTAAACCTTTGCAGATTAAAATCCAGGCAATCAGGCACCTGCACCAAATCCTGCTTAGCGAGCTCTAATTGATCGCTCATAGCCGGTTGGGAAATAGCCAATGATAATATGTCCTGAATTTCTTTTGTCACCGCGTTCTTTATATTGTTAAGAGAAAGCAAAAGTACGTATTCATTTTTAATGCATTCACGTTTTTACATTCTCATTACACTATAGCAGTTGTAACATATAAAATAATCAGCGTAAGCTTTATTAACTTGGTACAAATTTGGCAAAGATTATATATATTCCGAAGGTGATAATATGAAGAAATTTTGGAAAATAGTGATTGCCGTAACTATTGGCGTTATGCTCGTAGTATTAGCGGCCGGTTGGTACTTCAATACGCATTGGAAGCAGCTACTGCGTAAGGAGTTAGGAGAATATGTGTCGGCCGGAACGGACGGCTTGTATCAACTGCATTATAAAAAAATACGGCTCAATATCCTTACCGGTAACGTATCTATTGATCAAGTGCAATTAGTGCCGGATTCGGCCGTGTACCAGGATTTAATAAACAAGCACCGGGCCCCCAAAGTGTTGTACAAAGTTGAAATGGAACATCTCAACATGCACAACCTGCTGCTCTGGAAATATTTTATCAAAAAACAGGCCTATGCCCGATCTTTTGTTTTTTATAAACCCAAGATCGAGATCATTCAAAATGATTTAGCCGTAGATACCAGCGTGCATGGCACATTTTACGGGACGCTCAAACAATATATCAAGAGCATTTATATCAACCAGGTAACATCCAGCAAAACGGAACTGAATTACACCCACATCCTGGGGGATAGCAGCCGGGAAAGATCCAGGATATCGGATCTGAATTTCATAGTACGGGACTTGTTGATCGATTCTGTTGCAGAAAGCGACCCCAGGCGTTTCCTATATGCCACGAACTTCGACATCAACCTTGAAAAATACGAGTTCAAACCGAAGGACAGTTTATATAACCTTCATTTCAAGGATATCACCTACCGGGCCGCGCAGAAAAACCTCGAACTGGGTAGCGTTCACCTGGAACCCAAATATAATATAGCGGAATTTGACAGGCGCATCGGCACACAGAAAGATCGATATGATATCTTATTCCGTGATTTGGATTTCAACCGGTTATACTTGCAAGATTTATTAAAAGGAAAATTATATTGCGAGTCCTGTAATATCGACGGGGCTAATATAGATATTTACAGGAACCGCTCGCTTCCCCTACCCGCCGGGGATAAGATAGGTCAATTTCCCAGCCAAGTATTGAAAAAACTGGAATTACCACTGAAGATCGATACGCTGAAAGCCGAAAATGTAAATATTTCTTATACCGAATTGAATCCCAAGAACGGGGAAACCGGCAGTATTTACTTCAAACGCGCCAACGGGATCATCAGGAATATCACCAATAACGATAGCTTAATCGCCAGGAACAATCATTGCATTGCCAATATTAATGCCGTTTTCATGGAAACAGGCAAGTTGAGGGCCAAGTTTGATTTCCCGCTCGACCGGGTAGACGGTTCATTCAACATCAGCGGGCAATTGAAAGATATGAACGGGAAGGAGCTCAACCCCGTTACTAGGCCGTTGGGGATGGTAGCGGTAGAGTCACTCAGGCTGCATTCCCTCGATTTCGCAATTGCCGGCAATGAACACGCCGCGAGGGCTGATATTAAGTTTCTTTACAGTAGACTGAGAATCAGTATCTTGGAAGAAGAGGGAAACCAATTGAAGCGGAAGGGACTAATGAGTACCATCGCCAACCTTATGGCGATTTACAAAGAAAATCCCGAAGCGGGGAAAGATCCGCGCTTGGCGGTTGGCAAATACACCCGCGACCCGAAAAAATCATTCTTTAACTTGGTTTGGAAGACCTTGTTTGATGGCGTAATGCAAACGGTGGGGACCCAATTGTTATGGGAAAAGACGGGTAAAAAATAAATTCCATATTACAAACGCAGTAAAATCGCAGCTTTTACCCAGTTCACATACCTGCTTTATTATGGGCTTTTTTTATGGTTATTAGCCCGATTTTTTGTATTTTTGTGAGATTTCCTACGGATTTGTTTAAAAAAGATTTCAGCTAATAATATGAGTGAAGAAATAGTGAAAACAACTGCCCCCAGTAATGGCTATGATGCAAGTAGCATCCAGGTTTTAGAAGGGTTAGAAGCAGTTCGTAAAAGACCTGCCATGTACATTGGTGACATCGGTATCAAAGGTTTACACCACCTGGTGTACGAAGTAGTGGATAACTCCATCGATGAGGCCCTTGCCGGTTATTGTAAAAATATCGAGGTCACCATCTGCGATGATAACTCGATCAGGGTACAGGATGATGGGCGCGGTATCCCTACCGGGATGCACCCCAAGGAAAACCGTTCTGCCCTGGAAGTGGTTATGACCGTTTTACACGCCGGTGGTAAGTTTGACAAAAATTCTTACAAGGTTTCAGGCGGTTTGCATGGTGTGGGTGTGAGTTGCGTGAACGCTTTAAGTTCTTCATTACATGTTACCGTTGAACTGGACGGTAAAATATTCGAACAGGAATACCATCAAGGTATCCCGCAATACCCCGTTCGGGTAGTAGGGAAAAGTAATAGAACTGGTACTACCGTGCATTTCAAACCGGATGGTGAGATATTCAAAGAAACTACCTATAGCCGCGAGATTTTAGCAGGACGTTTACGCGAGTTAGCTTACCTGAACCGTAAAATCAAGATCATTTTAACAGATGATCGTGAAAAAGACGACCTGGGCAACCCGGTAAGCGAGGAATTTTATAGCGAGGGCGGTATCAACGAGTTCGTGATGATGCTGGACAAAAACGGCCGCAGGAACCCTTTAATCCCCGAACCAATATTTATCGATGCACATGATGCGCCTTCAAATGTTGCCGTGGAAGTGGCCTTGCTTTATAACGACTCTTTCAATGAGCATATTTTCTCTTATGTAAATAATATTAACACCATCGAGGGCGGTACTCATGTAGCCGGTTTCCGTAGAGCTATAACCCGCGTATTTAAATCGTATGGTGATAAGAATAAATTATTCGAAAAATCCAAGGTAGAAGTAACGGGTGATGACTTCCGCGAAGGATTAAGCGCGGTCATCTCCGTAAAAGTGCCGGAACCGCAATTTGAAGGTCAAACCAAAACCAAACTGGGTAACTCCGATGTAATGGGCGTTGTTGATAGCGCCGTAGCAGGTGTTTTGGAAGCCTACTTAGAAGAACATCCACGCGAAGCCAAGATGATCATCAACAAGGTGGTATTGGCGGCACAAGCCCGGGAAGCGGCCCGTAAAGCCCGCCAACTGGTGCAAAGGAAAAGCGTGATGACCGGAAGCGGCTTGCCGGGTAAATTGGCCGACTGCTCTGACAATGACCCTGGAAAATGTGAATTGTTCCTAGTCGAAGGAGATTCGGCGGGTGGTACTGCCAAACAAGGGCGTAACAGGAATTACCAGGCGATCCTGCCGTTAAGGGGTAAGATCCTGAACGTGGAGAAAGCCATGGAACACAAGATTTACGAAAACGAAGAGATCAAGAATATCTTTACAGCGCTCGGTGTTACCATCGGCACGGAAGAAGATGATAAGGCATTGAACTTAACTAAATTAAGATATCATAAACTGATTATCATGACGGATGCCGACGTGGATGGTAGCCATATCGCGACGCTGATCCTCACATTCGTGTTCAGGTATATGAAAGCCTTGGTAGAACAAGGTTACGTATACCTCGCCCAGCCACCTTTGTACCTCGTGAAAAAAGGCAAGGAACAAACTTACTGCTGGACCGAGGAACAACGCCTCGCGGCAATCAAGGAATTAGCCGGTGGCGGTAAAGAAGATAACGTGCACGTGCAGCGATACAAAGGTTTGGGTGAGATGAATGCCGAACAATTATGGGATACTACCATGAATCCGGATGTTCGCACGCTCAAGCAAATTACGATTGAAAGCGCCGCTGAAGCAGATAGAGTATTCAGCATGTTGATGGGCGATGAAGTACCTCCACGTAGGGAATTCATCGAATCACATGCTAAATATGCTAAGATTGACGCCTAAAAAATTTATTGCACTTTATATAAAGCAGGTCATTACATACAATGACCTGCTTTTTTATTTTATCCCTCCAAACACTGCATTATTAGTTATTCATAATCAATACTTAAACACATAATCTAAAAATCCAATTCATAAATTGATTAATTTTAATTATTTTTAATATATTGCATTAAGATTTTAGCTTTTTTACACCATATTTCTATTGCTATGCAACTTAAAACTACTTTCATCCTGCTAACGTGCCTGGTGCTTTCAGTTGGCTTATTTAACGCCTGTGAAAAAGATACTTTCGAAGAAGCTATTGCCAATGCCGGCGGGCTGGATAACAATGGCGGGGGAAACAACGGGGGAGATAACGGCGGGGAAGATGGTGGAGAAAACCCAACCGATTCCGTATCATCCAGCATTTACCTAGATTTTAAGGCAGATGGAAATAGTGTTTCGTTCGACTCGGCTAATATTAGCGCGGCCATTCGTGAACCCGAGCAAGTAGGAAAAGGTTTCTATTTGATGGGTACTAGTGCTGATGGTAAGAAAGCCTTAAACTTAAACATTTCTATTAACGGGGATGACCCCGTAGTAGGCACTTATACAAATTTCGTCGCCGCGGATCTTTCCAAAATGATTGCAGGTACCTATATCAATGACGCCAGCTCCAGCGATGGTTATGCTACGGATCCGCAAGACAATAAAACTTTCACTATTAAAATAACTGCTGTAGATACTCAAAACAAAATAGCGAAAGGAACTTTTTCGGGTAAAATGACTAACGCGATGAGCGGCAATTCGGTACAAATAACCGATGGTAAGTTTAACGTTAGCTACGCCCAGTAATAGCTAAATTTTGAAAAGACCAGTTTTATAATTTATACCTATACCTATGAAATTAAAGCTATCCCTCCTAGCGGGCTTAGTGGCTATATTATGCTTTACGGCTTGCACGAAGGAATCCGATAAGCCTGCCGGTTCCATAACTATGTTGATCAACGATTCAACATTTACCGGCAATTATGCCACGGCGCTCAGGTTCGATTCTTCCAGCACCCATACAACTTTCAGCGTTAGCGCCGGAAATCTCGGCGGGGGACTAGTGGGCTTTACACTAAAAATTCCTTCTAAAAGTCCAAGTACCGGGATGTATAGCAATAATCCCGACATGGATACTTACGTTTCAATTTCATACTCCGTGAGTATGTTCGGCACTGAATACAATTCCTTTTTACAAGGTGGTAACGCTATTGTAACCATTACCAAGCTGGATGGTAAGATCATCGAAGGCACTTTTTCCGGACGCGTTGTCAGCGATGCTGAGAACGGGGGCTTTCTTGATATTACGGAAGGCAAATTTAGCGCGGCATTTGACTGATTAAAATAGAAAACCTACAACGGCTACGAGTCATGTGATACTCTCGTAATCTTTCAAAAAATGTAACCATATCTGCTTCAAACAGATCTACATTACTACAATGTGATCATCACACACATGATCATATTGAGTGCAAAATAGAGAGTAAAGTTCAGAGGGACAAGGAATCAATTAACGGACGTTGCATTAGGCACCCTTGCGTAGTAACGCGCTTGTGGATTGGCTACTAATGCAGGGCGGCAAAAACAGGAATTTTTGCCGCCCTTTTTTATTTTTTGGATTGATATAGTATTATTTTATACCGAAGACAGCATATACTTCAGCCCTGATCTTGATCGTTTTAAAACTGATATCTGAATCCGGAACATCGGCAGCTTCAGCTTTACGGGCCATAGTATTAGCGTACATGGCAACCGGGCGAACATCGCTGTAATTATCAGTATTCACTTCCCGAACTTCAATTACTCCACCCAGGTTTTCCCCGATACCGCTTAATAAATACCCTGCTTTTGCTTTAGCAGCCTGCAAAGCCTTGATCTTAACTTCCTTACGGTATTCTTCCATCTTGCTGCTGGTATAAGAAGATACATTTACACTTTCAATACCATCATCATCCACTTTCGCCATAATGGCGTTGATCTTGTTAAGGTCTCCCACTTTCAAACGGTATTGCTTGCGCGCCATGAACTCTTCATCATCTTTCTTTTTTCTCCACCAGTAGTCGCTATTATAACCGAACACATTTTCGATGGTGAAATTTTCCTTCGGGATGCCCGCTTCGTTCACCGCCTTTTGTAATTGTTGTTCAAGCGTAGTGATGGTTACCTTTCTACCGTTCTTTTTCTTGTACTCCCTTAAGGTGATGCTCACGTAAATTTCATCCGGGGTAATTTCCATTTCAGCAGAGCCGTTAACTTCTATTTTTTTCACGGGTTTTTGATTTTCAGTTTGAGCCATTACTGCTGTAGATAAACCTACAGCTGCTAACACAAGTAACATTAACTTTTTCATCTTTTTCAATTTTAGTTTCAATATTAGGATGCAACTTTATCTCGGTATTCCATAAGTGTACCAAAAAAAATTATCACTGTTTTCTTTCTTGATTAACCGGATGAAACGGTTTACTGGTAAGAATGTTACAGCGTTAAGAAAACTTTAACAAGGTTCACGGATTTTTATCGGACGACACGGATTTCACGGATTTTATCGTTTTATGGAATTAACAGGATTGCGTACTATCTTTTTATACTACTCAAATATAGGGTAATTAGATTATAGGACAATACTTGATATGAATGTAGTTTTCCTCGTTTTTAATTTTAAAAAAGCGAAGGGTTAATATTTTCCTTCGCTTTTAAATCTATAAACTAGTGATGTTACTTCTATTATATTCCTGTTTTATATTCCTGTTTTATTTTTCGCTGTCGTGCATAACTTTTAAGAAGTTGTAAACGTCTGTCATGTTGGTCATTTTCGTTATGACTAACATGAAGTTTTTGCCGACTTGTTTAAGTTTGGCGTTATTGGTGCGTGTTTGAATATATTGTAAAATGTGGTTGAAAGTTGGCGATTCGAAATATGGAGAATCAGGGTTGTTAATAAAGTAACAACGCATCGTTTCATCTTTCAACATCAACTTTTCAAAACCTAAACGTATAGCCATCCAACGGCTGCGGATCATCGTAAATAGATCTTTAACCGGTTCCGGCATAGGACCAAAGCGATCTTCCATACCTTTGGCAAATTCCACCAGCTTATCCTCCAGGGTAATATTATCTAACTCTTGGTATAAGTTCAAACGTTCCTGTATACTTTCAACATATGAATCAGGGATCAGTATTTCCAAATCCGTATCTATGGTACAATCACTAACAAAATCCTTCTTCTCTTCTAGCTGCTCTTTAAATAGGTCGCGGAACTCTGTTTGTTTCAATTCACGGATTGCTTCATCAAGTATCTTCTGATACATGTCGAATCCGATTTCAGCTATAAAACCACTTTGCTGTCCTCCTAACAAATTCCCTGCGCCACGGATATCCAGGTCACGCATCGCAATTTGGAAGCCGCTTCCCAGTTCACTATGTTGCTCCAAGGTTTGAAGACGCTTCCTACTATCGCCCGGCAATGTACTCATAGGTGGCGCTAGCAAGTAACAGAACGCCTTTTTATTACTCCGTCCTACCCTACCCCGTAATTGGTGTAGATCACTCAAACCAAAATGGTGAGCATTATTGATAATGATCGTATTGGCATTCGGAATATCTACCCCGCTTTCCACGATGTTAGTACATACCAGCACATCATATTTCCGCTCGATAAAGTCCATGATCACTTCTTCCAACTTATGCCCCTCCATCTGTCCATGTGCCGTAGCAATACTCAAATCGGGACAAAGTTGCTGTATCAATCCTGCCATTTCAGCCAAACCTTTAACGCGGTTATGTATGAAATAAACCTGTCCCCCGCGCTCCGCTTCAAAATAGATCGCATCACGTATAGCATCGGGATTAAATACCTGCACCTCGGTTTCAATAGGCTGCCTGTTTGGTGGCGGCGTATTGATAATCGATAAATCCCTTGCACCCATCAAAGAAAATTGCAGTGTTCTTGGGATGGGCGTTGCCGTTAGTGTTAATGTATCTACATTTATTTTGAGTTGCTTTAGTTTCTCCTTGGCGCTTACCCCGAACTTTTGTTCTTCATCGATTACCAGCACACCGAGATCCTTAAATTTGATATCTTTTCCTAGCAAGGCATGCGTACCGATAATAATATCAACTTTTCCTTCGGCCAGCTTTTGCAGGGTTTCCTTTTTTTGCTTGGTAGATTTAAAACGGTTCAGGTAATCAACCGTGCAAGGGAAATCCTTGAGCCTATCGGAAAAAGTTTTATAGTGTTGGAAAGCTAAAATCGTTGTTGGTACCAATACGGCGGCCTGTTTTCCATCGGCCAAAGTTTTGAACGCCGCCCTGATAGCCACTTCCGTTTTACCGAAACCCACATCACCGCATACCAATCGATCCATCGGTGCAGGAGATTCCATATCACGTTTTACATCCGAAGTTGCTTTCGCTTGATCGGGCGTATCTTCATAAATAAAGGAAGCTTCCAATTCCGTTTGGAGGTAAGTATCGGGCGTATGTGCGAAGCCCTGCTGGGCCTTACGCGCGGCATACAACCGGATCAGGTCTTTTGCTATATCTTTTACCTCTGTTTTAGCCTTTTCTTTCAGCTTATCCCAGGCATCGCTGCCCAGCTTATTAACACGGGGTTCAACACCTTCTTTGCCCGTGTATTTACTGATTTTATGTAAGGAGTTAATATTGACATACAGCAGGTCATTATTCTTATAAATGATCCTGATCGCTTCCTGCATCTTTCCACCCACCTCGATTTTTTGCAAACCACTGTACATCCCTACCCCGTGATCGATATGCGTTACATAATCCCCGGGTTGCAACTCCTTCAAAGTTTTCAGCGTAATGGCCTTACTCTTGCTATAAGCCGCCTTAAGTTTATACTTATGATACCTTTGGAATATTTGGTGATCCGTGTAACAGGCAATTTTAAGATCATGATCTGTAAAACCGCTGCTGATTGCCACCGGTATTGGGTAAAAGCTAAATTCAGCTTTCAGATCCTCGAAGATGCTCCGCAAACGTTCCAGTTGCTTGGGATTTTCAGCGAAGATAAACAGGTTATATTTTTGCGCATTCAGTTGGGCAAAATCCTTGATTAACAATTCAAATTGACGGTTAAAAACCGGCTGTTCCGAGGTTTTATACTCAATTGTTTCAATAGGCGAAGTATTACCCTCGAAGCTATATTTCTGCCCGAAAACTACACTGTGCATACCTTCCAGCTGTTCCAGCAAACGATCCGCTTTCTCGAAATCGCTTTCCTTCAGGTAAAGGGTCTCTTCTTCGTTCACCCTAACACTGTGACCCAATTCTAACCAATCAGCCAACTTTTGCTCCATTTGGCGGATCACTCCCGTTACATATGCCGGATCTTTGATCCAAACAACTGTATTAGCAGGCAAAAACTCCAGTAATGAAGATTTCTGGTGCTCACCGGTACGGGTATCCATATTCGCGATCAGTGTAACTTGCGTTAATTTTCGCTCACTCAACTGTGAAGCGGGATCAAATATCCTGATAGAATCAATTTCATCACCGAATAACTCCACCCGGTATGGTTTTTCATTACCGAATGAATAAATATCCAGGATCCCGCCACGCAAGGCAAACTGTCCCGGTTCATACACGAAATCACTATGCTCAAAACCCCAACCCACTAATTTTTCCAAAAGCTGATCTACATCCAGCGCATCCCCCAGTTTGAGCTGGATCGTGCTGGCGCTATAAGCTGTTGATACCGCCACTTTCTCCCAAAGCGCTTCAGGGTATGTTACCAACACTTTTTTATGCACTTGCTCACCCGTGAATTTCATCAGGGCTTCCGTGCGGAGCATACTATGGCTATTATTAATTTCATCGAACAACCCTGTTTTCTTAAAGGAATCCGGGAAATAAAAAACATCCAAAGCCCCGCTCAGGTGCTCGAAGTCGTTTTGAAAATACGCTGCCTCTTCGCGGTCATTCAATATAAACAGATGGTTCACATCGGCATTAGCCCATGTGTTTACCGCTACGAAATTGATAGCGCTACCGCTCAAGCCTGTCAAATGGAAATTGGCCGATGCTGGATTTTGAAAACCCTGCACCAGCTTAACCAGGCGAGCGTCTCGTTGAAATAATTGTAAAACTGCCTGTAAGTTCATGAAGGCTGCAAAGATACGATCATTCTCACTTTTTTGATGCAGAAGCCTGTTAAAATTGGTGAAAGATAGTACAGGGAATGGCAGGGATTCTTATAAATTTTCACTAAATTGATAAATATATAAGATACATGTCTAATGCGATCTTGATCACGCTGAAAACCGTCCACTCGTATGAATGAAATTTGGTACAAGGGCATTGTCACTAAAATTGTCAATGAAACCCACAACACCCGGAGATTTTGGATTCAAATCCCGGAATTGACTGATTTTTCATTCAAACCCGGTCAATTTATCACGTTCGATTTACCGATCCACGAGAAGAAAAATAAACGTTGGAGGAGCTATTCCATTGCATCACATCCCGATGGCAGCAATGAAATTGAGCTCGTGATAGTATTACTCGAAGGCGGGTTAGGCAGCACTTACCTTTTCAACGAGATCAAAGAAGGTAGCGAATTAAATTTGCGGGGGCCCCTGGGCGTGTTTACCCTACCCGAACATATGGACCGGGATATCTTTTTTATCTGCACCGGGACCGGGATCGCCCCTTTCCGCTCCATGGTTAAATACCTGGAAGAACAACAACTCCCGCATCCGGATATGCACTTAATATTCGGAACACGATATATTAAAGATCTTTTGTACGCAGACGAAATGCGTAGTTTGGCCGAACGGATGCCCAAGTTCCATTACCACCCTACGCTTTCTAGGGAAACTGATGGATGGCAAGGTTCTAGGGGTTATGTTCATGAAGTATATGAATCATTATTGGCCGACAAGCGCCCGGCACATTTCTTTCTTTGCGGCTGGAAACAAATGATCGATGAAGCCAAGCAGCGCATACAAGCGATGGGCTACGATCGCAAAGACATTCACCTAGAACTTTACGGTTAGAAAAATACTGATGTGTCAATCCAAAAGAAAAGGGCAAGCACCCGGTACGGGGCTTACCCTTCTTTTAAGTATATCTATATCGACAATCCTTTTTTATTCGGCGATCTTCCTATTGACCAACTCGATTAGTTGATCGATGCCGATGCGTTCCTGCTCCATCGTATCACGGTAACGGATCGTTACAGTATTATCTTCCTTGGTTTGATGATCCACGGTTACGCAGAAAGGCGTACCGATCGCATCTTGCCTGCGGTAGCGTTTACCGATCGCATCTTTTTCCTCGTAGAAACAACGGAAATGGGGGCGACCTTGATCCATGATCGTTTTAGCGATTTCCGGCAAGCCGTCTTTCTTCGTTAACGGGAACACGGCTAATTTAATCGGCGCAATTTTCGCCGGGAATTTCAGCACCACGCGGCTATCTTGTTTTTCTTCGGTACTCAAGTCCTGTTCTTCGTAAGCTTCACTTAAAATCATCATCACCGTACGATCCAGCCCAACGGAAGTTTCAACTACATAAGGGATATAATTCTTATTGATTTCCGGATCAAAATATTGCATTTTCTTGCCGGAAAGCTCCTGGTGGTTTTTCAGGTCAAAATCGGTCCTGGAGTGAATGCCTTCCAGTTCTTTAAACCCGATCGGGAAATCATATTCAATATCCAATGCAGCGTTGGCATAATGCGCCAGCTTCGTATGGTTATGAAACCTCAATCTTTCCGGGTTAATTCCCAAGCTTTTATGCCATTTCAGGCGTTCTTCTTTCCAATAATTATACCATTCCATCTCGGTGCCGGGGCGAACGAAGAATTGCATCTCCATCTGTTCGAATTCCCTCATGCGGAAGATGAACTGGCGGGCTACGATCTCGTTACGGAATGCCTTACCGATTTGTGCAATACCGAATGGAATCTTCATCCTACCCGTTTTCTGCACGTTCAGGAAATTCACGAAAATACCTTGTGCCGTTTCGGGGCGCAGGTAAATCTCGCTGGCTTCTTCTGCAACACTACCCAATTGCGTGGAGAACATCAGGTTAAACTGGCGAATATCCGTCCAGTTCGCGGTACCGCTTACGCTACATTTAATCTTGTGGCGATCAATCAAGTCCTTCAAACCCTTATAATCTCCCGCCGCTTCGAGCTGCTCCATCTCCTTGATGAGCGAAGCGCCTTCTTCCGGGTTCATGGTAGCTGCAAATCCTTCTATCAGGTGATCCACACGGTAGCGTTTTTTACTATCCTTGTTATCGATCATCGGGTCACTGAAGCTATCTACGTGGCCAGAAGCTTTCCAGGTAGAAGGGTGCATGAAGATGGCTGCATCGATCCCAACGATGTTATCATGCATTTGGGTCATGCTTTTCCACCAATAGTCTTTAATATTTTTCTTCAACTCGGCGCCATATTGACCATAGTCATACACGGCGCTCAAGCCATCATAAATCTCGCTGGACTGAAATATGAAACCGTATTCTTTACAATGCGAAATAATCGCTTGGAACTTATTCTGATCTGTAGCCATAGTGGCGCAAAGATAAATTTGAATTTTGAAATCAAGAATTGGAAAATTTTTCCCCTATGAATCTATCGGTTCGGGATCGCCGGGATGCGTTTTCTCTTCTTCTATACGCTTCACATACACTGCATAGTCATTCGGCTTAATATGCTTCCCGCAAATCTCGACGTAAATCCGGGTAAATACCGCCCCAAAATACAATATTGCCGCGGAAAAATATACCCAGGACAATATTAATACGATAGATCCTGCGGCACCGTAAGTTGAACCGATTTTACTGGAACCAAGATAATAACCTATAGCAAATTTTCCTAACATGAATAACAATGCCGTTGTAATGGAGCCGACGGCCACATCTTTCCACCGGATCTTGGCATCGGGCAACACTTTAAATATGATTCCAAATAACAAGGTGATAATCAATAAAGTAATGCCCTGGTTGGCCAGGTAAGTGAAAGTAACGGCAGCTTCGGGGAAAAATGACAGTAATTGCTCGTTTAATACCTCCATGATACCGTTTAAAGCCAAAGACACCAAGAGAATAAAGCCCAGGCTTACGATCAATGAAAACGATTGGGCACGGTTGATTAACATTTTCAGTAATCCCTTCCCCTTGCTGGGCTTCGCCTTCAAGCGCCAAATGAAATTTATCGAATCCTGTATTTCAACGAAAACCCCGGTGGCACCGATAATTAATGCTACGAGACCAATGATCCCGGCCCAGTTAAAGTCGCCGGAAACACTTGAATTTTTGATAATTTCCTGGATCTGCATCGCGGCAGAATCTCCTACCAGCGAACGGATTTGGCTAAAAATGCTGCCTTCAATCGCTTCTTTTCCCAGGAAGATATCACATAGATAAATGATGATAATCAACATGGGCGCAATCGAAAAAATAGTATAATACGCCAATGCAGCGCTCAATTTCAGCACCCGGTCCTCCATGAAGCTGCTGAAGGACAATTTTAATGATTGCCAAAATCTCTTGAGAAAACGAAACAGCCTGATCTTAAATCTCATATAGGGAGTATAACAATTGCTAAGCCAAAAGCGTTTACTTCAACTTTTCATTTTCCTTGTGGCGGTTGGCATCGCGGGTTGATTTTTTCTCGAAATTCTTTTCTAATGCCGTTTCTAAATCGATGCCCGTTTGATTGGCCAAACATAAAACCACCCAAAGTACATCTGCGAGTTCATCTGATAAATCCTTATCACGGTCGCTTGCCTTGAACGATTGGTCGCCATATTGACGGCTGATGATACGGGCTACCTCACCTACTTCTTCGGTGAGAATAGCCATATTGGTGAGTTCGCTGAAATAGCGAACTCCCGTGGTGTTGATCCATTGATCAACTTTTTCTTGGGCTTCTTTTATAGTCATGGTTTATCGGTTGAGGCATATGTTGAAACAAGGCATGCCTTGTCTTTACCCGCGAAGATATATTTATTCCCTGCTTTTGGTATCGATTATAATCGTTACTGGACCATCGTTGACCAGCGCTACTTTCATATCGGCGCCGAAGGAGCCGGTGAAAATTTCCTTTCCCAAGTCAGCGGATAGTTGTTGAATCATTTTTTCGTACAGCGGGATTGCAACCGGGGGCTTACTGGCTTTTAAATAAGAGGGACGGTTGCCTTTTTTCGTAGATGCGTGCAAGGTAAATTGACTAACGAGCAAGATATCGCCGTTTACATCTTTCACGGAATGGTTCATTACGCCGTTTTCATCGTCGAAAATCCGCATTTGAACGATCTTGGAACTCAGCCAAGAAATATCTTCATCAGAATCATTATCTTCTATGCCGACCAAAATCATTAAACCTTGTTGAATCCCGCTTTTTTTTAGCCCTTCAATCGTTACACTCGCTTCGCTGACCCGTTGAATTACCGCTCTCATATATAAAATTTTAAGAACCAGGATAAGCCTGTATTTTTGTATACAAATAAAGCTGCAAAGCTACAAAGTATGACAACATTTCAATTAATCGATATATCGCCCGAAATTACTTTCACCACGGCCAGGAGCGGAGGCAAGGGCGGACAGAATGTGAACAAGGTGGAAACCATGGTGATCGGCCACTGGATAGTGGAAGCATCGAAACTCATCAGCGAAGCCCAAAAACAAAGCCTGTTGCTGAAATTAGCAACAAAAATCAATGCAGAAGGCGCATTGGTAGTAAAATCACAGGAAGAACGCAGCCAGCTCGGCAACAAGGAATCCGTAATTAGAAAGATGAATATCCTTGTCAACACAGCCTTAAAACCCAGGAAAAAAAGATTGGCAACAAAAATTCCGAAAGCGGTAATTCAAAAACGCAAGGAAAGTAAGATCAAGCAGTCATTCAAGAAACAACAGCGTAAATCCGGCGATTGGGAATAATAGGAAGCAATTCCAGGTAAATTATATTTTTGAACAAATTTCGGGCTTTGAGTAGTATAAAAAAATTAACGGGGCAAACACTTATCTACGGCGTTCCAACCATTTTAGGGCGGTTTTTAAATGTATTTTTGACCTTCGGTCTGACTTACCTTTTTAATACCACGGCGCAATTCGGGGATTACGCGGTAGCTTATGCCTACGTAACTTTCCTGAATGTCATCTTCACTTACGGTATGGAAACGGCCTATTTCCGTTTTTCTCAATCTGATGAATACCGGAAAGATGTGTATCCTACTGCATTAAGTTCCCTACTGGGCAGCACCTTGCTACTTAGCTCCTTGATGATCCTGTTTTCCCAACCCATGGCCGATTTATGGAGAATGAGCGAACATCCTGAATACGTGGTTTGGTTTGCTTTTATCATCGGTTTCGATGCAATTTGCACCATCCCTTTTGCCCGCTTACGCCAGGAAGGGAAGGCCATGAAATTTTCCATGATAAAGTTTTGCAACATCCTGATACAAGTTTGTAGCACCTTATTTTTCGTAGGACTTTGTCCATGGTTAGAAAAGCATCACCCGGGGCATTTCTTACTATTTCTCTATAATCCTTCCATTTCCGCTGTAGGCTACGCTTTCCTGTCCAACCTGGTTGCTAGTACGGCTACCTTGTTGATGTTGTACAAGGAGTTTGGATCCTATAATTTCAAGTTCAATAAGCGCTTGTGGAAGGATATGATGATTTATTCCCTGCCCTTGGTCATCGTAGGTTTGGCCGGCATGGTCAATGAAACATTAGACCGAGCATTACTGGATCATTTATTACCTTATTCTGTTGATAAAAACAAAGCCATTATCGGGATTTACAGCGCCTGTTACAAGATCGCGGCACTCATCAACATATTCATACAGGTATTCAGGATGGGAGCCGAACCCTTTTTCTTTAACGAGTCCAACAAATCAAGTGCGCAACAAGTTTACGCAAATGTCATGTATTTCTTTACCATTGTATGTATGGCCATATTTTTAGTCGTGGTGCTATTTGCAGATACGGTTTGGACAAGATACCTGGTAGATAGCGCGCATCATCCCGAGTACCTGGAAGGCTTAATCGTGATACCTATATTGGCATTCGGGTACGTTTGCCTGGGCATATATTACAATCTCACCATCTGGTATAAACTTACGAACAAGACCTTGATCGGGTCATTTGTAACGATCCTAGGGGCGGTTATCACGGTAGGCATGAATATTTGGCTGATACCGAAAATAGGTTTCCTGGGAAGCGCTTGGGCTACCATGGTATGTTACCTCGTTATGATGGTCGCCACTTATTTCCTGGGGCAAAAATATTATCATGTTCCCTACGATATAAAGGCTATTCTTTCGTATATATTCTTAGGATTGGTGATCTTCTCGATATATTGGTGGGGCGTGCGCCGGGTGCCGTCGGATTTCGTTAAATTAAGCTGCGCCTTGTTAGGGGTATTTATCTATGTAATTTGGGTATGGATCAAGGAAAGAAGGCGCTTAGTCGGGATATTCCGCCGAAATGCCGGCAGTTAATATTAAATTACTGGAAATCATATAATTTTTAAGTTCATTCTCCGTTATTTAAAAAGGGAAGCTCCCAATTGAACATAGGCTTCCCTTTTATCGTTTTAAACTATGAAATAAATGGGTTATGAACCTTTTCATGACCGATAGTAGTAGCCGGGCCGTGTCCTGGAAATACCTTAACCTGGTCTGGCAACAAAAACAACTTGTTCTTTATACTATCCATTAAATCGGCATGGCTACAGTGGGGAAAATCGGTTCTTCCAACACTTTCGTAAAAAAGAACGTCGCCGGCAATTAAAAATGCTTGTTCGGCACAGTAGAAGGAAACGCTCCCGGGAGAATGGCCCGGCGTCAGGATTACCTGGATTTTATCCTTACCCCAGGTGATTGTTTCCCCATCTTCGAAGAAAGTATTGGGTTGCGGGGAAGGGGGAAAAGGCAAACCGTACATTAATGCCGTTTGTTGGGAATGATCCAAAATCACTTGTTCTAAAGGATGGATGACAGGCAAAACATCGTAAGTATTGGAAACCAAATTATTACTAAAAATATGATCTAAATGGCAATGCGTATTCCATAGCTTCACGACTTTTAATTTCCTGTTCGCAATATATTGAAGTAGTTCATTTCGCTCATTTTCAAAATAACAACCGGGGTCAATAATGATACATTCCTGTAAATCATTGATGAGTAAGTAGGTGTTCTCTTGGAACGGATTATAAGTGAAATGTTGTATTTCAATCATAGTTGAACGAATTTTACTATTTTTAAGACTAGATCACAATATTATCAATACTTTCTGTATGAACCGATTTATTACCAGGTTATTTCTTTCCGGCATTATATTCATTAGCCCGTTGATATCGCAAGCCCAGACGAATACTGTTACTTTCGGTCAAAACCGCGTTCAATACAAGAATTTTAAATGGAGATTTTATACCACCAAACACTTTCATACTTATTTCTCGCAAAATGGTTTGGAGCTAGGTAAATATGTTGCCCAAGTTGCCGAAAAAGAATTACCCAGCCTGGAAGAATTTATGGAATTTACTTTCAGACAGAGAGTTGAAATCATCGTTTACAATAATTTCAGTGAATACCAGCAGTCCAATATCGGCATGGGCATAGAATGGCAAAATACCGGCGGGGTTACTAAATTCGTCGGCAACAAATTGCTCGTTTACTTTGACGGGGATCATGAACATTTACGCTTACAAATACGCCAGGGAATAGCCAATGTGATGTTACAAACCATGATGTTCGGGGAAGATATCGGTGAATTTGCCGGAAACGCGGTACTGATGGACTTTCCAAACTGGTTTACCGATGGCTATATTGCCTATGCTGCCGAACATTGGAACCCCAAGCTCGATGCTGAATTGAAAGAAGTCATTACCTCGCAGAAATATAAATCATTCAATCACCTGGCTTTCGATAAACCGCTTTTAGCCGGCCAGGCTTTTTGGTATTACGTGCAAATCAAGTACGGTAAAGACGCCGTTCCTTACCTGATGTATATTACCCGGCTCAACAGGAGCCTTAAAAAAGGGTTTGAAACGGTATTACATCAATCGACGAAAAGCGCCATGAATGATTTCATGATGCATTATTTACGCAGGTACCAAAAAGACAACCGCCGCCGCCGCCAGGTAACGCGCGGACGCGCAGTTGTATCGAAAGAAATTACCAAGAAGAGGGATTATATGAAGTTCCAACCTAACCCGACCAATAGCTATTTCGCAGCTATCGAATATGCACCGGGTTATTACAGGGTGCAAATTCAAAGGGGATGGTTGAAACCTATCGTTATACTAAAAAGTGGCGTAAGACAAATGAATGCCAAGATGGATCCGAATTATCCTTTGTTGGCTTGGAACCATAAAGGATCTAAATTGGCTGTGATCTATGAGAAAGAAGGTAAAACCAATCTCTTGGTTTATGATATTATTACAAAGATCAAGATCAAACAACCTTTACCACAGTTCGATAGGGTCATTAGTTTTAAATACTTCTTCGAACACGATAATACCCTGCTGTTGTCAGCAGTGAAAAACGGGCATACCGACATTTTCACTTACAGCATGAGTAACTTCAAAGTGGATCAAATTACGGATGACGTATATGATGATCTCGATCCATCTTTCGTTGCATTCCCAGGTAAAAGTGGGA
The DNA here is from genome assembly GCF_002557795.1 of Chitinophaga caeni. Lineage (NCBI taxonomy): Bacteria > Pseudomonadati > Bacteroidota > Chitinophagia > Chitinophagales > Chitinophagaceae > Chitinophaga > Chitinophaga caeni. The sequence goes on along the minus strand of NZ_CP023777.1, from coordinate 1,593,295 downwards.
TCATATATTCTTCTAACCGGCCTTCCGCAACTGCCAGAAGCGGGGATACCGTGATACCAAGCAGCAGGTACAATGTTTTCCTGATCGATAACTGGAATAAATCTTCCGAGAAACAAGTATCCCAATTAACGGATATGAAATACGGTGATGCCAGGAATCCGACACAATACAATACCACGCACTTCACCTTTACCAGCGATGCCAATGGTATCAATAACCGTTATGCTGGCTTCTTCTCAACAGAAAGAGCCGGTGTAGATTCCATCTTTTACGTTGGTAACGAAATATTACATAATCCCGATAAAGAAGACTTGGATTCAGCCTTGATGGATTACGGCACAACAGAGCCGGATTCTATCATGGTTGCAACGATCACGAATGATTCGGCTTATACTTTCCCGATTACCAATTACCGCGAAAGCATCAAGGAAACCGTTAGCGCCGGTGAAAAGGGCTTGGTTTCCGAAGTATTGAAACGCGGCGATTACCTCCGTGTGTACAAGTTAAAAACAGACACCGTAGCATTAAGAAAAAGAAATATCAACGCTAGGCCAACCCTCTTCATTTCGGAACTAATGCACGAAGATAGCGTGAAGGCTGGCTTACCTACTATGTACAACAATCTTGTAGAGCCCAAAAAGCCCGAACAGCCGAATTTCTTCCAGAACGAATTTGAAGACGAACCGGTAGATACATTATCTAAAAATAACCTGGTTGTAAAAGGCAATCCCGGCGATATCCCGGCAGCAAATCCGCTCGACTTGCCCATTCGCAAAGAACGTTCGATCCTGAAACAAGCCAAGATGGCGCCTTACCGCCTACGATTTGCAACTGATTACGCAGCGGTACAGCTTGATAATACCGTATTAGTAACCAGGTATCAGCCGTTCACCGGTCAACCAAGCTCGCCAATACGTTTAACCGACCCCGTTAACGGTTTGATCCGCCTCGGGGTAACCGATATCATGGAGGATTATAAATTTACCGGGGGGTTCCGTGTTCCAAGTTCATTAGACGGAAGTGAATATTATTTCTCATTTATTAATAATAAAAGAAGATTTGATTGGAACCTGCTTTATTATCGCAAGGTAGATAGGGGTAGTGTTTATGCTGAAGGAACAACTCTTGATATTCCTGTAAAGATGATAACGAACCTGTACCAGGTGGGAGTTACTTACCCATTAGACCAGGTGCGGAGCTTCAGGTTACAAGCCGGTCTTAGGAATGATAGGATGGTTTTCCTTGCGAGCAAGGGAGATATAGGTCTTTATGCAGCAGACCTGAAAGGCAATTCCGTTGTAGGCAAATTGGAATACGTTTATGATAACACGATGAATCCGGCTATCAATATCTGGAAAGGCTTGAGGTATAAGATTTACGGCGAATGGATAGCCCAGGTTTCAGGTGATATAAACGAAGCATTTAACCAGGCGGCGGCAAAAGGTAAGTTTACTTACAACATGGGCTTTGATGGCCGCTATTACAAGGAAATTTACAGGAACTTTATTTGGGCTACCCGCTTTTCATTAGATATGAGCTGGGGTACCAGGAAGTTGTTATATTATTTAGGTGGCTATGATAACTGGTTTAGTCCAAAAATTAATGCTTCAAGGCAGGTGAATATGAATGAAAACTATGCCTTCCAAACCTTGGCGGTAAATATGCGCGGTTACAATCAAAATGCCAGGAACGGGAATAATGTAATGTTATTGAATACTGAATTGAGGTTGCCAGTGTTTAGTACATTGTTGAATAAACCATTGAATTCCGCTTTCCTACGCAACTTCCAAGTTACCAGCTTTATCGATATCGGTACAGCCTGGAACAAGAAGCTGGATTTCAGCCGAGATGCTAACCTTATTGATATTCCGAATGATCCGCAAAACCCAACGGCCGTGATCCGGATCCGGGAAAGTTTCCTCGGTCCATTCGTGGGTGGTTACGGTTTCGGTGCCAGGACCAGCATAGCCGGTTATTTCCTAAAAGTAGATGCCGGTTGGCCGATGAGCGGGTTCTTCGAAGGAAAACCAATTTGGTACTTCGGTATGGGTGTTGATTTCTAATATAAAGACGCTTACCATAAAACTAAAAATCCCCTCTCGATCATGTCGAGGGGGATTTTTTTGCCGTTGCATAAAGCAAAGCCATCATCATAGTTAGGCAGATAGTAAAAAACCAGAAATCCGGATACCAATCAGGGCGGAAGATTAAGAATAATATACTTTTGAATAACTCGAAGGGATTAGAAACCAGGTCCCAGGAATTCCACCGCAGGTACCTTCCGATGTAGATACCCATAGCGTTTAACATGATCACCAATTGAATGAAGATGCTTACCTGTAGAGTCGGGAAACGCTTCCGCAACCCCTGTTCAATCCTGTAAAGTGATAAGAAGCCCAACATCAACCCCAGCCAAGCAAAGCTAAATAGCATAAGCAAGTCATACCAATTATAATATTTGGGCCCCGGTTCCAGGTGGAAAAGATCCGTAATCATATAGGGTGCATTCGGTAAAAAGAAGAACCAGCTCAGCGTAAAAATCCATTGCAAAAAAACACTATCTTTTACCTGCTGCTTTTTTAAAAAATAATGGGAAATCCAATAAGGAATATAAGCCAGAAATAGATTCCAAATCATACTGAACATCCTGTATTCCCCTGTTATAATATATTTTCCAACCACCAGGGAAATGGCAAATAAGGCCGTAACATGTACCCAGTCATTGAAACTGGAAAGTTTATGCCACCTGTAAATCGTTCTTGAAAGTAAATACTTCATATCATCCTATTTTCGGCAGGAAAATCAAACCTGCGATTATAATAGCCCCTATTGCCGTTATCAAGACGGCGGCGGCGGCCACATCTTTAATAAATTTTACAACCGGGCTTCTTTCCGCGTGGGCTGCGTCCATCCATTTTTCAATGGCCGTATTTAACATCTCTGTTGTTACAACGGATACGATGGCAATGGTCAACAAGCACCATTCAATATTGGAAACATGAAAATAGATACCCGCTGTACAAACCACGGCTATTGCCAGTAAGTGAATCCGGGCATTCGGTTCGCTTTTCAGGAAAGCAAGGATACCTTCGAAAGCATAGCCGAAACTTTTTGCCCGGTTTATGACCGTCTGTTTAAATGAATGTGGCATGTGGACCGTGTTTTAATAATCTTTCAAGAAACTGCACCCAAATTACCAAATTTCTCAAAGCTGTTCGGAAAGTACCGGCCCGTCAATACGGGCCGGCATTTCAAAGCTAACATTTACGAATTCCTTGCAATTGCAAAGTTTTGCCATCTTAAGTTGCGTGTCAAAAACATCACGATTGCGATGACGATGAACAACAATACGGATCCCATCAACAATGCATTATCTTCAGACTGGATGACCCAATACAGGAAACCGTATAAACCGGCCATCATGATTCCGATAAATAATGCAGGCCCCAGTTGACGGGTGATCGACCAGGTAAACCCGGCAATCAACCCTACTGTCATTACCGCCGCGATACCGTATGCTAATGAAAATGCAAGGTGCTCAGAGATAGCTATCAGCAAGGAATAAAAAACACATTCTGCAAAACCGACCAAGATATAATGCAATGGATGGAAAGTTGCTTTGCGGGTAAATTCGAAACAAAAGAAAACCAGGAATGTAAGTGCAATTACTAACACGGCGTATTTCACGCTCCGGGTCGCCATCTGGTAATTCGTGATGGGAGAACGTAACTCGACCCCGAAATCAGAAGTTAACATGCTGTATTCATTCCCCATCCACGACTGTGGAAAAACACGGTTAATACTCATGATATTCCAACTCGCCGTAAAACCATTATTCAAGCTATGTTGCGTGGGTAAGAATGCGCCGTTAAATGCCGGGTGCTCCCAACTGGATTGCATCTTAACATTGGTTTGATTTCCAACGGGAGCAAAATTCATCTCGCCGCTTCCCCGGAGTTGTAACTTCACTAAACTTAACATGCCGGCAGCAGATGATTGTTTCCCTTCCAAATTGATGTCGGCTGAAAGGCAGCTATTAACCACCTTTAATCCCGGCGCCCCGGGATGCATCTCCAGGGCAACGCCATCCAAAGAAGCTTGCGAAACCTCGTCCACACCGCGCAAATCACTGATACCTACTATCAGCTTGGCATGTGCCCAATCTAGATCTTGGTTCAGGGTAGGAAGGGGTAACTGCCCGGGGAAGCTCGCTTTCAGCGTGATGTTATTGCGGAATAATGACACGGGGAATATGCCCCTGTGACGGGTTTCAGCATCCAGTTGATTTTCGATATCAAGCTGTGAAGGCAGGATATAAAAATAATCGGATCGATCCAATTTCGGAATCGCCAATATTGGTCCCGCTACAATTTGTTCATTCGCCCATTTACTGCTCACCTCTTCGATGGCTTCCTGCTGGCGGGACTGTCGTTCCCTGAATAACTCCATGACCATATTTACAGGGATAAGCAATAAGATCATAGAAAAACCTATGATGGCAGCTTTTACGTAAAGCGCGAAACGGATGTACCAGGGTTCGGATGCTTGCTCTTTCATTTCATTTATTTTAAAAGTACTTTGTATTTCAAAGTATATAGGCAAAAAAAATTTACTTATTGAATTTGATCATATCTTCCAGGGCAGCGAGATGACTTTTAAAGGCTTTCTCCCCTATTTTAGTAATTGAATAGGTTGTATTTGTTTTGCGCCCGATAAAACCTTTGTGTACCTTGATATAACCGTTAGATTCCAGCGTGGTTAAATGCGAAGCGAGGTTACCATCGGTGACCTCAAGCATCTGTTTGAGGTCATTGAAGTTGACGTCCTCATTAACCATCAGCATACTCATGACGCCGAGGCGAATGCGACTTTCAAAAATTTTATTCAGATTACCGATCGGATTCATTTACCCAACTATTTATTATCCAAGCCCAAAAGCCGGTAAAATTAATATTTAATTCGCATTTGCTTTCCTTTCGTATTTCCACCACATGCTGGTTCCATAAATAATATGCATTACCCCGAAACCAACTGCCCAAAAATATAAGCCTTTCTTCAACATGAAAAGATTACAAATACCCAGCACGATATCTATGATCGCCAGGTAGCGGATATCTGAATAGGTATACTTACTTGTATTTAACAAAGCCATACCGTAAAACACCAGGCAAGTCGGCGCAATCAAGGCATTTAGTCCATGGAAAATCAATCCTGCTATAAACGCTCCACCTGCTGCCAATGGAATACACATGCTGAGCAACAAGTTCTTCGAAGATTTAGTCCATACCGGCATCCCATCCCGCTTGGCTTTGCGCCAGGTGAAATACATCCCACTTGCCAAGGCCGCTACTAAAACGGTAATACCCAATAAGATAAACCGTATTTCCAAATCCCTCAACGATTGGTAGGTTGCCCCCCCGTTGCGATCGTAAACCAGGTAATAATCATTTAACCAATTATAGGCGATCGCGGCACCTATTAAGGCTATAATACCGGCTACTACGCCGCTCAGGCCACTCAAAGATATAAAGCGGGAAGAACGCTCCATGATTTGCTTGATATCCGTGAGTGTTTGTAAATGTTGCTCATTCATATTAAAAGCACTTTGCATTACAAAGTTATAAGAATTTTCAAAACAACAAAAAATATTGTAATCTTTATTTAATTTTTCTCAAAAAGCGCCTGGATAGACCTAAAATATCTAATTTGCTGTCAATTACGAGTTATGATAGCCTGGATTAGATTTATAGCACTTATCATTTGTTTAACCAGCTTTTTACCACTCCATGCTCAACAGTACAAGATTAGCGGTTCGGTAAAGGATGCGCATACCCAGGAATTCATCCCATTTGCAACTTTACAGTTTGTTGGAACCAATGTAGGGATGGTGACAGATGCCGATGGTAAATTCCTGTTTGAATTGAATAGCATTCCTTCGGATTCGTTATTAGTTAGGGTAATGGGTTACGAAAGAACGGTTTTATTCGTCGATAAGAAATTAAAGGAACAAGAGCTGAACTTCGAAATCAGTAGGTCGGATATGTCGTTAAAACAATTCGAGGTTACTGCCAATGTGAATTTCGCCCTCATCTTGTTGAAAAATATTATCCGCCATAAACCGGAAAATAATTATAATAGGCTGGAGAGTTATAAATATGAACTTTATAACAAGATGGAGCTGGACTTGCAAAACCTAAACAAGGAAAAACTTTCCAAGAACAGGTTTACAAAGCCCTTCGCTTTCATCTTGAACAACATCGACAGTACTTCTGAAGAAAAGCCCTTCTTGCCCGTATTTATCACGGAAACCGTTTCGGATTATTTCTTCCAGAAAACGCCCCACAAAACAAAAGAGCTCATAAAGGCTTCCCGGTCTTCCGGCCTCGACAATGAAAGCGTATTGAAATTCCTCGGCGGGATGTACCAGAATATTAATGTTTATGACAACTTCATACCCGTCTTTGATAAAGAATTTGTAAGCCCCATTAGCAATAGTGGCGCGATGTATTATAAATACCGCATTACAGATACCCAGTACGTTGCCCATAAACGCCTCATCAAGATGAACTTTGAACCGCGCCGACGTGGTGAGAACGCTTTCATCGGGGAGTTCTGGGTTGTAGATTCCCTTTTCGCCATCCAAAAAATGACGATGGCCGTGCCGAAAGACGCCAATATCAACTTCGTGAAAAAAATCAGCCTCGTGCAAGAATTTAAACCCTTGCAAAGTGATACCACCATGTGGTTTCTCGCCAAGGATAAATTCGTAGTTGACTTTGCCACGCCTAGCCCGAACCCAACTAAAACCATCCAGTTCGTTGGAAGGAAAACCACCACTTACGAAAACGTACTTGTCAACGATACCGCTGTAACCAATATTTTCGGTGACAAGCGGTACCCTCAAAACATTACGATGCTGGAAGGGGCGAGGGATGTAAATGATACCGCTTGGTCTTTATTGAGGCATGAAAAGCTTAGCCATAACGAACAAGGCATTTACCAAATGGTAGATACCTTGCAAAAAATGCCGCTTTTTCAAAAATACTCTAATACTATCAGGTTCCTGGCTACCGGGTATAAGCCTTTCGGGCCAATTGAATGGGGACCTTATTATTATGTTTTCAGTCGTAATAACCTGGAAGGTTTCCGCCTGCGGTTAGATCTTGGAACTACCCCGCAATTTCATAAGGACCTTTACTTGTACGGCTATTTAGCTTACGGCTTCAGTGATCAGAAATTTAAAGGGAAGCTTTCCGCTCTTTGGTTGTTGAAACGTCACCCGAGGATGTATCTCTACGGGTCATACGTTAGCGACCTGGATAACGGTTCCAGTTATTATGACGAAGTGGGAACGGATAATATCTTTACCCTTGCCATCCGCAAAGGTGGCGTTCCACAAAAATTCTTGATGGTGAAAGAAAAACGCTTCGAGTTTTACAAGGAATATTTTAGCGGCTTTTCTCACCACTTATCAGTAATTCAAAAGAAATACAGGCCTTTCTTACCGTTGCCGGGTATCAACAATTTTCCGACAAACGGCTCCACCGAAGCCTTGAACAACTTCGAAGTAGGCGTAAAACTTCGCTATGCTTTCCAGGAAGAGTTTTTGGAAGGAAACTACTACCGCTTGAGCATGGGCAGCAAATACCCGATCGTAGAGTTGAAATATGCACTCGGTGTAAAAGGCTTAATGCAAAGTAGTTACCAATACCATAAGCTGGCATTAACAGTTAGCGACTATGTTAAGATTGCTCCCCTGGGCACGCTTTATTACAATGTGTTCGGCGGCAAGGTGTTTGGAACATTGCCTTACATGTTGTTGGAAGTACATCCCGGTAATGAAATTTATTATTACAATAAGTACGCGTTTAACATGATGAACCGTTTCGAGTTTATCAGTGATAAATATGCAGGTTTTAATATCGAACATACCATCGGTAGCGGTATATTCAATTATATACCGTTTATCCGCAAGTTTAAACTCCGTCAATTTTGGACGGCGAAAGGCTTAATAGGCGGACTTTCTGAAGAAAACAGGGCATTGAATCTTACCAAGGGTTACCCTTTCCGCACCTTGGAACGTTCGCCTTACCTCGAAGTTGGAACAGGTATTGAAAATATCTTCAAATTTATCAGGATCGATTTTATTTGGAGACTGAAACCTGATCCTTTACCGAATGTATCTTATGATAAAAAATTCGGTGTGTTCGGAAGTTTCAAATTACAATTCTAATCATTGTTGTCCGGCTAAAATTGCATTAAATTTACTTGGATTCCTTACCTGGTCAAGGACATAATAGAAGGATGATACATGCCTCCCCCGCCAAGAGAACCGTGGAACTTCGCACCGTTGATAGCGAAGCCATACAGTATTAGAAAAGCCGGATCGAGCGATCAAATTGGTGGCCGTAATAGCCAATTTGTGCCCGTTTCTTGTACTTTTTTGCTTGCCAAAAAAGTACAAGAAACGGGCAGATGAACATTGAATCGAACTATTGAGGGGTCAAATTGCTCCCCGGTTAAAATTTAGCCGGACAATAATGAATTCTAATAAACAATTTAACCGGTACGTTTTATCATATTAAAAAGGTCGATCCCACTTCACTTGAGATCGACCTTTTCTAATTTATTAAACAGAATTTTTTACAACAATGATTTTACCTTTTCGATCACGGCATCCAGTTGGCTGCTATCTTGTCCTCCCGCGGTTGCGAGGGTTTTCTGTCCACCACCACCACCTTTAATCAGGCTACTGATGTGTTCCTTGATAATTTTGTTTGCTTCTAATTGCTTGGATTCAGAAACCTTTTCATCTATCAATATGGCAACTTGTGCCTTATTCCCTACCGTTGCCGTTAAAACAACCAGGTAATTTTCCAACAAAGGTTTTAATGAAAAAGCTACTTGCTTTAAAGCATCCCCGCTGTTTACATCAATATTTGCCCCTAGGAAGTTCACCCCGTTTACAGGTATTGCTTTATTGACGAGGCTGGCAGCAACCTGTTGCAATTGTTGCTGTTCCAATACAGCAAGCTCTTTCTCCAATTTTGCTTTGTCGGCTACCAATTGTTCAACGGTTTTCACCAGGTCTTTCGGATTTTTAAGCAAAATCTTTACGTCTTTTACGTGTTGTAGTTGGCTGTTGATATAATGTTCGGCCACTTCTCCCGTTACTGCCTCTACCCTTCTTACACCTGCCGCCACGGCGCTTTCCCCGGTAAATTTAAACATGCCGAGTTCGCCGGTATGTCCAACATGCGTACCGCCGCATAATTCAACGGAGTAGTTATGATCCATTACGACTACCCTAACGAAATCCCCGTATTTTTCGCCAAAAAGTGCCATAGCTCCCAATTTCAGCGCTTCATCCTTCGGCATTTCAGTAATGACTACCGGTATGTTTTCGCGTATCTTTTCATTTACAATGGCCTCAATTTGCGCCAATTCTTCATCTGTTACTTTCGCGAAATGTGAAAAGTCGAACCGGAGTCCTTCAGCATGTACCAACGAACCTTTTTGAGCAACATGCGTACCCAAAACCTGCCTGAGTGCGGCATGCAACAGATGTGTCGCGGAGTGATGCATTGCCGTGCTTTTACGCTTCCCGGCATCCACTTCAGCGATCAGTTCCCCTTCAATAGCTTGGGGTAATTTATTTACAAAATGAACGATCAGGTCATTTTCTTTCTTGGTATCCGTTACGTAAATATCTTCTCCTTCAAAATGTAATACGCCGGTATCGCCAACCTGCCCACCACTTTCAGCATAAAATGGGGTATGGTTAAGTACCACTTGGTACTGCTCCTTACCTTTTGCTTTGATGGTGCGGTACTTGGTAACTTGGGCAGGGCTGGTCAGTTGTTCGTAGCCGATAAAACTAGAACCCGCATCTTGTAGTACTTGCCAATCGCCCATATCCAATTCCGTGGCGGCACGCGAGCGGTCCTTTTGTTCTTTCAATGCCGCTTCAAAGCCTAATTCATCAACCTTCAAACCATTCTCCGTGGCGATGAGCGTCGTCAAATCATACGGGAAACCGAAAGTATCGTAAAGTTCAAAAGCGGTTCTTCCTTCAATTATTTTATCGGTCGTATTAGCCATTACCTCTTCCATCCTGCGGATACCGCTTTCCAAGGTTCTTAAGAAGCTGTTTTCTTCTTCATAGACTACTTTTTTCACAAAGTCTGCCTGTTCAAATAATTCGGGGAATACCTCTTCGAATTGCTTGGCCAACACGGGCACCAATTCATGTAACAGGGGTTCTTTTACATCCAGGAAAGAGAAATAATATCTTACCGCCCTACGTAAAATCCTCCTTACAACGTAGCCGGCACCGGTATTTGAAGGCAATTGCCCATCAGCGATGGTAAAACAGATCGCGCGGATATGGTCGGCAATTACGCGGAACGCGATATCTGTTTTCTCGGCTTGTCCATATTTTTTATGACAATACTTCTCTGCTGCCTTGATCAAGGTTTGGAACAGATCCGTATCGTAGTTCGACTGCTTTCCTTGTAGTACGCGTACCAGGCGTTCGAGCCCCATACCTGTATCTACATGTTTCGCGGGAAGTGGTTGCAGGCTTTTATCTTTCATGCGGTTAAATTGCATGAATACGTTATTCCAGATTTCTATGACTTGCGGGTGATCTTTATTCACCAAGCTGGCTCCATCAACAGCGGCACGTTCTGCATCGGTGCGGCAATCCACATGAATTTCCGAGCAAGGACCGCAGGGACCTGTTTCTCCCATTTCCCAGAAGTTATCCTTCTTATTGCCCATCAGGATGCGCTTCTCATCTATATGTTGCTTCCAATAATCGAAAGCCTCTTGATCTTTATCCAATTTTTCAGCAGCATCTCCTTCGAAAATAGTCACGTAAAGGCGATCCCCAGGTATTTTGTAAACTTCGGTCAACAGCTCCCAAGACCAGGCGATGGCTTCCTTCTTGAAATAATCCCCGAAGCTCCAGTTGCCGAGCATTTCGAACATGGTATGGTGGTATGTATCGATACCAACTTCTTCAAGATCATTATGTTTACCGCTTACACGCAAACATTTTTGAGTATCTGTGACCCTTTTATATTGCGGTACCTTGTTGCCCAGGAAATAATCCTTGAATTGGTTCATCCCCGCGTTGGTAAACAACAAAGTGGGATCATTTTTCAGGACGATCGGTGCGGAAGGCACAACCTGGTGACCTTTAGATTGGAAGAATTCCAAAAACTGTTTCCTTATCTCGGATGCTGTCATAAAATATTAGTAGCTATTAATATCTAAATTTTATATTATAATTGTATTCTACCTAGTATTGATCAAGTATTTGTGGATAATGCAAATTACAAATTTGGAATTTGATAAATAAAAGGTTGATCTTTTAGGCTAATTCCATTAGGTTTGTGCGCTCCATTTACAAAAATGGGGGACCTCTTACCCGGAGTTAGGCGCTGCAAAAATATTGAAAGCTGTCACATTATTCAAAATACGACGTAATAAAGAGGGATTTGTCGGGATAAATGCCAATTATAACTATAATAAACTAACTATCAAACGCGTTTCGGAGTACGAAAAGGCACAAGAACATCCTTTGGGGCAATGAAGAAGGTAAAATATTTCTATAATACGCAAACTCTTAAATATGAAAAACTAGTAGTCTCGCTCCGCGTGAAATTATTGCGTATTCTCGGTTTCCTCTCGGCGGCAATTGTTACCGGGATCATATTCTTATCCGTGGCTTACCGTTTCCTGGATTCCCCCAATGAAAAAAATCTCCGACGTGAAGTAGAACAGATGAAAGAGCAGTATACCGCTCTACGGGGCCGCCTCAATGATGTGAAGCAAGATTTGGCCGAACTACAACACCGTGACAATGAAATTTACCGCGTCATCTTCGAAGCCAGCCCCATCGTAGATAGTACCCGCGCCGGTAAACCCTTGGAAGGTGAAGAGCTGGATTTGCTCGAAACATTGCCTAGCGGCGAACTGATAGCTTCCATTGCCAAAACATTGCATGAAGTTAGGAACCGGATTAAGACCCAGGAAAATTCTTATGAAGAGATCGACGACTTGGTTAAGAATAAACAAAAAATGTTGGCTTCTATACCTGCTATCCAACCTGTTTCTAACCGCGATCTTAGGCGGATAGCATCCGGTTTCTCATACCGCATCGACCCCATATATAAAACTGTTAAATTCCATAGTGGCCTTGATTTTGCGGCACCAACGGGAACACCTATATACGCTACCGGGGATGGTAAAGTTGAGTTGGCCAGCATGAGTAATGTTGGATATGGCAACCATGTTGTCATCAACCATGGATATGGTTATAAAACGCTTTACGGCCACATGGTAAGAATGAAAGTCAGGGCCGGTCAACGCGTGAAACGCGGGGATGTGATTGGCTGGGTGGGCAGCACCGGTAAATCTACAGGGCCGCACTGTCACTACGAAGTGATCAAAAACGGGGAAAAAGTTGATCCCGTCTACTTCTTCTTTAACGATCTTACACCGGAACAGTTTGATAAGATGTTAAAAATAGCCCGCTCCAATAACCAATCTCTCGATTAATGGAACGATTCTTGGTGTAATGCCCGGAGTAAATATCGCGGGACCTTACCATCATGAAAAATGGCAGGGATTCGTTTAAAAGTTGATTTACAGCAGAATAAATCCACCCATCTATCAGTTTATAACAGTAAATTGCAGGAAGAAGTGGTGTTTTAGGAACGGTATTCAACTTGTTTCACGAATTAACTTTTGTGCCATGACGCATCAGCAACTTGATTTGTTTTCTGCAAATGAACCTGCTAAACAGGGTAAAAAACCGGAAGATGGAGTGGCGAAGCAAGAAATTGGAATGAACGTGGATTTGGATAAGCAGGAAACTAACGTGAATACGACAATCACGGTAATTGAACCCCATAAAGGCAAAAAAAGAGGCCGGAAATCATTGAAAGAGCTGGCGGATGATCCGCATGTGATCCAGGAAATTGAAAGGATGCAGCTCGATAAACAATATTATTCTATCTCTGAAGTTGCATCAATGTTCCGTGTCAATAGCTCATTGATCCGGTATTGGGAAAATGAATTCGATGTTTTACAACCTAAGAAAAACCGGAAGGGCGACAGGTTATTCAGGCAAGATGACATTCAACATCTCAAACTGATCTATCACCTCCTCAGGGAAAGAAAATATACGATCGAAGGCGCTAAGCAAAAATTAAAAGAAGATAAAAAAATTGCCGCGCGTAACTTTGAAATGGTACAAGCCTTACAGAAAGTACGCTCATTTTTAACGGAATTAAAGGAACAATTATAAATATTTAACTTATGTGGATTAAATCAATTCTCTTAGGCGGATGCTTGCTGCTTTCCACTTTTGCCTTCGCACAAAACGGTGCAATGAAAGGTAAAATTGATACTAAGACTATCATCAACGATGCCAACCACGCCTGGTTTTATGCGGGAGTCAATAAATACCAACCGAATGCTACCATGGTCAATTATATCAAAACAAATAACGATAAATTTAAAATATTGGTCGTTACCGGCTTAGAGGATGAAAAAAGTAAAGCTTTATTACCGGCTTTCTACAAAACCATGATCATGGCCAGCTACCCCGAAGAAAATATCAGCATCTATGCTGCTGATAATAAAATGCAAACCGGCGATGATAAGGTACAATCCTACAAAATTAAAAAACTGCCAACCTTCATCTTGTTAAAAGGCGAAAAAGAAGTAGGTCGTATCAATGGTGATATTCACCAATCCATGGAAGGCGACTTGGCTGCCATGATGCTTAAAGCGATAAAAAAAGAGAAAGGGGACGAATAAATATCTTTACCTCTTAGCATATACTTAAAAAGGCTTCCCAGTTTTATTTCCGGGAAGCCTTTTTTATATTAATCATAAGTTCCTCAACTAACCAGCAGAAGCCTTCGCAGCTAATTGTAATTGATATTGATCCATCAGGCGACTTATTTCCATATTTACATCTTCCCTTAACTGGTTATAATCGCCCGCATTAAGGTTATTAGTGAAATAAACGACCTGGATGATATAACCGTCTTTATCAAAATCATTGAAATTAACCGTATAGTTCTGCTCTACTCCATCCTTTCCTGATAAATATTGTTGCAGGTCTTGTAAAAATGGTTTCAGGTTCCCCGGTTGCGCCGCCTGGGCTATTTCCAAGCGGATATTGGCGCGGAATTGTGTGCGTAAAGAAAGGTTATCCAAGACACTGTCTACCATTTTTTTATTAGGAACCGTCACGAAAGTTTTATCCAAAGTGCGTATTCTCGTGCTTCTCAACCCTATTTTCTCCACCGTACCCTGAAAGCTATCTACTTTTACCGTATCCCCGACATGAAAGGGCTTATCAAAAAATATGATGAATGATCCAATCAGGTTTTCAATGGATTCCTTCGCTGCCAAAGCCATTGCCGCAGCACCGATACCTAGCCCCGCAACTAATTTTTCGACCAATCCATCCCCAAATAATATCCTGATAACCACTATAAAACCGATTACGATAAAGATGGCCTTAAAAAAATCCCGGAAGAAAATCACGAATTGCATATCGGTTTTATCGCGGGTAAGTTCTCCCTTCGTGCGTAATACCATCGCGATAAAATCTATCAAGCGTAATAATATCCAGGTAACACTGAAAGTCAACACGATAGCGATCAGCGTATCCAAGATAGTATGAAGTGATACGACGGTAACGATATCTTTAGAAGCTCCGCCTACAACTACGGTATTTACCTTTTTATATACCGTAAAATCCAGTTGGGCAGGGAATTTCAAATGATTTGTGGCAATGATAAATGTAACCAACACCAGGAAGTACTCCAAGGGCCGCATGAACAGGTCGATGAAATGCTTCCGTTCAATCCTGGGAACCCAATGCTTTATGAGGTTAAAACATACGGCAACAATAGCCTTAGACAAATAACGTTTTACCAAAACCACCAAGCCTATCGCTATGGCTAATGCCGTGTAATCCCGAACGGTATTGCCGAAAAAAGTTTGATCAAAGAATGTAGGCATAAATAGCTGCTGAATAAATTAAATAATCCTTTGAATATGTTCCGAAATGGAAATAACACCGGGGCGTTTCCCCACTTCGAAACTACCGAATTGTTGCTCGATTCCCAATGCCTTGGCTCCATTAATCGTTGCCCATTGTAATATTTCGGCTAATGGTATAGCTGGGAAATGCTTGCGCAAGTTCAATATTTCTGCCCAGATCGAGAGCTGGTCGTTCGAGGCCAGGCTATCTGTTCCTAAAGTGATAGTACAATTATTTTTCCTCAACAGTTCAACGGGGGGTAAAGCGCTTTCTATATAAAGATTAGCATTTATACAGAGGCACCAATACAAGTTCAATAACGATTGCCGGGCAAATAGTACGTCTTCCCCGGATGTAAAAGTATTATGGACTAATAACAAATTTTTATGCTCAAAATAACGCAAATAACTTTCTAAGCTCCGCTTTCCACTGGCAACGAATGAATCTATCGGGATATTAAAATGCTGGTAAAAGTCTAAGAAAGCGCCGGATTTATCCAGGTAAAGGTCATTCTCAGCTTGCGACTCCTGGTTGTGAATCGTTAACAGGCGCTCGGAACGGTTCGCGATTAACTGAAAAAGCGTTGCAGATACAGAATAAGGGGCATGGGGCGCCATGGATACCGGCAAGCCTGCCTCGCTGAAATCCTTAACCACCCCGCTAGCATAATCATACCTTGCTTGCGCAGAAGCATCCACGAATCCCATAGATTCAACGAAGGTGTGAAAATATAGCCGGGAGTTTTTCTTGACGTCGACGGAAACAGGATTATTAGAAATATCGCCCACGGCTACGATACCGGCCTTAGCCATAGATTGTTCTGCCCGCCGCATTGCTGACATAATTGTATCCAGGTCAAACTGCCGCTGCTCCATAACCGTTTGCAAAAACTTCGGTAAGCCGGTACCTTTAGGAACCAGGCCCTCCATATGGGATAATTCCAAATGACAATGGGTATTTACAAAACCCGGGCATAGGATGCCATTGACCTTAAAAACATCTTCCCCTGCTTCTGATAATGGTACAAGCGCCTTTACAACTCCTTCGGAGTCTGTTATAAGTACCTGGTTATCACCCAGAAACCTAGTTCCATCAAAAATATCTTCGCCTAAAATCTTCATATAATACGATACATGTATAATTTCCGTGAATTGGTGTTAATTTTGCAGCCCAAACCCATCTATATTTTTTATATGATGGGCAAAACAGGTATCAAAGATAATTATGATAGACAAACTAGAGGCCATAAAAGGTCGTTATGACCAGGTAGCGCTAGCACTTACCAACCCTGAAGTGGTAAGTGATAATAAACAGTTCGGTAAACTGAGCAAGGAATACCGCCAACTGGAAAAGATCGTAAAGGCATACGAAGAGTATAAAAAAATATTGGAAGATATTGCTTTCAATAAGGAGGTTTTGGAAAGTGGCGATGATGAAATGCGCGAACTGGCCAAGGAAGAAACGGAAGCCTTGGCAGAGAAAAAAGAAGCCCTTGCTGCCAATATTCGTAACTTATTGATCCCCAAAGATCCGCAAGATGAAAAAAATGCCATCTTGGAAATCCGTGCCGGGACCGGGGGAGATGAAGCGAGCCTTTTTGCAGGAAATTTGTTAAGGATGTACCTGCGCTATTTTGAATTGAAAGGATGGAAAACAAGTATCATGAATGAAAATCCCGGTTCAGTAGGCGGTTACAAAGAGGTTGTCGTCGAAATTACAGGGGATGATGTATACGGCACCTTAAAATTTGAATCCGGCGTGCACCGCGTACAAAGGGTGCCTGCAACGGAAGCCTCGGGTAGGGTGCATACTTCCGCGGCCACCGTGGCCGTTTTACCTGAAGCTGAAGATGTGGATGTTGAAATCCGTGAAGCCGACATTAAAATGGATACCTTCCGTTCATCCGGAGCGGGTGGACAGCACGTAAATAAAACGGAATCGGCTGTACGTTTGACTCACATCCCGACGGGGGTGGTCGTAGAATGCCAAGAAGGCCGTAGCCAGCACTCGAACCGCGATATCGCGATGAAGATGCTTCGTACCCGTATTTATGAAGCAGCCGTTCGTAAACATGAAGATGCGATCGCTTCCCAAAGGAAGAGCCTGGTATCTACCGGTGACCGTTCTGCCAAGATCCGTACCTATAACTACCCGCAAGGGCGTGTAACCGATCACCGCATCGGTATGACAATCTATAACCTGGATGCCTTCATGGAAGGGGAAATCGGGGAAATGATCGATGCATTGCAATTTGCCGAGAATGCCGAAAAACTGAAACAAGGCGAAAACGCTTAATATATTTGGTAGCTTCGGCAAGTAGTAGCACTACAGCGATAAACTAAAAAAGTATGTCATGGAGATCATATCTGTTCACTTACATACCCATCGCTTACCGGGGCTGGTAAATTTTTACCGGGAAGTTTTAGGCTTCCCGGTAACGGTTGCCCCGGGCCAGCAATCTGCCATCATACAAATCGGTAACAGCCAGCTAGTATTTAAATCTTCTAACGAAGCGGCTTACCATCATTTTGCTTTCAATATCCCGTTCGCATTATTCAACCAAGCCTTTGAATGGCTGAAGGAAAGGGTAAAGCTGCTGCCATATAATGATGAACTTATCGTCCCGTTTGATAATTGGGATGCTAAAGCAATGTATTTCCACGATCCGGCGGGGAACATCGTAGAATATATAGCCCGCGGTGAAATATTTCTCGAATTACCGGCCAATGCGAAATTCACACCGGATTATATGATGGAAATTAGCGAAATAGGACTCCCCGTTGCCGATGTACCCCTTACCTGCGATCATTTGAAAGCCTTGGGCCTTGATAAATACGATGGCGACGACCTGCTATTTAATGCCATGGGAGACCCTACGGGCTTATTTATCGTGGTAGATAAGGAACTGAAAACTTGGCTTCCTACGCATGAAAAAGCCATCCCTTATTCCAGTAAAGTAATTTTTAGAACAATGCCGGGAGGAAATGTGTTTGTATTAAGGTTGCATCCGGGAGGTAAGGTAAGCTACGAGCCTGTAGACGGTCCTCATAATTGAAATAGAGTAAGTTAAATTGATGTAAATCATTTAAAAAAGCCATCTTTGGCATAATATTTTATTCCGATACGTATAAATTTACCCCGGTAAATTCTATTATTTACTTCCTCAAAAATCTTTACAATGCTAGATCAACTAGTTCAACTTGTTAAAAATTACGCTGGCGAAGCCATCGTTTCCAATCCCGCTGTGCCTAATGATCAAAATGATGCAATGATCAATGAAGCGAGCCAATCGATCTCCAATGGTTTGCAAACCGCTTTGGCTAACGGCCAGACGCAGGATGTACTGGGCCTCTTAAAAGGTCAAACCGGAACCGATACCAGTAATCCCCTGGTAAATAACATTTCCGGTAACTTCATCAGCAATATCATGCAAAAGTTCAATATCAGCCCTGAAATGGCTTCTTCCATTGCCGGTAGTATCATACCGAGTGTTATGGGCGGACTTGTAAATAAAACGAACGATCCTTCTGATAATAGCTTCTCATTACCGGGCATCTTATCTTCCCTGACCGGTGGCGGCAATAGCAATTTATCCGGTATGCTGGATAAATTGGGCTTAGATCGCGATGGAGATGGTGATGTAGATTTGCAAGATCTTACAAGCATGTTGAGCAAAGGCGCACAACAACAGCAGTCGCAACAAGGTGGCGGGGGATTAGGTGATTTGCTCGGCGGGTTCTTCGGGAAATAATTTCCATTACCCACCATATAAAGTGAATGAACATCATTTATAAAGTATTGATAATTATTAATATGCAATAAAAAATGTTTATTGGCAAGTTATTTGTTTAGATAGTTGCAAGAGAAATGCATGCATAAACTTGATATTGTAAAATCTTCCAATTTAAATTCTCTAAGATGAAACGAATGAATGCAACAGTAGCGATTGCTTTAGCGGGTACTATTTTTTTAAGTAGTTGCAGTACTTGGCAATCAATGGATAATACGAAAAAAGGCGGAGCGATAGGTGTAGGTGGTGGTGCTGCTGCTGGTGCCGTAATTGGTAAAGCAGCCGGGAATACTGCCCTGGGCGCCATTATAGGTGCCGCGGTTGGTGGTACGGCTGGTGTACTGATCGGTAAGAAAATGGATAAGCAAGCACAAGAGATTGAAAACGAAGTTCCCAACGCACAAGTTGAACGTGTTGGTGAAGGTATCAATGTGACATTCGACTCCGGGGTACTTTTCGGATTTGATAAATCTGACCTGAGCGCTACGGCAAAAGAAAATATTGATAAGCTGTCTGATATCTTGAGCAAATACCCCGACACATATGTACGCGTGGAAGGGCATACGGATGATACTGGTTCGGATTCTTATAACTATGGTTTATCTGAACGCCGTGCTAAATCTGTAGCCAATTATTTAACTTCTCACGGGGTAGCATCCAATAGGGTTCAAACATACTGGTACGGTGAAACGCAACCTAAGTACCCAAATGATTCCGATGCTAACAGGGCAAAAAACCGCCGCGTGGAATTTTCCATCTTTGCCAACGAAAAAATGAAAGCGGAGATGAAAAATGAAGCGGGTCAACAATAGTAAGCATAGCGAAATTTAACATATCATCAATTCAATCCCCCGTAAAAATTACGGGGGATTTTTTATTTCATTGACAGCGGATCCGCGCAATTATATATTGAATAAATTATTTCCCTACGGGGTTAATACCTTATCTATAGCCTTTGTTATAATGCTGCAAGCTTTCATGATCTCATCTTCGCTAATTATTAATGGCGGAACGAGCCTCAAGCAATTTGCTGCAAAGAGAAACCAGTCCGTAATTAGTCCGTCGGCAATGCATTGATCGATCACTTTTTTATTCAAGTTAAAACTTTCAAATTCCACTGCTACCATTAAACCGACAGCCCGGATATCTTTAATGGCAGGATGTTTCAAATGCTTTAAAAGCAATTCTTTCTTACTATTTACAGCATCAATATATTTTCCTTCAATTAATGCTTTTGCCCCGGCCAAACCTGCGGCACATGCCACCGGGTGCCCGCCAAATGTCGTGATATGCCCTAGTACCGGCTGATTGGTTAAGCTCCACATGATTTCTTTATCCGCGATAAAAGCGCCCATCGGCATTCCCGCACCTAAAGCCTTTCCAAGCAATAATACATCCGGTACGATACCGTATTGCTCAAATGCCCATAAAGTTCCATTTCTCCCGAAGCCGCATTGTATTTCATCTAATATCAATAAGGTACCCGTTTCATCGCAGCGCTTCCGTAAAGCCTGCATCCAATCTTTAGAAGGAGCTTTTACACCGGCCTCAGCCTGCACACTTTCAGCTATCACGCACGCAGTTTTATGGTTAATAGCTTCGAGCGCTTCAAAAGCATTATAATCCAGGTGATGAATCCCCGGTAACAATGGCCGGTAAGCATTTCTCCAATATTCATCTCCCATGATGCTTAACGAACCTTGCGTTGAGCCGTGGTAACTATTTTTAAATGCGATGATCTCGTGGCGCCCGGTATATCTCTTTGCCAATTTCATAGCGCCTTCCGTTGCTTCGCTGCCGGAGTTGGTAAAATATACGCAGTTCAACGGGTTCGGCAATAAATTGCTCAGATAGGTAGCATAAGCTACTTGCGGTGACTGGATAAATTCGCCGTAAACGATCAGGTGCATATAACTAGCCGCTTGCCCCTGTATGGCCTTTACAACATCAGGATGGCAATGCCCCACGTTACAAACACTAATACCTGCTATCATATCCAGGTATTCCTTCCCGTCAACTCCGTAGATATACATGCCTTTGGCCTCCTTCATCTCCAGGGCCAAGGGAGCATCTGAAGTTTGGGCCACATGTTGTAAAAAAAGCTGCCTGTTATTCATAAAATTCCGAATTTCTTACGCGAAGTTAGCGAAGTTCTTAATTCTTATCTTTGTTGTTCATCCATAAGATGAAATAGAAATCATTCGCTAAAAAACATAAAGATTATGCCTGTTATTTTACCGGTTAAGGGAGTATTTCCAAAGATGGGAAGCAATTGTTTTATCGCGCCCAATGCTACTATCGTGGGCGATGTTAATATGGGTAACGACTGTAGTATCTGGTTCAATGCCGTAGTAAGAGGGGATGTAAATAGCATCGTGATGGGTAACAAGGTAAATATCCAGGACGGAGCCGTTATCCACTGTACTTATGAAAAAACAAGAACCGTAATCGGGAACAATGTCTCAATTGGTCATAACGCGATCGTACATGGCTGCACTGTAGCAGATAACGTACTGATCGGTATGGGCGCCATCGTGATGGATAATGCTGTTATCGGCAGTAATTCTATCATTGCAGCCGGGGCCGTCGTGTTGGAAAATACGGTAGTAGAAGCCGGGTCGATCTATGCTGGCGTGCCTGCCAAAAAAGTCAAAAGCATCAGCCAAGAATTAATCCATGGTGAAATTGATCGTATTGCTAATAATTATCTCATGTACTCAAGTTGGTTCAAAGATCAGCCGGAAGAATAATCAAGCAAGACCGTAGCAGCAACAAATTAATTAAATTATATCATTATTGTCCGACTAAATTTTAACCGGGGAGCAATTTGATCCCTCAATAGTTCGATTCAATGTTCACCTGCTCGTTTCTTGTACTTTTTTGCTTGCCCAAAAAATTACCAAAAAAGGGCACAAATTGGCCATCACGGCCGCCAATTTGATCGCGCGATCCAGCTTTTGTACTACTGTATCGCCCAGCTACCGTTCGCTATTAAAAGAGCGAAGTTCCACGGTTCTCTTGGCAGGGCTGAATAGATCATCATTCGCTTATAACCTTGACCAGGTAAGGAATTCAAGTAAATTTAAAGCAATTTAAGCCGGACAATAATGAAATAATATATATAATAATCATTATATTGTATTATCAAACCTACCTTACCTATGAAAAGAACAGGGTTATTCTTGTTGCTGCTAGCATTTCTATTCCAAGCCTGTGCTTCCGAAAAAGCCGGTTGTCCCGGCACGCAACGCTATTCAAAGAAAGATAAAAAGCGGAATATGAAAGCGGTTAAACAAACCAGGCTTTTCTAAATTTGTTACAATATTGAAATCCAAACTCATCCTCCTATGAATAAGTTAATGATTTTGTGCGTATTGGTTTCCTTATCGACGATTGCTTGCCGAACACAGAAAAAAGGTTGCCCTGTAAACGAGCGTAATAAAGGTGCGGAGAAAGTTTTAGAGGAAATGAGTAATCCTCCCAAGAAAGGACTTTTCCATCGTAGGCACTAAAACACTTATACCCTGTAGTCTTTGGCGCCGATACTTTCTAACAAGGTTACATAACTTACATACCGGTCTTCATCGATCAAACCTTCCCTCACGGCTTCCTTCACGGCGCAACCGGGTTCGTTGACGTGTAAGCAGTTATTAAATTGGCATTGTTGAAGATAAGGTTGCATCTCCAAAAAGTAATGCGATAGCTCGCTTTTCTCGATATCAACTATCCCGAGCTCACGGATGCCGGGTGTATCGATAATGCTACCGCCGCCCGGGATATCAAACATTTCAGCAAAGGTAGTGGTGTGCAAGCCTTTTCCGGACCAATCGCTAACTGCCTTAGTTCTCAACTCCGCACCGGGTAGTACCAAGTTGATCAAAGATGATTTCCCCACACCGGAATGGCCGGAAACCAAGGTCGTTTTATTAGCGAGGCAATCGATAAACTCGTTTACACCTTCCTTCGTATCGGCAGATACCAGCATCACCTTATAACCGATATCGGTGTACAGCGATTCCCAGTATTCGTAATGTGCCATTTCCTTGGCCTTGTATAAATCTTTCTTATTAAATACCAATACCACGGGGATATGATATGCCGCCGCGGTTACCAGGAAACGATCTATAAAGCCTTGGGAAGTTTTAGGTTGCTTAAGCGTGCAAATCAAAACCGCCTGGTCCATATTCGCAGCGATGATGTGTTTTTTATGCCTGCCGTGGGGAGATAACCGGACGATATAATTCTTCCTGGGATGGATATCCGTAATCATCGCATTACCATCGGCACTATTTTCCTCCATCTCGATCTCAACGGAATCCCCTACTGCTACCGGGTTAGTAGAAGTTATGTCTTCATCTTTTTTGAACACACCTTTCATACGGGCCTGTAACATTTTTCCTTCGGCCGTTTTCACGGTGTACCAGCTCCCGGTGGATCTATAAACTGTCGCTTGCAAATTCGCTTATTTAAAACACGAAAATACGGCTATTTCCGCAAACTAAGGCAACCTACGGAACAAGGTGTACCTCAGTACAACTTCTAAGAATAAGCATGCCAAGGCAATCATGGCAAATGGGAAGAAATGTTCTTGGTATCTTTTAAAGGATGTGATTTCTACCTTGGTGCGCTCCAACTTGTCAATTTCGTGATAAATATTGGCCAAGGATGCATTGTTCGTTGCCCGGAAATATTGACCACCGGTTTCAGTGGCTATTTTACGCATCAACGGTTCATCGATCTGAACCTGTTGCATTACCA
This sequence comes from Chitinophaga caeni, assembly GCF_002557795.1. Classification (NCBI taxonomy): domain Bacteria; kingdom Pseudomonadati; phylum Bacteroidota; class Chitinophagia; order Chitinophagales; family Chitinophagaceae; genus Chitinophaga; species Chitinophaga caeni. The sequence goes on along the minus strand of NZ_CP023777.1, from coordinate 1,569,674 downwards.
CCTGGATGCTGCCATCCGGCATTGGCATCGGCATAGGGGCGCTGCCAGTTGTTCCAACCCCGATGGTATATACACGCACTTTAAATGCTTTCGCTATTTCCAAGGCAGTCAGCGGATCAACTAATCCAGTATTATTTACACCATCTGTCAGCAAGATGATGACTTTACTTTTAGCTTTACTTTCACGCAAGCGGTCTACAGATGTTGCCAAGCCCATTCCTATCGCGGTACCATCTTGTAACATACCGCTTTTTACTTGTGCTAACTGCGACTTTAATACTTCATGATCGGTCGTAATGGGGCATTGTGTAAAACTTTCCCCTGCAAAAACAACTAGCCCGATGCGGTCACTGATACGGCTATCGATGAAGTCCATAGCTACTTTCTTGGCAGCTTCCATCCTGTTGGGCTTCAGATCTTCCGCCAACATACTTCCAGAAATATCGATTCCTAACACGATATCGATCCCTTCACTTTCAATATTTTCCGTTGTATTGGATGATTGCGGTCTTGCCATCGCCACGACCAATGCCGTAAACGTCAACAACCGGAGGATGAACAGCAAGGGCCTTAGCCTTACTTTCCATGACACGGGCAAGCCTTTCAAACCCTGTAAGCTGGAGATTTGAAAACTACCCTCTGATCGCTTGGCTTGTTTTAATTGCCAATAAATGAATACGGGCAACAAAAGCAACAACCAAAAGAAATAAGGATGTGCAAAGGTGATATGTTTCCACGATTCTATGTTCATCTATTTATTGCAAATTATTCGTTAGTATTTTTTTGTGCTTCGGCGGCTTCTTTTGCTGCGGCATTATCTACAGCTGCCTTGGTCCACTCCACGATCTCGATCGTTGTTTGCAAGCTGCTTTCCAATTCACCGGTACCGGGTTGTAGCTTGGCAAACTTAGCCAAATCAGCCAGGGTTAATACGGATCTCAACTTATCTTTCTTCTGGTTGAGAACGGTTACCGGCTTAATATTTTCCAGTAATTCCGCCGTAGTTTGTTCCAGGGCAGAGATCTTGAATTGCTGCTCAAAATAAATCCTCAAAACATTCGTCAGGTTCGTATAATACAACTTACTATCCGATTGCTCCCATGCTTTTTGCTCTTTCATCTCGTTCAATGAACGCATCGCACGTTCATATGGACTTTCTTTCGGCTTCGTTTCAACAGGGACCGGTTTCTTGTTCCTTGTCCGCAGATAATGAATGATCCCTATGACCAGGATTATTAAACAGATACCACCCACGATAAACCATATATAATCCATAATGCCGTAATTGACACTCTGGATATTCTTAATAGGCTTAAAAGCCTGCGTGGTATCTACTTTTACCGTATTAACATTAATATCAAAGGGCTCGGTGAATACGGAGTCATAAGATCCATCTGTTACCGAGTACACTTCGAACTTCATCGGGGGAAATTGCCAACTACCGCTGTCAAAGCTTGTAACGGTGATAGTCCTACTGAAGAACTTTTCATTTTCATTACTTTTAGAAGTATCCAGGTCGGATTTTTGGATGACTTCCAAATGATTGAAAGTATCGGGAACGATGGGGAAGATTACTTTGAAGTTGGCGCCTTTCAATGCCCAGGTTTGAACCTTGGCGCTGAGTTGCACTGTAACCTGTTCCCCGATGCGGATATCGGTACTATCGGGAACGGCCTTTACTTCGAAGTAGCTTTCTTTCTGCTGTGCGTTAGATAGCATGGGCCATGCCGAAAGGCAACAAATACAAGCCCATAAAAGTAACGGTATGGTAATCTGCTTTTTTCGCATGATCATTTTAAGGTTGCACAAAGATTATACACGTTTCAAGAAAAAGCCCTGCAATGCTTTTACATAGTCTTCATCAGTTGCGATGGAAACCAATTCGGCACCGCTTTTCTTGAAGGCATTCCTACAATACTGTTGATGTTGTATAAAATGTTGTGTATAATAATTTCTAACTTTTTTATCGGAAGCATCGATCCATTGCATCTGCCCGGTTTCTCCATCTTTTAATTGGATTAAACCGACGGGCGGCAGCTCCTTATCCCTCGGATCGTAAACATGGATACCTACCATATCATGCCTTTTTGCGGCGATATTCAAGGCATCCTGGTATTCTTTCGAGATAAAATCGCTCAATAGGAATACGATACTTCTTTTCTTGGTAGCATTATTGAAGAAACGTAATGTTTCGGCAATGTTCGTGCCTTTTTTCTTCGGTTCGAATGATAATAATTCACGGATGATAAACAGGATATGCGATTTACCTTTCTTCGGAGGAATATATTTTTCTACCCCATCAGAGAAGAAGATCACCCCGACTTTATCATTATTCTTTATCGCGCTAAAAGCAATTACCGCGCAGATCTCGGTAAGCATCTCGCGTTTACTTTGCTTGGTAGTACCGAAACTTTCACTTTCACTCATATCCACCAACAACATTACGGTCAATTCTCTTTCTTCTTCGAAAACCTTGATGAAAGGGTGGTTAAAGCGCGCTGTTACATTCCAGTCGATGGCCCGCACATCATCACCGAATTGATAATCCCTCACCTCGCTGAAGTTCATACCACGACCTTTAAAAGCGCTGTGATATTCACCTGCAAAGATGTGATTAGACAATCCCTTGGTTTTGATTTCTATTTGACGAACTTTCTTTAATATTTCAGAAGTCTCCATGACGATCGGTTATCAACAGTTATAGGTACAGATCTTTTTGCAGTTATTTGCATCAAGGCACTTCTACCGCGTTGAGGATTTCGTTGAGAATGTTTTCGCTGGTAACATTTTCGGCTTCCGCTTCGTATGTTAAACCGACCCTGTGACGCATTACATCGAAGCAAACGCTTCTCACATCTTCAGGTATAACGTAGCCACGGCGTTTCATGAAAGCATAAGCCTTAGAAGCTAGCGCCAGGTTAATGCTCGCCCTCGGTGAACCACCGTAAGCGATCAGCGGCTTCAACTTTTGCAGTTTATATTCTTCCGGGTTACGGGTTGCAAATACGATATCGAGGATATAACGTTCGATCTTCTCGTCCATATAAACCTCCCTAACCAATTTACGCGCTTCCAAGATTTCTTCCGGGCTCACTATCGGGGCGATCTTCGCCATCCCGTCAGGATTCAGGTTTTGGCGGATGATCAACCTTTCTTCTTCCTTGGTTGGATAGCCGATCACTACTTTAAGCATGAAACGATCGACCTGCGCTTCCGGCAGCGTATAAGTACCTTCTTGTTCTATCGGGTTTTGTGTAGCCAATACCAAGAAGGGTTCTTCTAATTTAAAGGTGGTATCCCCGATCGTGATTTGCTTTTCCTGCATTGCTTCCAGCAAGGCGCTCTGCACTTTTGCGGGGGCGCGGTTGATCTCATCTGCTAATATAAAATTAGCGAAGATGGGGCCTCTCCTTACCACGAATTCATTCTTCTGCTGGTTGTAGATCATGGTACCCACCACATCGGCAGGCAATAGATCCGGGGTAAATTGTATCCTGCTGAATTTAGCATTGATGGCAGAAGAAAGGGATTTGATCGAAAGCGTCTTGGCCAAGCCCGGAACACCTTCCAACAGGACGTGCCCCTGTGCCAATAAGCCTATGAGCAACCTTTCCACCATGTATTTTTGACCAACGATGGCTTTTCCTAATTCCAAGTTTAGCAGATCAACAAATGCGCTAGCCTGGTGAATCTTTTCATTGAGTTGACGGATGTCTTGCGATGTATTTTCCATGCGATGTACATTTCGAGGTTGCTAAAATAAGTATTCCAAAGTACCAATGAGCCACCAGGAAGGTTTCTAGCAGTTAAAATGCTGTTAAACTTGTTGGTTAGGTGTACCGTTGGCCTATAAATATGGTTTAAAAAAAATTCCAATTTAAGAAAGCTAGTGGATATTACACAGATTTTTTAGCGAAAGCGTACATTTGACAAGAAAAATTAAATATTTTAATATCATTTTAATTGATAAATCATGACGCAAGACGACTTTGTGACGAGGTGGAAAACCCTGGAAGATACACTGGCAGAGAGATTCGGAAAGACTCCGAACATGGAAGCCATCCTTTTTTTAATAGGCGTACAGGAATTACAAAAATTTAAAAAGAAATATAGCAAAGAGCAGAAACAGGACCTCATGCACGTAGCTGTTTGTACCTTGCTCAGCCAAGGCGGATATTATAATTTCGAAGGATTGGACAAAGAAGGATGGCCACATTTCAAGGAAATATCCCCCGTACCCAAAATGGGTTTGCAAGAACAAGAACAATTCCTAAAAGAATACGTTTTAGCTTATTTCGACCTATAAACCGGTTTCACCCCTCCATCTAATTTTATTATGATTAAAAAACTGTTACTCTCCTGCTGCTGCTTGTTACTCGTAAGTTTTACCATCGCGAAAAACCGAAAGGTTAAAATTATTACTCCCTATGGCACGATGATCGTTAAACTATACGACCAAACGCCGCAGCACCGCGATAACTTCATCAAGTTGGTGAAGCAACATTTTTACGACAGTACCCTGTTTCACCGCGTGATAGAGCATTTCATGATCCAGGGCGGCGACCCGACATCTAAACATGCGAAACCGGGCGAAGAGCTCGGCAACGGCGATACCCCCTACACTATCCCGGCCGAATTCCAGCTTGACCTTTACCATAGAAAAGGCGCCCTGGCAGCGGCACGCGATAACAACCCGGCAAAAGCCTCCTCCGGTTGCCAGTTCTACATCGTACAGGGAAAAGTCTTCACGGACGAAGAACTTGATATGGTTGAGCAAAAACGCCTTGGCGGCCGCAAAATCCCGGTAGATCAAAGGGAAGTATACAAAACCTCCGGCGGCACACCGCATTTGGATCAGAGCTATACCGTGTTCGGGCAGGTAATAAAAGGCATGGACGTGATCGATAAGATTGCCGCGTTGAAAACCGATGCAAGGAACCGGCCACTGGCAGACGTTCCGATGAAAATCAAGCTTAAGAAGAAGTTCCTTTTCTTCTAATGTTTGTCAATTTGCCGATGATCGGCTAGTACTGGTATTTATCCGAACTAAAAGTTTTTATTTTTCTGGCTACAATCTTTAATTTTACGGCCTAAAATCAATCGTATATGAATTTTCCATCAAACCTGCGTTATACCAAAGACCACGAATGGATTTCGTTGGAGGGTAATGTGGCCACTATCGGCATCACTGAATTTGCTCAACGTGAATTGGGTGATATCGTATTCGTTGACATTACCAGCGTTGGTAAATCATTAAGTGCAGAAGAAATTTTCGGTACTGTAGAAGCCGTAAAAACGGTTTCGGACCTGTTTTTACCTATTGCCGGAACAATTGACGAAGTGAATCCTGCACTAGATGCATCACCGGAATTGGTCAACCAAGATCCTTACGGTGAAGGTTGGATGGTAAAAATGACCGTAACGAACCCTGCCGATGTAGAAGCATTATTATCAGCAGAAGCTTACCAAGCCCTAGTAGGAGAATAATTTTTTAAAGCTAAATATCGACAGAATGAGGATGATACGTTTTTTTATACCCGCAATATTATGGATCATCCTCATTCTTGTTTTATGTACCCTCCCGGGTAAAGATTTACCCCAGGTGTCCTTCCTCGACAAGATCCATTTCGATAAAATTGTTCATTTCGGCTTATTTGCCGGTATCGTGGTATTGATTTGTTACGGTTTGTACAAATCGCGCCAGGCATTGTCCAACTTGGCCATCATTTCCGTGGTGATCCTTGCAGGCTTATACGGATTAGCGATCGAATTTATCCAAAAGTACCTGGTTACCAGCCGCAGCTTCGATATGTACGATGTTTTATTCGACACGTTAGGCGCGATCGCGGGAGCCTTGGTATTTAAATACTGGATGAACTACCAAGCCAAAAAAGCATAAGTCCCCTTCATTTTTAACATTCCCTTACAGTACAAACGCCTCTTTTAACTTTTTCTTGATAGCATCTGCTTTTAATTTTGTTACATCAACAAAAAATTGCATACTACCATGAAAGAACGTCTAAAGAAGTTCAGTTTTTTGGCCGTTGTTGCAAGCGCCCTAATTATGCCTGATTGGGCTTCAGCACAAAATACCAAGGAAGAAAATAAATCCGCTTGGGGCGAATATGACGAATTGGTCATCAAACGAAAAAATGATAAAGACAGCAAGGTTACGATCGAGTTTAAAGGAGATGATGTGTATGTGAACGGGAAAAAATTAGATCAAAATTTGCAAGATAGTGACCTTAGCGTTCAGTTGCGCAAAATCGTTCCCATGAACGGGAATGATTTGCAATTTTTACCGGGAAACTCCTGGGAATCCTTTCCAGATCCAGAACCCCGCCAAGGTACCTGGATGATAAAACCCGGTAAAGCCTTGCTTGGTGTTATGACCGAAAAAAAAGAAGCTGCGGGCGCCACCGTTATAAAAGTTGAACCGGGCAGCCCCGCTGATAAAGCCGGCTTAAAAGAAGGCGATATAATCACTAAAATCGATCAAATAATGATCGATGAGCCTAAAAAATTATTCGAGACCATTGCCAAGTATGACCCGGGTAAAGAAATAACCGTCACCTACCTCCGCGATAAAAAAGAACATTCTACTAAAGCCAAATTACAGGCTAGGAAAGAACAAGACCTTGGAATGGGTTATAGAAAGCCGGGCGGTTTAATATTTGAAGACTTAAGGGCAAACCCTAGCGACCGCGGGATGTTTAAAAGGTTCTTTAACTTCAATGACAGGAACAGCAAGCGATTGGGAATTGAAGTTCAAGACAGGGAAGATGGTAAAGGCGCCACGATCATTAGTGTTGAACAAGGATCATTGGCTAGTAAAGCAGGTTTACAGGAAAATGATATCATCTTAAATATTGCAGGCACAGCCGTTGCCAGCGCTAAAGATGTTGCCGATGCTTATGCAGCGGCTAATAAACCGGGAAGCACCTTAAACCTTGTAATTTCGAGAAATGGGAAGCAACAAAAGTTGAGCATCCCTATCCCGAAACAACTCAATTCAGAGAAACTGTAAGTTTAGGCTCCTGCAAAATCGCAGGGGCCTTTCTTTTATGGATCAGCTCATGAATATCTTCAACCAGGAAAGCTTTTCTTTATAAGGAGCATATTTCAACTTGACATCAAGCCAAGTACCCGTCTTCGTAATACTTTTATAATGTGAAAATGTTTCGAAAGAATATTTACCATGATATTTTCCCAGGCCACTATAACCGACACCGCCAAATGGCATATTGGTATTCACTAAATGTACCAGGGTATTATTGATACATCCACCACCGAATGAAAGTTGTTCTACAAAAAACCTTTCGAACGCGGTATTCTTAGTAAAAATATAACAAGATAACGGGAAAGGTCGCTGCCGGATAATACCCAATGCTTCTTCCTTGTCCTTAAATGATAGAACCGGCAAGATAGGTCCGAAAATCTCTTCTTGCATTACCGGCATATCCAGGTCAACCCGCGTTAATAACGTGGGTGCAATAAAAAGATCTTGCTTGTCGTGTTGCCCACCCCAAACGATTTTACCATCATTTAAATAAGTAATCAGCCGATCGAAATGTTTTTCATTTATTATCCTGGCATAATCGCCGCTTTCTTGAACGTTTTGTCCCAACAGGTCCGTTATGGCCTGTTGCATGGCGATGATCAATTTTGTTTTTATATTTTCTTGAACAAGCAAGTAATCCGGTGCAATGCATGTTTGGCCTGCATTCCATGTCTTACCCCATATAATCCTCTTAGCAGCAACGGCCAGATCAACTTTTTCATCGACGATACAGGGAGATTTTCCACCAAGCTCTAAGGTTGCAGGAATTAATTGCCGGGCAGCCATCTCGTAAATTTTCCTCCCAACAGGAATGCTACCAGTAAAGAAAACATGATCAAACCTGTGTTCCATTAAACGTGGAACCACTTCCGCCCCATCACCTTCCACGACGTTTATATAATCTGGGGCAAAGTTTTCTGAAAACATTCGGGCCAATAAGCTGCTGGTAGCGGGTACGAGTTCCGACGGCTTCAATACGGCACAGTTGCCCGCCGCCATGGCGCCGATTAAGGGGGTTATCAATAAATTCACCGGGTAATTCCAAGGGGCCACAATTAATACGACACCGAGTGGTTCCCGGATAACTTTTGCCTTGGAAGGGAAGACCGTCAACGGCGCGGTTGCGGGTATAGGCTCCATCCACCGGGAGAGTTGCCTCAAGGCGTGGTTAATTTCGTTGTACACGAAACCCAATTCGCTGCTGTAGGCTTCGAAGCCCGGTTTACGCATATCTTTATAAAGCGCATCTAATAAATCTTGTTCATGATCCTGCAACATGGATCTTAATTTCTTCAGTTGTTTCTTCCGAAAATCATAGCTGCGCGTGGCCCCGGAGAGGAAATAATCACGCTGCGCCTTAAAGATTGATGAATATTCAGTCATTTTAAATATTTTCTATACAAACCATAATTATTTGAATAATATTCAAATTTTATATTAATTTCATGAACAAACAATAATCAAAACGGACTTTTAAATACATTTGTAAAAATAAATATCCTACAAAAATCATTTTATGAGTGCAACGATCGAAGATAAGTATGAAGCAGTAATAGGTTTAGAAGTGCATGCACAGTTGCAAACCGCCAGCAAATTGTTCGTGGCCGATAGCGCTGCATTCGGCGGTGCGCCTAATACACATATCAGCCCTATTACCTTGGCTCATCCCGGAACTTTGCCTTTCATGAACAAGAAAGCGGTAGAATATGCCATCCGCTTGGGTCTCTCCTGCCACTGCGAGATAGAAAAAGAGAATTATTTTGCCCGTAAAAACTATTTCTATCCCGACCTGCCAAAAGGCTACCAGGTATCGCAACATACCGCCCCGATCTGCATCGGCGGATATGTTGATATACCCACCGCAGCAGGTACCGGAAAGGTACATTTAAATAGGATACACTTGGAAGAGGATGCCGGCAAATCCATACATGATCTTGATCCAGCTTATACCTATGTTGATTATAACCGCGCGGGCGTACCTTTGGTTGAAATCGTTACCGAACCATGCATCCACAACGCGGAAGATGCCTATTCCTATTTAACGGAATTACGCCGCCTAGTGAGGTATATCGAGGTCTGCGATGGCAATATGGAAGAAGGCAGCATGCGTTGCGATGCGAATATCTCAATCCGTCCAAAGGGTGAAACAAAGCTGGGAACCAAGGTAGAAGTAAAAAATATGAACTCCATCCGGAATGTGAAGAGAGCGATAGAAGCTGAGATTTCAAGGCAAATCCAACTTGTTGAATCCGGCGGACGTATTGAACAAGAAACCCGCAGTTTTGATGCCAGTACGGGCACATCCTTCCCGATGAGATCCAAGGAAGAAGCCAATGATTACCGTTATTTCCCGGAGCCGGACCTAGCGCCTTTCAACTTTACGGATGCCTTCATCGAAGAAATTAGGTTGCAGCTTCCTGCCCTGCCGAACGAGTTGGTCGAAAAATACACCACCAAGCTGGGATTACCAGGATATGATGCCCGCGTGATATGCGATGACAAAGGTACCGCCCTGTACTTCGAGTCACTAACAACCCTCACGCCCCATTACAAAGCCGCATCCAACTGGATGCTCGGCCCGATCAAGTCTTACCTGAATGACAAAAGTATCGATATGGACTCCTTCCCATTACCTGCGCAGGTAATGGCAGACTTAATTTTGCTCGTCCAGGAAGGAAAGCTTAGTTTTTCCGCGGCTTCATCAAAATTATTTCCCGCCTTGCTGGAAGCGCCTGCCAAATCGCCCTTGGAACTCGCGACGGAAATGAACTTACTGCAAAATACCGATTCGGGCTCCCTTGAAATAATCATCGATGAAGTTTTATCATTATTCCCAGGTAAAGTTGCCGCTTACAAAGCGGGAAAGAAAGGATTGATTGGCATGTTCGTAGGAGAAGTAATGAAGCGCTCCAAAGGAAATGCCGACCCAAAATTGACAAACCAGTTGCTAGCAAGCAAGTTGGGTCAATAAATAAAAAATTTCACGCTGCAAACGGGTTGCCGTAATATATAGTATGTTACGGCAGCCCGTTTGCCGTTTTATATTATCATAGAACTTTAACATCTTTTTCTAACGATAGTTAGTACTTTTGAATTCCTACGGTTGATACGTATATAAAAAAATTATAGATGAAAAAACTTGCATTCCTATTAGCAGTCGCGACAACTTTGATGGTAAGTTGTAAAAACGAGCCGGAAAAAGGCGCATTCAAAATCGATGTCCAGTTAGATCATGCACCGTTGAAAAAAGTGAGCTTGGAAGAATTAACTATTAATGAGCCTTTACTAGTAGACACGGCTAACATCACGGACGCCAGTGGTAAATTTGCCTTGGAGGGAATGGTAGCAGAGCAAGGCTTATACCGCATTAGTATAGACGAAGGCAAGTACATCCTCCTGGCACTAGATGCGGGCGATATGCAAATCAAAGGTGATTACAATGATTTGGAACATGTAAAAATTACCGGGTCGGATGCATCTGTAGAATTACAAAAGATGTTTTCCGAGTTGAGCGCAAAAAATACAGAACTAACCAACCAGATGATGGAGTTGGATAGCTTGAGCAAAGTACCCGGAAGTGATAGCTTATTGCAAACGAAACAAAAACAATTCGAGCAAAACTCCAAATCCTTAAACGGTTACTTTATGCAGGTAGCCAAGGACACCAAGTCGCCCGTAGTTGGCGCTTTGGCAATCAGCATGTTAAGACCGAACGGTAATGAAGAGTTGGGTAACATCAAGACAGCCGTTGCTGATCTTGTAAAGAAATTCCCTGGCAACACGATGGTCAAGGAGCTGCATGAACAAATTAATTCCATGGGAGAAACTGCGCAAGCAAATGCAGATGCTCCCGAGCTGTCCGACTTAATCGGTAAACCGGCGCCAGATTTTACCTTGCCGACTGTGAACGGCAAAAAAGTGTCGTTAAGTTCTTTTAAAGGTAAATATGTATTGGTAGATTTCTGGGCTAGCTGGTGCGGGCCATGCCGTAAAGAGAACCCCAACGTGGTGAATGCCTACAATCAATTTAAAAACAAGAACTTCACGATCTTGGGTGTATCCCTTGACAATAAAAAAGAGAACTGGGAAAAAGCAATCGCTGATGATCAATTGACCTGGACGCATGTAAGCGATCTGAAAGGTTGGGAAAGTGAAGCAGCAAGATTATATAATATCAACGCGATCCCGGCAAATTTATTAATTGACCCGGATGGCAAAGTGGTAGCGGCAGACTTAAGAGGCGCGGCATTAACGGATAAATTAAAAGAGTTGATCCATTAATTATATGCTTTAAGAAATATGGAGAAGGAAGGTAAGTATTTAACTTGCCTTCCTTTTTTTATGAATAATATAAAACTGCAAATGTTATGTTTCACTTGAGAATACCTATAATTTCAATTAAGTTCTCAACTCACACTTGAGATTTCTTTGTCCCATTTATGGAATGTTCTACTTTTAAATCCTGGTGATTTACTAAAACATTGATTGCACTAATGCTTTACATGAATAAGATGAGCATTGGTGAGAACATAAAGGAAATAAGAATTTTAAGGCATTACACGCAAAGTTACGTGGCAAAGCAATTAAAGATGAGTACAACAGCGTATGGAAATATCGAGCGTGATAAGGTAAAGGAGTTATCGATTTTTAAGCTAGTGCAAATTGCCGATGTTTTTGGAGTTTCAGTAGTTAACCTTATTGATTTTGACCATTACAAATATTCAATAGGAGCAAAACTAACAGGTAAAACCAAGCTGATAGCAGAACCGCCGAAGAAAGCAGATCAAACTCAAACCATTAAAGAGTATTTCGACAAGTTAACCACTACTATTGTTGAAACAGGGCAAGAGATAATTTACATGATCAAAACGCAGGAGCGCCAGATTACCAAAAAGCTGGTAGCTACATTGAGTTTAGAGTCGAAGAAAAAGTAGGCTTTTAACTCGCTGTGATTATAGTTGAGTAAATATATAATTCAATCACCATTAATAACAACAACTTTGCCCCGGTAAAATTGAATCTATTTTACCGGATGGGAATCCTATGCTTAATAAAGTATTAAATTGTATATAGTAATAATGTTTTGAAATATGATTATAAATAGATCAGATCATTAGAATACGCATAATTGAATCATGAGAATACGTTTAATTAAATCATGAGAATTCGCGTAATTGAATCATGAGAATTCGCTTAATTAAATCATGAGAATGCGCGTAATTGAATCATGAGAATACGTTTAATTAAATCATGACAATACGAGTAATTGAATCATGAGAATACGCTTAATTAAATCATTAGAATACGCGTAATTGAATCATGAGAATACGCTTAATTAAATCATTAGAATACGCGTAATTGAATCATGAGAATTCGCATAATTGAATCATGAGAATTCGCTTAATTAAATCATAAGAATTCGCATAATTGAATCATAAGAATACGTTTAATTAAATCATGAAAATTCGCGTAATTGAATCATGAGAATTCGCGCAATTGAATCATAAGAATGTGCTTAATTAAATCATGAGAATTCGCTTAATTGAATAGTGCAAATTTCTATACTGGCCATTATGCACCGATCTACATTCCTAGTAAATGGTGCATCTATGAGTTATGTTAATTTAAACCTTGTTAGAAGAAATTTTTTGATGCAAGAGAAATGTTTTAAACTGGATGAGTTTTTAAGAGTTACTTGGAAGGATTTTTTAGAATGGAAAGCAAATGATCGTAAAGCATCAAAGTCATTTATTTCATAATATAAATAATAAATCGACCAAAAAAAGTAAGGCATGAGAAAAACTAATTAAAAAAGCAAGGAACAGGTCCAATGTATAGGCCAAATACAGCGGTAATGTTTCTAGGGATGGGGATTTCTGCATACCCCATCCCACCCCAAATGCATTCCCCCAAAACCAAACATTAACCCGCAATCAATTTTTAATAAATCCCAGGACCGAATGCATTATAACTAAAACTGAAACCTGCCCTAGAATAAATAACTATTCATCAATTCATTCTAGTGCACCTATTGGCCAAAACAATTGTTGATCATTAAAACGGAAATGCATGCAATTGATCATCCTATCAATTTATTGATCCTTTTATTTCGGAAGGGTTTGGCGAAGCCATGCTTTTACCGGTAGTGAATAGGCAGGGCATAAAATTATTAAATGATTATTCTATTTATGAAATGATTATTCTATTGTAGAAATTATATAGTTATCCTTACCAAGAAATTTATTCGGCATGAATAATTCTTTCTTAATAGAATTGACGCTACAACTTGAATTGACCCGATTGCATAAGTTTAATGGGTTCATAAATACTCCAGGGCTTAACCCGGCTAATTAGCAAACTATTTAATCAAATGGCATTTATACTTATAAGCTTATTCGAGAGCCGAGAAAAAAGTGCAGTGCAGGTATTAGAATAAAGGAAAGATAATAATCATTTGAATTAACCTACGAAAAACGTATTCTATTTCTGAAACCGTTTCGTTTCTGCTTAATAAAAAAATACAGCCCACCTAGGTAGGCTGCATTTTTTTGCTTCAATAGATACCGGCTAGTTTTAGCCATTACATTATTTAACCTAACAATTGAAATAAGATTGAAAATAAGTTCCAAGCTCATTTCAGTATGAAATACTAGTATCGAAATAAACAGGTAAGGATTCTATTCACCTAAGCATATGCTCCTTAGTCTATATCCCACCATACTTTATCCGTCAATAATTTTGCACCGGGGAAATTACCATTCCTGGTAATCTCAACATTTGGATACAAGAAACGGGTAGGTTTTGTATCGCCGGGGAAAGCAGAATTTACGGAACGGATTAGGAAATCGGGATATCCTGTCCTCCTCCAATCGCACCATGCTTCAAAAGTTTCATTCCCACAGAATGCAAAATACTTTTGTGTTATGATGCGTTTAATTTGAGTTGCCATATCGCCGGGCCAAGCTACGTCGGGAGCATCTGCACTGCTTTGCGCCAGGTAAGTATCCGCGGCAGCCGTTGTTAAACCCTGCGTTGTAAAGCTAGCACGAACGCCTTCATTGTATAAAGACTGCGCATCACTTTCGGTCGAATACCCACGGGCACGCGCTTCAGATCTCAGGAAATAAGACTCGGCAACGGAGAGTAACCTAACGGGCGCAACAGGACCGATACAGTTCAATGATACACTGGAATATGTACCCGGTGTAGGTTGGGAATTATAATCCCCTTGCAGCAAGCCAACATATCCTCCTGCGGAAATTTGTGAGTAATATTTCGCGATACGGGGATCATTGTTAGCTTTCAACCGGTCAATAGCCGTAGCGCTTGAACGGATATTAATTACCTGCAATGCGACTGCTTCGGCATATATAGGACTACGAGCTCCCCCAACATTTTGAAATTCCATCTGTGCATCATCTTGAATAAAAGTTGGATTCGTTGCAAATAGCGCACTAATCTCAGACTTCGCCTTTGCCTCATCAACCCTGCAAATTCGCATCGCCGCCCTTAGCCACATTGTATTACCAAACCCGATCCAACTATCAACATCGCCGCCGTAAATTAAATCACCGGATTCAATCGGGTAGGCAGAGTTAGGATCCAACAGGCTTAAACCCTTCTTGATCCAGGTAAATACGCTGTCGTAAACTTGCTGCTGCGGATCGTATTTAGGATTTAAAACAGTGGCTCCTCTCAAGGCATCAGATAAAGGAATATCACCAAACGCATCGGTTAACAATTGAAAAGTGTACGCTTTTAGCAAGTAAGCCACACCGGAAAATTGGGCATTCTTCGCGGCACCGGCTCCATCTGTCAAGGTGGTAAGATCCGAAGCGGCGGTTGCATATAATAACGACCATTGCCTATCAAAATTTGCAGGTTCCATATTATAGCTATCGATGGCTTTATATTGGTTTGCATATGGATTCTGCGTCCAATATTGCATCCACATTCCACCGTTGATAGTATATTGTAAACCGTAAGCTTGCACGATGGCAGCTTGTGCGGAAGGCAGTACCAGGTCCAGGTTGGCCGTTTCGGTTGCATTTGGATTATCATTTACATCGAGAAACTTCGAACAACCCGGTAAGGCCAATACTGAAATAATAAAAGCTGCTGCCAGCCAAAAATGATATAAACGTTTCATATTTATCAGCTTTTAAGGGTTAGAATGTAATTTTTAAGTTCATACCAAAGTTTGCAAGCGATGGCTGGGCCGTAAAATCGAAGCCCTGCTCATTACCTGAACCACCGGAGTTAATTTCCGGATCGGCATACTTATTATTTCCAGCCCTATGAATCCATAAGTTATTACCAAACAGGCTAACGGATGCCGCGCCGATATTCGCTTTCGATAAAAGCGTTTTAGGTAAACTATACGTAAGATTAACTTCGCGCAACTTGATAAAAGAGGCATCGATCACATCTTGTCCATTTGGCCTGTTTTTTTGGTTGGCGTAATAATCGTAATTGTAAAATTTAGCCGTGGTATTCAAGTCGTACTTCCCAGGCGTGTTGGGATCTTCAATTACAGAATTAGGCCAGATACGCGCTTCCCGTCCGCCTTCAACTGTTTCTAACGAAGTACCGTTGAATGCTATGATACTCTTGGTGCGGGAATAAAATTCCGCCCCTTGCTTCGTATCAAACAAGAAACTGAAGGAGAAATTCTTGTAACTGAAATTAGATCCTAATGAGGCTTGGTAATCGGGATTATAAGATCCCAAGTAAACAGCGGTTGGCGTAAACCTCGGCAAGCCGGTCGTTCCATCTACCACTACCCTACCTTGATCATCCCTAAGTAAGTCCTGGGCATAAAAAGTACCGTATGGTTTTCCGACTGCCGCCACGATAGCCATACCGCTAAATCCACCGATCACGATCTGATCTACACCTTCCAACAAGGAAACAACCTTGTTCCTATTGCGGGTGTATGTACCGTAAATTTCCCATGTAAAGCCTGATTGGGTCTTAACCGGGGTACCACGCACCATCAATTCTACACCGCTGTTCTTTACTTCACCGGTATTGCTCACCCTAGAAGTGAAGCCCGTGGAAGGAGAGATAGGTATAGGAATAATCAAATCCTTTGACCTGTTTTGATAATAGGAGAAGTCGATATACAACCTGTTTTCAAAGAAACCTAACTCGGTACCTACTTCGAATGCGGAAGTTTTTTCAGGTTTCAGGTTCTCATTACCGATCCGGTCACCCAATGTTAAACCGGATGTGCCTTGGAATGGGAAGATGATACTCGCGAACCCACCGCTGACGGTAGTTTTATCATAATATGTTTTCAATAAATACGGATCAGGGTCATTACCTACCTCTGCGTAGCTGGCTCTTAACTTACCGTAATTCAGTATGTTACTAATTTTTGAATCTTTCATCAGCTCCGTAAAAATCCAAGATAGATTCACACTTGGATAGAAGAAGGAGTTATTCTTTTTCGGCAAGGTTGAAGACCAGTCATTACGGGCAGTAGCCCCTAAGTATAACATATCCTTATAATTCAAATTCAACTCTCCATATAAACCGATCAAACGCTTGATGGAATAAAAGTTAGTAGATTGCACGGGGCCATCACTATTATTAAGGTTATACCAGCCGGGAATCACCAACCCACCGGAATTGGTTTCAGAATTTAACTGGTTAAATTGACTTTGCCGGATATTATTACCAACTAACAAGGAAGCGCTAAAATCTGTGCTGAACCTTTTCTTGAAAGTAATCATCAAGTCGTTCAACACTTCTGAAACGTTAATCTCAGATTCGCCGTACTTACCTACGTAACCTTGCACATTATCTTCGGCGCTATAGTTACCCGTAGTAGAGTCCGCGGGCATACTGGAGAATTTAGGATATTTAAATTTCCTGCGATCCGAATAATAATCGACACCAGCCCTATTGGTAATATCTATCCATTCGGCAGGCGCCCAGGAAATGGTAAAATTACCGGTAATACGATCCACGTTATTTTGGTTCTTGTATTTGGCCAACAGGTAATACGGGTTTACGGTGTAAGCACCATAAAAGCCGTAGAGGCTATTACCATCACCATCAAATAAGGTTCCTTCCATCGTATTATACGGGTTCTTCAGGTTCTTACCGTTTAATGGAATATCTCTCGGTGTTTGTAATACGTTATCAAATACCGAGGCAACCCCCTGGCCCCCTTGTATCATATCGCTATTTATCTTGATATAATTCAGTGATACGGAAGTTTTGAAATTTTTGGCCAGTTCTGCACTCCCGTTAAAGCGCACGCTATAGCGGTTATATAAATCGGCGGATGTCGGCATTACCCCATCAGAATTCAATGAATTGAGGGACAAATAGTAAGCAGTTTTATCACTGCCCCCCGTTAATGAAAGATTATTTGTTAGTGCTTTACCGGTTACAAAGAAATCTTTCACGTTATCCGGTAAGGCGGAATAATTTTTCATTTGACGCACCCCGTTAATTTCCTGTCCCCATTCCTTCGGTTGACCATCAAAGGGGAAACCCCAGCTGAAATTTTCCTTGGGATCATCATAATTAAAGAAGGTACCATCGGGATTAATCTGGGTGCCACCCTGTCCATATTTGTTTTGCAAATCCGGTAATGACAATACTCTTGACAAGGTACCGGTAGTGCTAAAGGTGATATCCATATTTTTCCGTCCACCCTTACCAGATTTGGTGGTAATGATCAAGGCGCCGTTCGATGCCCTAGATCCGTACAGGGCGGCGGCAGCAGGACCTTTCAGGACTGTCATCGATTCGATATCATCCGGGTTGATATCATTACCCCTGTTACCGAAATCGATGGAAGAAAGCGAGCTGCTTCCGCCGATCACGCTGGAGTTATCAATCGGGATACCATCAATAACAATCAAGGCTTGGTTGCTACCGGTAATAGAAGAACCTCCCCTTAATACGATACGGGAAGAACTACCGGGAGCATTGGCGGTACCTGTAATGTTTACACCTGCAACTTTACCACTGAGAGAATTTAAGGCGCTTTGATTTTGGCCTTTCATGATTTCTTCGCTTTTGATTACTGGGGCCGAATATCCCAGGGAACTTTTATCGCGGCGGATAGCCTGAGCGGTAATGACGGTTTCATTCAAAGTTCTTATATCTTGTTCGAGCGACACATCCATAGTATTTCCGGAGATTGTTATTTCTTTCTCCTTCATACCGATAAATTTGACGATTAACACGTTTCTGCCTTCAGGTACATTAATAGAATAAGTACCGTCTACGCTCGTTACGGTTCCGAGATTAGTTCCTTTAACAATAATTGTTGCGCCAATAATTGGAGTACCATCCTCGGCAGAGGTTACTTTCCCCTTGATGGTTCGGGTTTGCGCAAACACCTGCCCGACAAAGAATATTGCCATGAGCAGGGCGAGTAGAACTCTTTTCATGTAGCATTTGATTTTGGTAAATAAATTTTTAAGATCCAGAGGAAACGGGAATAAATAAGCATGGTAATTGTTTCATCTTACATAGAATTGCTTTTAAAGTGGGTCATTTAATAGTATTTAATACCTTTTAAATCCAAATTGATCTTGATCGTTAACAAATTCGGCTGTTGAAGACTTCCCTACAAGATTTTTCAAGAAATAATCTCCCTGTTTTCAAATACCAAAAGCTTTATTATTGATGCTGGTTCAGCAAATAATAAAGTACTTGGCAAATGAATTTTAACCACTTGCTATAGCAGTTCAAATAGTTCCCGTTTCTTAAATTCTTTGTGCTATTAAGGTTACATCATCCAAATTTTAAAGCAAGGTTTATCTTCTAGTCAACTGTGGGTTATCCATTCTATAGTTTCCGTCTTTGGGTTTCCGTGAAATTCCAGGCAAATTAGCCGCTGTATAAATAACAAACGTAAGTTTAAAAAGTTGATCGAAATTAAAATTTCCTACTGAGAATCAACCGCATAAACAAAAAAATAGGGTGATGGAAGTACTCCATCACCCTAAACTTATCTTGATATGTAAAGAATCTAGTCTTTCACATCCCACCAAACTTTGTCACTGAGACTAACGCCTTTCGGTGTATTAGGATTCCTAACTAATTCATTATTAGGATATAAGAACCGTGTTGGAAACTTACCACCTAAACTTCCTACTTCAGACATTACGAAGAAATCGGGGAATCCCGTCCTGCGCCATTCTGTCCAAGCCTCGAAGCTTTGGTTCCCACACATCGCGAAGTATTTTTGCGTGATAATCGCTTTAACCTGCGCATTAATATCGGATGTGGGAAACTGTGCCACAGGTTCGTTTTGTAAATAGGCCTCAGCATCAGCGGAGCTCACTTCGTAAGCATCAAAACTTGCCTTGATACCTTTTTCAAATAAATCTTTGGCATCACCACTGCTCATTAATCCACGGGCAACTGCTTCCGCTTGCAAGAAATAGCTCTCGGAAGCAGACATTAATTTTACCGGTGCAGTTGCAGAGTTAATATCCTGTGCATCACCGGCTATAGCAGCCGTTGGGAATGATGGATCCTCCTCGGTTGTATTATAACTACCTTGCGGGATACCCATATAAACGGTATCCTTATTTAATTGGAAGAATTTACCAACCCTAGGATCATTATTTGCGTTCAGTTGATTTACTACCGTAGCACTACCCACTACATTCTGAGTTTTACCTAAACCCAGCATTTCTTCATAGAATGGATTACCGAAACCACCCGCAGCATAGTATTCTATCTTTGCATCTTGAGTTAAGAATGTTTTTCCTTCCAGTGATTGCAAAGCTGCTTCTACCATTTCCTGCGCTTCAGGTTGGTAAGACAAACGCATGCACGCCCTAAGTTTCAAGGTATTCGCGAAGGCCACCCATGCATTGATGTCGCCACCAAAGATTAAATCCTCTTTTTTAGGAGTAATAACCCCACCTTCCGCAAAAGAAGCTATCCCTTTATCGATTAAAGAAAAGATAGAATCGTAAATTGCTTTTTGAGATTCGTATTTAGGTGTAATATTCTCGGAACCTTGACCGGCTTCCGTATAAGGAATATCACCGAAGCCATCCGTCAATAACTGTAGATCATACGCTAGCATAATATTCGCCATGGCTCCGTATAATCTATAATCTGTATTCTCGGAAGACAGCTTTATAATATTCTTCAAATCGGTCATGGCACTGCTATACATCAATCCCCACTGCCTATCAAAAGAAGAGTTTACGGACATATACTGATCCAAGACTTTATATTGCGAAGAACCGGGATTCTGGGTAAAATATTGGGCCCAAAATGAACCGTATTGGTGCAAATTATTACCTACCACATGGGCAATAGTTGCTTCTGTTGTAGGCAGTATTAAGTTCGGATCTACCTTTTCCGGCAAGTTCCCGTTTTGGTTAACATCCAGGAACTTCGAACAACCAGTCATTGCCGTGGCACCAATCGCCATGGCAACTACTGTAGTTTTTATATTGATTTTTCTCATTTTCAAACATTTAACTTATCAAATACTAGAAAGAAACTTTCACGTTGAAACCGAAGTTGCGCAATGATGGTTGTGCCGTGAAGTCGAACCCTTGAGCATTTCCAGCACCCGTAGAGTTGATCTCCGGATCTGCGAACTCGTTGGATTTGGCCGTCCATAAGAATAAGTTATTGCCGAATAAACCCAGGGTAATATCACCGAAAGGTGTTCTATTCAACAGGTTTTTAGGCAACCTATATGACAAGCTAGCCTCGCGCAGCCTTACATAAGAAGCATCCACGATGCTTGTTCCCGGGGGCATATTGCTTGGATAATAAACTTCCGGATTAAATTTCCTGTCAGTATTTTCAACATATTTTCCATCTCCATCCAAGTACACAGAATTAGGCCAGATATGAGGATCACGTCCTCCGCGTACTGTTTCCGCGGATGTACCTACGAATGCCATAATATCCTTAGTACGGCTGAAGAATACGCCTCCTTGTTTGGTTTCAAAGAGCATATTAAAATTCCAACCTTTGTAATGGATATTAGTTCCGAGAGATGCTTGGTAATCGGGATTGTAAGAGCCTAAATAGCGTGGGCTATCAGTCCATTCAGGATATCCATCTTCATCTACAATTACACGTCCCTTGTCATCACGGGCAATGTCTACAGCGTAGAACGAACCATAAGGTTGACCTTCTGCTGCTACGATGGACATACCGTTGAATCCACCAACCACTAACTGGCCAGTCTTCACGCTGATTACATTACTAACATTCTTCGTAAATGTACCGTAGAATTCTACATTCAAACCGTAAGAAGTACGGATAGGTGTACCGCGTAATGATAATTCAACTCCCTTATTTTCAATTTTACCGGCATTCAACGTTGCTTGAACATACCCGGAAGAATACGCTAACGGTACCGGGATAATTTGATTCTTGGAAATGTTGTGATAATAACTAAAGTCAACCGTTAAATTGTTATTGAAGAAATTTAATTCGGTACCGATTTCATACGCGGTAGTAATTTCCGGCTCCAAGTTAGGATTCCCTACTTCATCATACACGGTAAAACCCGGTACGCCGTTGAAAGGAAATATTGTTGAACCAAAGCCGCCATTAATACTTGCTTTAGAATAATAGTTTGTTAATGAATACGGATCTGCATCATTACCTACCTGTGCAAAGTTCGCACGCAATTTACCATAGTTCAGGATATTGGAAATTCCTTTATCCTTCAATAACTCGGTAAATACCCATGAACCGCTTACGCTTGGATAAAAGAATGAATTGTTCTTCTTCGGTAATGTTGATGACCAGTCGTTACGCGCTGTCATATCCAAGTACAACATGTCCTTATAACCTAGGTTAATGGCTCCGTAAACCCCTACTAAACGACGTTTTTCGTCATAATTAGAAGTGGTCTGATTCCCGTTACTATTAGCAAGATTATAATAACCCGGAATAACCAAACCGCTGCTATTTGTTGCGGCGCTCAAGGAATGGTAAGCACGTTGACGGATGTTGTTACCTAGCATTACGGAAAGGCTCAAATCCTGCGTTAATTGTTTCTTACCGGTAATCATCAAATCATTGGTGATCTCGGAGAGGTTATATTCTACTTCGGAGTAAGAACCAACATTACTACGAATATTGTTTTGGTTATAATCAACCCCGCTTTGATCTACCGGTTTTACCGAGAATTTAGGCGCGATGTAGTTACGACGATCAGAATACACATCGGCACCTAACCTGTTCGTAACTTCCAACCAACTGTTGGCCTTGTAATGCAACGCGAAGTTACCCGCTACACGATCAACGTAGTTGTTGTTCTGGTAATTTTTCAGGATAAAATAAGGGCTTACTGTATAAGCACCGTAATACCCGTAAGTTCCTTTATCTAAATCATAACCATAATAAGGATTATTCAAATTACCCATCTTGTCCAAAGGAATGTCCCTCGGAGTTTGTAATACGTTGTTGTAAACGGATGAGGCACCTTGACCACCTGCAACCATGTTGCTGTTAATCTTAGTATAACTCACGTTGATAGAGCTAGTAAATTTGTTGCTCAATTCAGTAGTACCGTTAAACCTTACACTGTACTTGTTGTACTTGTCATAATCACCCGGCATTACCCCATCGGAGTTCAAAGCGTTTAAAGACAGGTAATAAGTCGACTTTTCACCGGCACCGGAGATTGACAAATTATTATTAGCAGACCTACCTAATTCAAAGAAATTCTTGATGTTATCAGGTTGCGCTACATAAGGCTTTTCTTGGCGAACGCCGTTGATCTCTTGACCCCAGCCCTGCATTTCGCCGTTGAATTTAGCACCCCAGCTCCAGTTTTCACGAAGATCCAACTGTCCGCCACCACCTTGACCGTACTCATTCTGAAGCTCAGGAAGTTTCAGGACATTGGAAAATGTTACCGCGGAGTTGAAAGTGATTTCATTTTTCTTGTTACCAGCACCTTTCTTACCTGATTTTGTAGTGATGATCACGGCGCCATTAGAAGCACGCGATCCATACAAAGCCGCGGCAGCAGGGCCTTTCAAGATTGTCATAGATTCGATATCATCTGGATTGATATCATTGGCACGGTTACCAAAGTCAGTTGACGCTAAGGAAGAACCACCTATTTGACTACTGTTGTCGATAGGTACCCCATCCACCACGATCAGCGCCTGGTTATTTCCAGCGATGGAAGAACCGCCACGTAATACGATACGGGAAGAACTACCGGGGGCATTAGCAGTACCGGTGATGTTTACACCGGCAACTTTACCGGAAAGACCATTCAAAGCGCTGGGCGCCTGGCCTCTTGTTAACTCATCACTTTTTACCGTGGGAGCAGAATAGCCCAGGGAGCGTTTTTCTCTCTTGATGGCATTTGCCGTGATGACAGTTTCTGTAAGTGTTTTTACATCGGCTTGCAATGTAACATTCACCGTAGAGCCGGAAATTTTCACTTCTTTGTCCGACATGCCGATAAATTTGAATATCAAGATATCCTTACCGTCCGGTACATTAAGCGAGTAAGTTCCGTCTACATTCGTAACTGTACCCAAATTGGTTCCTTTGATTATTACGGTTGCACCGATAATTGGCGAACCGTCTTCAACTGAAGTTACCGTACCGGTAATAGTACGGGATTGCGCCATCCCCTGCCCGGCCAGGGTGACCAGGAGCAGGAAAAGCACGACGAGCCTTTTCCTCATAAGCATGATTTAGTTGTTTAACGAAAATTTAACTCTCAAATATAATATCGTTAACAAATAGGAAAAATTTTTTTATAACTAAAAAATGTTGTAACGGACATTAGGAGAAGAAAACATGGAATAATCTATTAATATAATTCGTGAAATCCGCCAGGGTAAAGGACTTAAAGAGGGGAACAAATTAAGTTTAAAACACAAAAAACAAATTTATATTATAATGATAATTGAATATTTGTAAAAAATGCTATTCGTTTAGTCGTTATCGTTATAATAAAAAAAGCAGGCAATAGGAGTATTGCCCGCTTGTCATCAACCAAAATCTAAATCGAAAAACTTAACGTTTTCGTAATTCAGAAAATCTTTATATCATGATGAAATGCACCAGCATGCTAGTATACATACATATGCATTTAGATAAATATTTTTAAAATAATATTAGAAAAAATGCCAAGTGCTTGTTCCCTATCCGAAGTGAAAAAGTAAGGTTTCCGTTAAGCGATTCTTCCTTGGTTTTACAATTCTAACTTAACGAACATTCACTGACATTTGTTCAATCTTAGTCCTTTAATTTAATTGATATAACATATTTTAAGGAGATTTTAATCACCTAAATATTACATTATTCAATACTTTATTAAATATTAAATAATGATAAAAAATATATTATCATGATAAGTTTAAAGGGTAATTTTTTAGCAAGTCTAACAACACATTATACAAATCCCTGGTGCGATGGTTGTACCTAAACTCGCATTCTTTCAAGTGTAAGTATACCGTATTGCGGTTTAAACCCTTGAATTTTGCCAAGCGATGCTTCGTCAAAATCCAGAATCCGTCCACATCATCGATTATGTGTTGGTGGTGTGCTCCCACCAGGTGCTGCCCCGGGAGATGGTATAAACGGTATTGCCCTAAATCCACTACCCCGTTGTATTTACGTATTCTATCCGCGGTACCTACCGTCTCCAGTATGGATCTACCGCGAACCACGGCTTGTATCATGGAGCGACTGATATCGGGAATGATTTCCGTGAAAACCTGGCTATCAAGGTGATATATGCCAAAAATTACGGGGCGGTTGTTCCTTTCAACATTCAATCGCAAAGCATCGTCTTCTACATCACCATCGTGTTGTAAAACTGGTTGCTTGGCGTGAATAATCTTGGGAAGGGAGTGAACCGGAACAGGGGAAGTTTCTTCACAACTTTTAACTATTTGAGAACGGATCTTCTTCAAATAGCTGTTTACTGTGACGCGGCTTACCCCGCTTATGCTCGCAATTTGCGTAGCTGTGAGGTCTTCGGAGAATAGCTTTAATATCTCCTTAAACTTGCGCTCAGACAGGTGAGCGCCTTTTAAGAACTTATTCTTCATCGGCGGATGCTAAAAAGGTTATAAAATGGCATTATAAACTTCCTACTTTTCATCCGCTTTGGATGGCTAATTTATACGAGCGGTATGTTCTATATTATGAATGTAGGTTACTAGATTATTTTATAAATATATAATTCCTTGCTATACTAGTCCTATAGGGCTTTAAAGCTAAATTATAGTGTAATATTATTAACCTTATTTACAAAAAAAACACGGTGCAACATTTATTTATATTGCACCGTGTCCGGTTTCGTAACATATTTTCTTGTTAGGATTACTTTTCTTCTTCCAAGCCTAAATCGGCCATCTCGATATCCTCTTCTTCATCTAAAGCATTCCATAATTCTTTCTTCTTAGCCTTTCTCAATATTCCCTTTTCCATCCATAACAGCATGGCCGGCAATATGGTAAGGTTCGTGATCATTGCCATCACCAAGGTTAGGGAGGTTAACCATCCCAATGCTTTCGTTCCACCAAACTGTGAGAAACTAAAAATCATGAATCCGGCAAAAAGGATTAAGGATGTATAAATAATACTAAGGCCCGTTTCATGGATCGTTTGTTTAACGGTGGCAGAGATATCGTAATTATTTAAAGGCAGCTCTTGCTTGAAATTGACAAGGAAACGGATCGTCACGTCAATCGCGATTCCCAAGGCTATACTGAAAACCAGCACCGTCGAAGGCTTGATCGCAATTCCCATCCAGCCCATCACGCCTGCCGTCACGATTAGCGGGATTACGTTCGGAATCAGCGAAATAATCAGCATCTTGAAGGAGCGGAATAAATATAGCATACAGAAGATGATCAACACGAATGCCAACAATATACTTTCTGTCAAGCCGCTGATAATAAACCGGCTTCCTTCGAGGAAGATTACCGAGGTACCGGTGAAAGTTACATTATAATGGGCCGTATCGAATATTTCGTTGACTTTAGGTTGTAAGCTGTTTAAAATCGCGGGCAGCTTTTCAGAGCCCACATCGGCCATATTTACGCTCATCCTCGCTATTTGCCGCGTGCTATCCATGAAAGATGAAAGTAACTTCGAATAGGTAGAATTATCTTCATCACCCGTTCCGGATTTCATCCTAAGATACCTCGCCAGGAAGCTAATATCAAAAGAATTGGGAACGGCATAACTGGTACTATCCCCGTTATAAAATGCTTGCCGTGCAAACTTTATTCCTTCAGATATAGACAATGGCCGCGCGAATGCTGGTTGTGCCTCGATCAACTTCGACAGTTCATCCAACTTCGTAAGGGTTTGTAAACTGATTACGCCGTTTTTGCGTTTCGTGTCAACGGCGATCTCCAAGGGCATCACCCCTTTAAAATTATGCTCGAAGAATTTCAGGTCGGTATAAATCTTATCCGTCTTAGGGATATCATCAACCATGAATGCCTCTGTTTTCAAGCGGGCCATTCCCCATAATGCCAATACCACCATCAGGCTGGTAAATGCGTACACGAAAGGCCTGTATTTAAACACTAAGCCGGTTAGGAAATCTAATATACCGTTCACGGCACCACCTTCGAGATAACTGGTATTCGTATGCTTTGGCGCTTTTAAGAAACTTAGTACGGAAGGTAAAAGAATAAAAGAGATCAGGAAGATCATCATGATATTCAAGCCTGCAACCAAGCCAAATTCCTTCAAAATGGCGCTGTTCGTAAACCAAAACACCCCGAAACCGATTGCCGCCGTAATATTTGTAAACAGCGTTACGATACCCATTTTTTGTACCATGCGTACCAAGGCTTTCATCTTGTTGCCATGGCCAGCGTATTCAGAATGGTATTTATTAAGGAAATAAACGCAGTTAGGGATACCGATTACAACGATTAACGGAGGAATCAAACCGGTTAACAAGGTGATCTTGTAACCGAACAAATATATCGTGGCCAATGACCATACAACACCGATAGCCACGACGATCATACTGATTAGTACATCGGTTAAACTCCGGAAGAATAAGAATAATATCACGGCCGTTAGCAAGAAGGAGATACCCAGGAACAACTTTAATTCGTTGGCCACCTTAACCGCCATATTGGTACGTATAAGTGGTAAGCCACTCATATACACTTCCTGTTGTTGTTGCTTCCCAAAGTTATCCGCGAGTTCAGTAATTTGTTTGACCACGCCTTCCCTTTGTGCAGAGTTTAATACATCCTTGTTTATATGTATAGCCATCAGGTAAGCATTTCCTTCCTTGCTGTATAACAAACCCCGGTAAAACGGGAGGTTCAGAAAACTTGCAGATAGGCTATCTAATTCTTGTTGGCTTTTCGCCCCGGATTGAAATATGGGAACCGCGGAAAGTTGTCGCGTGCTATCATTCTTAATCAAGTTTATGGCAGCGGGGACGCTTAAAACGTTTTCGACTTCAGGGATAGCTTTAATGGCCCGGCTTAAGGCCACGTAATCATTAAAGTAAGATAAATCGAAGAAATGATCGGTTTGCACACCCAGCACCATCATGTTGCCATCTTCGCCAAATTGCTTTTTAAATTCTTGGTATATCTTGAATTTCGGGTTATCGCGGGGGATCGCGTTCACGTAATCATAGCTCATCTTAACCTTGCTCGCGAAATAGCCCATCGCTACCGTACTTACCAATAAACCAATTAATAAAGGTATACGGAATTTTAACACAAAACCTGCTAGGCGTTGCCACATATGGATCGATCAAATTTAGTAAATGGCCTAAAGGTAATTAAAGTATCGCAGAAATGGGAATCCCCGATCTGCTACAGGTAATGATCTGCGAATATTTAATGCGATTATAAGCCCGCATCCTCCTGCTTCTCGATTAACGTGATGAAATCACCGGGAAAATTCTGAAATTTGCCTAAATGTTGCACAAAACTCCGGGAATAGTTTTAAGAACCGTCAAATATGGTGAAGCTAGCGTGATCGTAAGCGTATTCACGGAGCTTTTCGGGCTACAATCTTATATAGTGAATGGCGCCAGGTCAGGAAAACCAAAGTCGGCAAAAGGAAACTTATTGCAGCCTGGCAATATATTGGACCTCGTCGTTTATCACCAGGAACAAAAGAATATCCAAAGAATCTCGGAGTTTAAGTTGGCCTATATTTATACCAACTTGCATGTAAATATCGTGAAGAATACGGTGGCGTTATATATGGTGGAATTATTGCAAAAGTCGTTGAAGCAGCCGGAATCTCAACCTTCATTGTATTATTTCGTTAGCAACAGCTTGCAGTTACTGGACCAAGCAAATGCTAATACCGCGGCCAATATACCTTTGTACTTCACATTGAAACTGGCTTCGCACCTGGGATTCGGGATCAACGGTCACTTCTCAAATTATTCTCCTTTCCTGGATATGCAAGAGGGTACTTTCACAGATTTACCCCCGCACCATAGTCACCACTTGGATGCCTTGCATAGCGAAATAACGGATCGATTTTTACGGGTGCAAACTACCGTGGAATTGGAAGGAATCTCTTTGAATAAAGACAGGCGGCGGATTTTATTGTACCGCTATCTCGACTTTTTCAAATTACATATGCCTGATTTCACGGAGTTACATTCCCCACCGATCCTCCATGAAATCCTAGATGCCTGATGGCGGCTGCACTGCTGCCAAGTGCGTGGGATAATATTCCAGTTGCATTGCTTTCCCATCAAATACACCGTAGGTAAAATAATTGAGCCAATCACCCAGGTTGATATAGCGGCTATTCTCCCCCACTTTCAAATCTAGCGGTAAATGCCGGTGCCCGAATATGAAGTAATCGTAATGTTCTTTCTGCAAGATTTCCTTGCTGTAAATTGCCAACCACTCATCCTCTTCACCCAGGAATTTTTCCAGTTCCATGCCGGTTGCCGCGCGGCTTTTACGGCTGAAATAATTGGCCAGGCCGATGCCCCAACTGGGGTGCAAGATCGAGAAAAGCCACCTGCAAACCGGGTTTCTGAAAACTTTCTTCAGCAATTTATACCCGTGATCACCTGGGCCTAGCCCATCGCCATGGCCGATATAAAATTTCTTCCCGGCAATTTCAAAAATTTGTGGTTCGTAGTAAACCGGGATGTTCATCTCTTCTTCAAAGTAGCCATCCATCCACATATCATGGTTACCGATAAAGACGGAAATGCCGATTCCTTTATCCGATAATTCAGCAAGTTTACCCAGCAAACGGACATATCCCTTGGGAATCACCTGCTTGTACTCAAACCAAAAATCAAACAGGTCCCCCACCAAGAAAATGTGGGCGGCATCCTTTTCAATTTCGTTGAGCCATTGTAATAATACCCGCTCCCGTTCCCTGCTCTTCGCCGGGTTCGGTGCACCGAGGTGAAAGTCTGATGCGAAATATATCTTTTTATCTGCTGGCAATTCTATTTGCATGATCGCAAAGATAGTAAGTTGTCCGTGTAAAAATACTTAAAGCAAAAGGTGTTGTCGTACTAAACAGCTTGACAACACCTTTTAATATAATTATCTAAAAAATACCTTATTATTCATCCAGCAAGAAAACATATACTTCCTTGGGACCGTGTACTCCAACTACCAAGGTTTTCTCGATGTCGGCAGTACGGCTGGGCCCGGTGGCGAATGAAATCATGGATGGCAACTGGTGCGGGTACTTTTCTTTCATCTTTTGAATGGCATCTTTAATATCAAACACCAACTGGTGCGTATGCGCAATCACGATATGATAAGGCGTGTACACCGGCAACGCCCTGCCCGAAGGTTGTGCAGCGCTCAACACCATGGAACCCGTGCGGGCCACGAGAAATTCAACGCTTGAAATAGCCGCTTCCATCTCCAAGAACTCTCCATTGTTGATATATTTCAACTGGTAAGGTGCTAGCATCTTGTTGATAGATGGTGTTTGGCACTGTACATTTCCCCAACCTTTGTTC
Organism: Chitinophaga caeni; assembly: GCF_002557795.1. NCBI lineage: Bacteria > Pseudomonadati > Bacteroidota > Chitinophagia > Chitinophagales > Chitinophagaceae > Chitinophaga > Chitinophaga caeni. The sequence goes on along the minus strand of NZ_CP023777.1, from coordinate 1,539,669 downwards.
TCCACTAAAGTTTGCAAATTTTCTACCATTTCATCCCTGGAAGAACAGAAGATAAACTTCCCCCCCAACTTGGTAAATTCCTCCGCAAACTTCAACTCCAATCCTTCATGAGCCGTATTATATACAGAAGTATTACCTTCTGCATTCGGGAACGGCAGCGGAACCGATTGGCTCAGCGCGTTCCTTACTCTTTTCAGTATATTTTCCTTGGCAGGAGAAATTTTCATACGAGATTATTATTCCGGTTCTGATGCATTTACTGGTGAAGGATTGATAATATCTGAGGGGTGAACGCCATCAGTAGTCATTCCTTCTTTCGCCACGGGATGTTCTTTGCTTTCGTAAGGTCGTTTGCCGATCAAGCGTTCCAAATCATCCTTGTATAACACTTCTTTCTTCAGCAATTCTTCGGCCAAGATCTTCACTTCCTTCATACGCTCAGTTAATAGCTCCTTGGTGCGCAAGTAAGCTTTTTCGATTAGCAAGCGAACTTCTTCATCGATCAGCTTGGCAGTTTCTTCTGAATAAGGTTTTGTAAATGCTTGGTCGCTGTTTGGATCGTAGAATGAAACATTACCCACTTTATCGTTCATACCATATACGGTCACCATCGCGTAAGCCATGCGGGTAATTACTTGCAGGTCATTCTGTGCACCTGTTGAAATTTTACCGAATACTAATTCCTCAACTGCGCGGCCACCGAGGGTCATGCACATATCATCCAGCAACTGTTCCGTATTATACAAATATTGTTCTTTCGGTAAATATTGAGCATAGCCTAAAGCAGCTACACCCCTCGGCACGATGGTCACTTTCACTAGAGGATTCGCATGCTCCAAGTACCAACCGCAGATAGCATGGCCGGCTTCATGGTAAGCGATCACTTCTTTTTCTTCAGGAGATATGATCTTATTTTTCTTTTCCAAACCACCGATCACGCGATCGATTGCATCGTTGAAATCTTCCGTTTCTACTTCCGTTTTGCCTTTCCTTGCAGCAATTAACGCCGCTTCGTTACAAACGTTGGCAATGTCGGCACCGGCAAAACCGGGCGTCATGGAAGCCAATTTCTTGATATCTAGATTCGGGGAAGTTTTTATCGGTTTCAAATGCACTTCGAAGATATGTTCCCTGCCAGCCAAATCCGGTTTGTCGATAGATATTTGACGATCGAAACGACCCGGGCGAAGCAAGGCGCTATCCAATACATCCGGCCTGTTGGTTGCAGCCAAGATGATGATACCGCTGTCGGTACCGAAACCATCCATCTCCACCAACAATTGGTTCAAAGTGTTTTCACGTTCGTCGTTACTCATCATTACATTCTTTCCACGGGCGCGGCCGATCGCATCAATTTCATCGATGAAGATGATACAAGGCGCTTTCTCGCGGGCTTGTTTGAACAAGTCGCGCACGCGGCTGGCACCTACCCCTACGAACAATTCCACGAAATCGGAACCGGACATAGAGAAGAAAGGTACCTGTGCCTCACCGGCCATCGCTTTGGCCAACAAGGTTTTACCTGTTCCCGGGGGGCCTACCAATAAGGCGCCTTTCGGGATTTTACCACCCAAAGCAGTATATTTCTTCGGATTTTTCAAGAAATCTACGATTTCCATCACCTCCACTTTCGCTTCATCCAAGCCTGCTACATCGTTGAAAGTAATTGTAACGCGGGTTCCCTTGTCAAATAATTGTGCTTTAGATTTCCCGATGTTGAAGATACCGCCCGGGCCACCGCTTCCACCGGAGGGACCGCCCATCTTGCGCATTAACAAGATCCATAGCCCGACGATTAGAATAATCGGTAGTAATAAAGACATGAAAGGCTCAATCCAGCTAGTTCTCTCCACGTATTTAATTTCAACGCGGTTAGCTACCGGAACGGATTCCTGGGCTTTATCCAGTTCATTCTGAAAGCTTTCAATGGAACCGATGGTAAATTGAAAATGCGGGCCGGCATTGTCACCGAAGCGACCCTGGGCCACATCTTTGAACTTAGGATTATTCTTTAATTCATCTTTTTTAATATAAACTTCAACTAATTTTTTATTTACAACGGTAAGATGATCTACCGCGTTAGTCGGGAGAATTTCAACCTGGAACTGTTTAAAACTGATTTCCTTAGGATTTGTCCCAAAATCAAGGAAATTCAATGCAATCAGCGCGATACCAATGAAGGCGTACACCCAATATATATTGAATTTTGGTCCATTTTTTTTAGGCGGTTGTCCTGATCCAGGTTTTTTATTGTAGTTATTGCCTCCTTTTTCCATGATCGTTCGCTCCTTTACGAGTTATTGTTTGCAATCGGATTATTTAAATATTAATATCAAATCGAACAGATTTGTTCAAATTAATCGAGGTGTTCCGTCCTTTCGGCGTCACTCCACATTTCTTCCAGGTTGTAGAATTTGCGATTTTCGGGGGTAAAGATGTGAACCACAACATTTACATAATCCACCAAAATCCACTGCTGACCGGTTTTCCCTTCGTGTTTATAGGGATCTTCACCTACATTCTTCTTCACTTCTTCCTCCACGAAATCAGCTATGGCGCGGATCTGTGTACTTGAATTAGCTTCGCATATGATGAAAAAATCAGCTACAGCTTCAGGAATATTGCGGAGATCGAGAGAGACGATATTCTCCCCTTTTTTTTCCTGTATGGCCTTAATGATCGTTGTAAAAATTACACTGTCCTGAGTGATGCGCGTTACCGCTTTTTGCCTGGTATTTAGAACGGTTAAGGGTGCCAAATAAAACTTGTTTTCGTTAAAAATAATCTATAATTATCAAAATTACTAAACACAGCCGAAATTAAACTGCCTATCTCCTTATTAGTCGAATTTCCTTAGCTTCCTAGTCTAAAAGAAATGTTAAAATGATGTACTTTGCTGCTTCATTTTAACCAGAGATACCGTGATAGGAAGTCCATTTCATGTATTAGCAGTAGTTGACAGCACCAATAACTATGCCATGGCCGAGGTAAATTCCGGCAATGTTACAAACGGCAGCGCGTACTTTGCCATGGAGCAATTTGCAGGTAAAGGTCAGCGTGGTAAACAGTGGCATTCTCCACCCGGTGAGAATATCGTTCTCACAGTTGTTGTTCAGCCACCAATCAAGCTTTCACAACAATTCCTGCTCAGCGCTACCATCGCGCTCGGTGCCGCTGATTTCTTTGCAAAATATGCAGGGGATGAAACCAAGATCAAATGGCCGAACGACCTCTATTGGCGTGACAGAAAGGCAGGTGGCATTTTGATTGAGAACGTATTGCGCGGTAGTCAATGGCAATACGCCATCGTGGGCATGGGGATCAATATTAATGTGCCGCAGTTCCCCGGGGGCTTGGTTAACCCGGTTTCCCTTCGCCAGATCACCGGGAAAGAATGGGATTCCTTGGCATTGGCGCAGGATCTTTGCAGTTTCCTGGATCGCCGGTTCAACGATTTACCCCTCGTTTCAGAAAAAGCGCTGTTAGATGAATATAAGAGTAAACTGTTCCGTTACCAGGAAACCGGCTTGTACAAGATGGATGGCGAATTTTTTTCGGGCATTATCCGCGATGTATTACCATCGGGCTTATTGCAATTGGAAAGGGATGGAAAGATACTTAGTTTAGGTGTTGGCGAGGTTGAATTTGTTAAGACAAGCTAACAGGGGCTAAATGCTCAACATTCTATGAACGGCAATCCTGCAACCGGGTAATAAATAGCGCTGTTCGGAAATGAACAAAAAGTGTCTCGAAATTGGTCAAATGGCCTGTTTGGGGAATTGAATTTATCGTCGAACAGAATATATAGTTACAGGAAACATCTTTCGTTTCTGCTTTAACCTGGTACGTTGGAGAAGCCAAAATGAAAGCTTCTTCCTAATGTACTTCTCCAAAGTTAGCCAGCTGGCGGCACCAGGCTATAGATTTTGGTAGATAATTGGTGCTTACAATTTGGCCATTCTTTCCATTTCTACCAAAACTAAAAATGCAACATTTTTGCATTCTACAGTTAGAATTGTCATGATATTTATCATAAAAATGCCCTACTGTCGCGTATATACAGCAGTTAATTTTATCAAATATTTAACAATCACCCCATCATAAAAAATAAAACGTTCGTGTCATAAAAATACAGCAAAGCGGCCATAGTAAAGAATTATATATGTTTTATTTATATTTTTTCTGATATTGTACCAGCATAATAACTTTTTAACACTAACTATCTATTTTTTATGTTGCGAACATCCCTATTCTTATGCTGCTTATTAGCAGCTAGCCTCGGCCTATTTGCCAACCAGAACCCGCCTGAAGATTCTACCAAGTTTGCTGAAATCGACCCCGAAACCTTACGATTCGTATTGAAATCTGATTCCATTTATCAAACGATCGATTATCAAACAGGTAAAATTGCGCTCCCGGGCGGCAAGGTAGCATTGAATATCCCTGCTGATTTCAAATTCATCGATGCCGATAAAAGCAAGCTGATTATCGTTGATATTTGGGGTAACCCTCCCACATCAGCAGAAAATGTGCTGGGTATGATTGTGAAAGACAGCCTCTCGATGGAAAATAACTCGGACTTTGCCTTCGTAATTTCATTCGATGCGATGGGCTTTGTGAAAGATGATGATGCTGCCAAGATTGATTATGATGATCTCCTGGTAGATATGCAGAAGGAAGAAGTCGAAGTAAATAAAGAACGTGCAAAAATCGGCTACGGCGCCATCCATACCAAGGGATGGGCTCAGAAACCATTTTACGACAAAGAACATAAAGTGCTGCATTGGGCTAAGGAGCTACAGTTTGAAGGTAGCGAATCCAGCACCTTAAACTATGACGTGCGCGTTTTGGGAAGGCACGGTGTTCTATCTATGAACGCGGTTGGCGGGATGGAAGTATTGCCGGAAGTCAATAAAAACATCGACAATGTATTGAAGATGGCCACTTTTACCGAGGGCAATACCTACCGCGATTTCGATCCTAAAATTGATAACGTGGCCGCTTGGACGATCGGTGGCTTGGTAGCAGGTAAAATCCTAACAAAAGTTGGATTCTTTGCCATCCTGCTAAAATTCTGGAAGCTGATCATGTTAGGTATTATCGGGGCATTCGGCGCTATCAGGCGTTTCTTCACGGGAAAAAAGAAAAAGAGCGAACCTACTGCGGATGACGCCGCCGCCACGGAAGAAGAGCACCAAGAAACAGCTGTCGAAGCAGGTGAAAATCATCCCGATACCCAAGCTGAAGCAACAGGAGAAAACACGGGTAACAGTGATAACGATACACATCGCACATAATTTTTTACAGCACTCATAACAAGAAGAAGCCGCTTCCCCAAGAAAGGAAGCGGCTTCATAAATTATGTTGATGCCGGTGCATTCAAGCCCGGGCTATTTCGCTTTATATCCCCAATCTTGCAACCATTTCACTACTTTTTCCTTGTAATCTCCCTGGATCAGGATCAATCCTTCTTTCACGCTGCCGCCGGTCCCACATTTAGTTTTCAATTCCTTGCCCAATTTTTGTAAATCTTCATCCTTACCTATAAACCCATCAATCAATGTCACCACTTTCCCCGCCCTTTGCTTGGTATCTAGCTTCACACGGAGCTGTTGTTGGTTGGCAGGAAGCGTATTTACTTCTTCCGCCGGCTCGTAAGGACTGAAACTGGGATCGGTAGAATAAACAATACCGCTAGCGTTATTTCTTTTCTTACTCATGTTAATCAATTTTAGGTTAAGGTATTATGATATTGATAGCTGCTGGTAAAATCTTGAATGTTACCTGCCCGGGACTACCTATGGGAACAGCATCGCCATCTACTTGCAAGCAATCTACATCTTTCCCGGTAACTACGATTTCTTGCCCGGTAAAATGATGCATGTATTTTGACCGCGTAACGGTTCCTTTTAACGAATGTAAAGTAAGCGGCAATAAACCCCAAAAACCGATGGGCGGAACAAGGCAAATATCCAACTTTCCATCGAATACACTGGCATCGCCAGCGATTTTAAAATCGTATCCAAACTGGTTACCATTGGCCACGGTAAATAAGAATGCTTCCTGCTCCAGTTCTTTTGTACCCGATTTGATAGCATATTTGCCGGGCTGATAATTCTTAAAACCACCGATCACCAACCGGGCGTAATTAATCAAGCCCCTTTTCTTGCTATGCTGGAATTGATCCGCTATCAATGCGTCAAAGCCGATCCCGGCATTACTCAAAAACAAGTGCCCGTTCGCATAACCAACGTCCATTTTCCGCTGTTTGCCCCCGGCCAAAACCTGGAAGGCTTTAGCGGGATGCAAGGGGATCGATAATGCCCTTGCCAAACCGTTTCCGCTGCCTAAAGGAATGATGGCCAACTTAGTATCGGTGTTGATTAAGCCTTTGGCGATTTCATTGATCGAGCCATCGCCGCCAACAGCCACAACTGTATCTACACCATCTTCAACAGCCTTTTTAGCCAGGTCGGTACCGTGGCCAAGGTATTGCAAAGTAGCCAATTCCACTTCGAAGGCCGGTTTTGGTAAATATTGATCAATCCAAGTTTGAATATCTTTATTCCGATCCGTACCGGCTTTCTTATTAATTATAATCAGTATTTTTCTCAAGAACCAAGCAGTTTAAATTATGATAATATCACGGCTTTCAAGCTCAAATCGAGGCTTACCGCGTGATGGATGATGGCGCCAACCGAAATATAGTCAACCCCGGTTTCAGCATAATCCACGATATTTTCCAAGGTAATACCACCGCTGGCTTCCGTTTCAAACTTACCTTCAATCATTCCTACGGCCTCTTTAACCTGCGCGGGACTGAAATTATCGAGCATGATACGATGCACTTTCCCCAGGGCTAAAACTTCCTGCACATCAGCCAAGTTACGGGTCTCCACTTCTATCTTTAGTTGTAAATTTTTCTCTTTCAAATAAGCCACCGTTTTTTCGATAGCAGCTGTAATGCCGCCACTAAAATCGATATGATTATCTTTCAACATCACCATATCATATAAACCCATCCTGTGGTTAACCGCTCCCCCGATCCGCACAGCCTCTTTCTCCAGCATACGGAAATTGGGTGTTGTTTTACGCGTATCCAGCAACTTGGTATGATAACCTTTCAATAATTCCGTATAAGTTTTGGTCAGGGTTGCGATGCCACTCATTCTCTGCATACAATTCAGCACCAAGCGTTCCCCCATCAACAATGCGTGTACAGAAGCTTTCACTTCGAAGGCTTGCTCCCCTGCTTTCATCGGCTCTCCATCCTTTTTAAACGCCTTGAATTGCGTACCGGGATCCAGGTGTTTAAAAATGGCTTCAGCCACTTCCATTCCTGCCAGGATGCCTTTCTCCTTGATTTTTAGGATGGCCGTTCCCCGGGTAGTCGGCGGAATGATAGCTAAAGTACTATGATCGCCATCACCGATATCTTCCGCCAAGGCACTGGTAATAAATTGATTCAAAGCTGCCGCAGGTAACATACATTCATTTGTTTAATGAGTGGTAAAATTAGGATGGAGAATTGAGAATTCCATTGAAAATGACCTATCGGCGCATAAAAAAGTCCCGGTTATAGAACTAACCGGGACTTTTAAAGAAATTATTCATCAGCCCTAAGGCTATTTATTATCAAACCTTAACTCCGTGAGTACAAAGGTATTACCTTTCTTCTTCAATCGGAAGGTGGTGCGGTATTTAGTGCCGCTGGTAGTAACCATGTTCCCAACTCCGAATTGTGAGCTACCGTTACTCGCTTCACCTTTGTGAATAATCTCAAAAGTTTTTACTGAATTTTTGCCGAAGAAATCTTTTAAAATAATTTCAGCTTGTGCTTTGCTGTACGAATCGGATTTTCCTGTAACGTTAATCTCAACATTATTATCGAGATAACGGGACAATCCATTAGTATCGCCCTGTTTAAGTGCTTTCACCACATCATCAAATGGGCCTGGACCCGAGACCGCGAAAGCAGTTAACAGTGCACCGAGCACTAGGGTACCCAGCACAAACATTAACTTTTTCATTGTCCTTTGTTTAATATAATCAATATACTTTTTACCGGTTATAATTGGCGCTAAAACTATGCCAAACTATTGATAGACAAGGAAATCCCACAATCGTGCTATGGAACTTAAGCCACAAATTATGATTTTAATTTAATATATAATAATTACTTAACGTTCAACTGCAATAATTAGGCATTGTGGCTAGCTTTTTTAAAAAAATTAAAATTGCGCGGGAATTAATTTAATTTCACAACCTCATTTTAGAATTAAATAAAACCGGGTATTGTATGAAACAGAAAAGAGCCATTTTAATCATTATGGATGGTTGGGGACTTGGAAAAGTTCCTACCGCGGATGCGATTGCACATGCTAAAACACCTTTCGTAAGCAGCCTTTACCATCAATACCCTCATAGCACCCTGGTAACTTGTGGCGAAGCCGTAGGTTTGCCAAACGGTCAAATGGGGAATTCCGAAGTTGGACACTTAAACCTGGGAGCTGGGCGCATTGTATACCAGGAACTTCAAAGGGTCAATGTTGCCATCAGGGATGGAATATTAGCTAAAAACACGGTATTACTAGATACTTTTAATTACGCCAAAAGCAATGATAAGGCTTTACATTTTATCGGCCTCGTGAGTAATGGCGGCGTGCATTCCCATATTAATCACCTGAAAGCCCTCGTAAGCCTAGCCAAGGATAATGGTCTTAGCAAAGTCTACATCCATGCCTTCACCGATGGGCGCGACACCGACCCCAAAAGCGGCTTAGGCTTTATAAATGAATTACAACAACACCTGGATCAATCCGTTGGACAGATTGCCAGCATAACGGGCAGGTATTACGCGATGGATCGTGACAAACGTTGGGAAAGGGTAAAATTGGCTTACGATGCCTTGGTTAAAGGCGCCGGCACCCCGTCCCAAAACCTGGATGCCGCGATCAAAGCTTCTTATGCGGAAGGCATTACCGATGAATTTATCAAGCCCATCATCCATGTTGGCGACGATCAAAAACCCTTGGCAACGATCCAGGATGGCGATGCAGTGATCTGCTTTAACTTCAGGACCGACCGCTGCCGCGAAATTACCGAAGTGCTTACACAACAGGCATACCCTGATTATGGAATGCAACCCTTAAGCTTGCATTATACAACTATGACGGTGTACGATCACAAGTATAAAGGCATTTCTGTATTATTCGAGAACGACGATCTTAAAAATACGATCGGGGAAGTATTAGCTAAAGATGGGAAAACCCAGATCAGGATTGCCGAAACCGAGAAATATCCGCATGTTTCATTCTTCTTCTCCGGTGGTCGCGAGAAAGAATTCGATGGCGAAAAAAGAATCTTGGTACCTTCTCCAAAGGTGGCTACATATGATTTAAAGCCGGAAATGAGCGCTAATGAATTGACCGATGCCCTCGTTCCGGAAATTAATAATAAAACCGCCGATTTCATCTGTCTCAACTTTGCCAATGCAGACATGGTGGGGCACACCGGTGTTTGGCCGGCAGTAATCAAAGCAGTAGAAACCGTTGACCATTGTGTTCAGAGGGTAGTTACAGCGGCCTTGGAAAATGATTACACCGTATTCCTGACGGCGGATCATGGTAATGCGGATTACATGGTAAATGATGATGGATCTCCAAACACGGCACATTCCCTTAACTTGGTACCATTCTTCGTAATCAGCAAAGATTTTCAGGGAACTCTGAAGGACGGGAAATTGGGAGATGTTGCGCCAACTATCTTGAAATACATGGAATTACCAATTCCCGCAGAGATGACCGGGGAAACATTGATATAAATCGCTCCCGATTAACAATATGTTAAAGCCTTCCTACGGGGAGGCTTTTTTATTGACCCAGCTGTAACATTTGCCGATCAACGCCCGTTTAACCCTTACAAAAGCAAGTGTAGAGCAAGTTCCTTCATCCATAAAAATATTTTTTCCTTTTAATCCGGGATAATTTTTTTAGTGCTCTCGACAGATTTGCTCATGCATCAGATGCGCTGTTTTCACAGCGCATTATTTATTTATCCCCCGATGATGTAATTTTGTTGCATGAGATCTATTCCAGGATTGGCAGTACTATTTTTATGTATGGCTGCAATGGCTTGCAAGTCGGTTTTAAATGTGGACAATGACACCGCATCACCATATAAGTCATTAAAAAAAATGATTGCCGCGGAGAAAAAACGTTTGCAGGCAGCCGATTTATCGATGCGCGAATCTGTTTCGTTCAATGGCAGATCAGACACCGTGCGGATGCAACGCCGAAGTTCCGATAGCGCCACCTTGGAATACCTGTTTAAATCTTTCATAGATGCTGATATAACGAAACCTTCATTAAACGGGCAATACAGCAGCAACGAAATTGTTAACAACATTACCGGGGATTCGACTTTTATTTACTTGGCAAAAGGCAAGCAAAGCCGTCCGAAGGAAATAATGCTGGAAGTTGATAGTTCCGGAAATTTTCGTTCCGTAAAGGTTGTTTCCTCTATCAAGAATTTAATTTACGAGTACAATCAATCTTTGTTCTACGAAAGAAACAAGGTTGTTCGAATTTATATTACGCAGAAAGTTTTGTTTATGAACCCATCCGAGATGAATGTCTTGGTACAGTTTCAATAGGAAAAAATATGACAAGTAATGCTTTTCAACAGCTTGCACATACTATTCCCAGCCATGCCGGGATTTATAAATATTACGGTGAGGATGGAGAACTGTTGTATGTAGGGAAAGCAAAAAATCTTCGCAAAAGGGTCAGTTCATACTTTGTTAAACACCACGATAATTTCAAAACCAGGAAATTAGTTGAAAGTATCGACAGGATCGAGTTCACGATAGTGGATTCAGAACAAGATGCCTTCCTCCTGGAAAATTCATTAATTAAACAATTCCGCCCCAAATATAATATCGACTTAAAGGATGATAAAACGTATCCTTTCATCGTCATAAAGCACGAACCTTTCCCCAGGGTCTTCCTGACGCGGCGTGTCATCAAGGACGGTTCCGAATACCTGGGTCCATATACGTCTGTACAGAAAGTAAGGGAGTTATTGGAAGTGATTAAATACAATATCCCGCTTCGTACGTGCAGCCTGAACTTAAGCCAACAAAATATTCGCAAAGGTAAGTTCAAAGTTTGCCTGGAATATCACCTGGGAAACTGCAAGGGGCCATGTGAAGGCCTCCAATCTGAAGAAGATTACCGCGATCACCTCAAACAGGTAAAAGATATCTTGAAGGGTAACCTATCACCGGTATTGCAAATGTTCAAATCACGAATGCAGGAACATGCGCAAAACCTGGAATTTGAAAAAGCGGAGATCATGAGAAAAAAGATTGATAGCTTACAAGAATATCAATCCAAATCCACTATTGTAAATACCCGGGTTGGGCATATAGATGTGTTTAGCATTCTAACTGATGGCGAACATGCTTATGTCAATTACTTGCGGGTATTACACGGCACAATCTCAGATACGAAAACAGTGACGCTGGAGAAGAAATTGGAAGAAACAGATGAAGAAGTGTTAACCTATGCCATAGGTTACCTCAGGGATGCATTTAACAGCCACTCGCGCGAAATAGTTGTACCGTTCCCCATCGGGTACCCGGAAGAACAGGTAGAAATAACCGTACCGAGGGGAGGTGATAAGAAGAAGCTCTTAGAACTTTCGCAAAAGAATGTGAATTATTTTAAAGAGGAATTGAGAAGGAAGAAGATCCTGCACCTGGAAGGGAAAAGCGATAGCGAGAAAAAGAAAGTATTATATCAATTACAGGCCGACTTGGAACTGGCAGCCCTGCCCACCCATATAGAATGTTTCGATAACTCGAACTTCCAGGGAAGCTACCCCGTTTCGGCCTGCGTAGTATTTAAAGATGGGGTCGCCAGCAAAAAGGATTACAGGCATTTCAATATTAAAACGGTAGAAGGCATTAATGATTTCGCGTCGATGACCGAAGTAGTACGCAGGCGCTACAGTAGGCTTTTGGCAGAGCAGCAACCATTGCCGCAATTGGTAATCATAGATGGGGGAAAAGGTCAATTGGGCGCGGCCATGCAAAGCATCCGCGATCTCGGTCTTGTTGGTAGCATGACCGTCATCGGCTTGGCCAAGAATGAAGAGGAAATCTTTTTCCCGGGCGACAAGGAAAGCATTAAACTACCATTTGATAGCGAGAGTTTGAAACTAATCAGGCGGATTAGGGATGAAGTTCACCGTTTCGGGATTACATTTCACCGGCAAAAAAGAAGTAAAGGGACATTTAAGAATGAACTTGAAAGCATTAAGGGGATCGGTAAAAATACCGCGACGCAGTTATTAAAAACCTTCCGCTCAGTCAACAAGGTCAAGGAACAAAGTTTTGAGAACATAAGCCAGGAGATCGGGCCATCAAAAGCCAAGCTGGTTTGGGAACATTTTCACGGGCAATCGCAATAAAAGAGAGCCCGACTAGAAAATCGGGCCCTTCAAGTTAACCATTTTTTTAATTAAGATTTAACCCGTCTTTGTCATGTATACTTTTCAGCTAGCCTAATCTTACGATTATACAATATGCCGCTTCGAGTGATAAAGACAAAAAGCTAGTTATTGCAGATGTGATTTAGGTAGTTCCTGTATATTATTACAAGGAATTTATAAATCAGCATTTACTAACCCTAAGATATAAAGCATGTTCTTAAATTTTGTTAAGCGTTTGTTATCAGGAATATTTTTTTCTGATCAGACAACTGGAGTCTCAACACAACAAACTGCATATCAATATTTTATAAAGACATCAAAAAACATGTGAACAATGCGTTTTTTTAACTAGTTACTAATTAAATATCGCTAGTGACTAAAATTTTCTCTCTACTGAAAAGTCCTATTTCTTTAAAAGGCCCGGGTATAACATACCATCTCCCTGGGGCATGTTTAAATGAAGTAATTCAGAAATAATCGGGGCAATATCTACTAAACCCATCTTCGGAATTACCGCGCCGGGCTGAATGTGGTTTCCAAAAGCAACAAAGCCTGTCTCTATTTCTTTAAAATCCGGGAAATAGCCATGGGTTCCACCTTTCGCAGCCCTGCTGAAATTCCCGGTTGCTTTCGTGTTAAAAACAACGCCGGGAATAGGTGCTAATGCTAGGATAGCATCTTTATCTGCGCCGATTTTATCCAGTTCCGCGCGATCCTTTATAACGAATAATTTGCGTTCCCGGTTGGGTAATGCGTTTAATAACTGTAGCACTTGCTTTCTTATGGTTGCAGAATCCTTTAAATGCTTAACATGCAAAAAAGCAGATCCCCCGGCAGTATGAAAATATGCTTTCCAACCGTTAGCATTTTTTGAATCGTACAATCCTGCTTTTGCTAATAGTAAATTTGGCGCTAAAGAAGTATGTATATCAACAAACCCGTGATCGCCGGTAATGATAAAAGTTGTAGTACTTGTTAAGCCTGCTTTATCTACAGCTTCTATAATGGTCTTAATACCGCGATCTACCCCAGCAATTGCAGCACGTACCTTTTCACCGTCGCGGCCTTGTTCATGCTCGAAATGATCTACAGTAACAAGGTGTACCGCCAGGAAAGCCGGCTTGTATTTCCTGACCAGGTAACCGCTAATCCTGGCTAAGTTTTCATCCATACCGATGTAGTCCCCATTAAAATCAATTTCTTCTAACTGCCCCACAGCGCCGTTTTCTACCTCTTCGTATAAGCCCGGGGGGTTGGTATGCTCTGCAACCGCTTTTGATACCACCCTCGATTCCCCTTTCGATTTAGGTAAATACCAATACTCAGGTAAGTTATATGTTGCCGGGGAACCAACTGAAACAGGCCAAAAAACGGAAGCCGTAACTAATCCTTTCTCCTTGGCAACGCTAAAAATTGTAGGCACCTGGATTTTCTCATATTCCCAGTTCCATCTCCCGGTTACCCCTAGCGGCTCCGATGGCGTATTGTAGTAAATACCGTGTTGCAGCGGTTTTACCCCGGTAATCATCGTGGTATGTGATGGATAAGTTACCGTGGGAAAAACACCTTCTACCCCATCAGAATAGGCGCCGTTTTGCATTGCTTGGCGGAGGTGTACCATATTCCAACCAGCATCCTTGTAAAACTCCGGTCTAAGACCGTCAATACTAATTAATATAACGTGGTTTTCTTGTGCGTGCACGTTAACATAGCCGAGGCAAGCCCAGCAAAGTGACAGGAATATTTTTTTCATCTGCAATAAAAAAATTATGGTTAGGAGCGCCCATCCCGGGCTATATAAATTGCAGTAGCGAAGGTAAAAAGGCTAATATTACCGGAATATTAAGTTTGGATAGCGCAAGGTAAGCAGTAAAATAAAAAACGGTGATACCAAAATTGGTACCACCGTTGCTAATTATATCAAGGGAAAGACTAGTATTCCCAGAAATCTTGTTCTTTATTAAATATGCGGTCCTTGATCGCCTGTCCTTCCAGCAAGCGCATTACGCCATCTTTAATATAGTCTTTAATTTCGCGGTTATACGGATTCTTCTCTTTAACTACATAGCTTGTAAAGAAACGCATTTCGAACAAGTCTTCCCAGCTCATTGTAGCAGCATCATTGTTTTGGTTATACACATCGAAACGAGCCAAAACAGGACGTAGATCGGGATAATACACCCAGAACAAAGGAATGGTTCCCCGGAGGCTGCCATCTTCATTCAAGCGTGAAACCAATGGAGCGATTCCAAGGATTCTCACTTTCAGTGCGGACGCTTCTTTATCAAACACCCATATTTCCCTGATCTTGTATTGCTTAATGGTTTCCGGGTTAAACTCATCGCGGGTTTTCACCCAGGTTTCTTCACCGGTTACGGGGTCTATACTCCTTACATTCTTCTCTTCCCCGGTCAACTTTGTCATGATCTCTTGATAAGACATCGTCGTAGTGAAGCGATCGTCGATCGGGTTGAAAGCTTCCACTTCATTATTCTTAATGGAGTTGAGAAGGATGTTGATGAACAATTGGTTAACACCATTTTCGTCTTCCACGTTGTATTGGAAAGGTAAGTTCATCTTTTCGCGGATATCGATCACTTGCCAGATCTCTTTCTCCCAAAATTCGTCATCTTCACGGATGTGATCATACTCCAGTGGTATCCGATCCCTATTCGCGTTTTTCGCAGTAATACCATTCACGCGGAGAGACACGCGGGGAGTATCCGCAGCTTGGTAAGGAGCCGGTGCTGTAGCTGGCACATTTGCAGGGGGCGGAGGTGTTGCCACCTCGTTTCCGGTAGCAGGGTTGGTTACCGTTTCGTTATTGGTACCGGTATTGTTGCTTTCAGAAGCCCTTCTCCTTCTTTGTGCATCAGCATCTACAGCGATTAGGAAGAAAACCCCTAACGCGATCCAAGTGAATTTTTTGAATATTACTGCTCGCATAGCCCAGTAATTTTTTAAAATGATTAATTGATCTTAAATGTTACAGAAGGTAAATCCCGTACAATGCCATCAGGGCCTTTCACGCTGATGTTATCAAAGTAGACGAAATCACCCGGTTTCAAGCTACGAATCGAACCTGATAACTTGGGTGGAAAGTAAGGGGAACTTGCAGTTTCCTCTACCATATCCCTTCCTTTTGCATCGATAGACATCGTGTAACGAACGATATCGAAACGTACGCCATCGAATACGAAGTTTTCCAAGTCTGCTCTCAAACCTTGCTGTACTTTAAAGTCGGCAGCCTTCATGCTTGGGCCTTTAGACATACCTACTTTCAATACAGGATCCGGCATGTATTTTACGCGGAACTCTTGAGAGGCGATCGATTTAGTTTCACCGTTCTGTGTTGCGGTAACGTTCACTTTAACAGTACCTGACTTTCTCACGGTAGCGATATAGTGACCTGCGCTTGTTTTTTGTAAGCTTCCGCCATCGGTAATCGTTGCATTGATCGCTTCGGCAGGATAACCTGCGGCTGTGATCGTTAGCGGGTTTTGAAGACCGATGTAGAATACGTTCATTTTATCGGCAGAGATAGAAGTTGCACTAGCGCCTACATTATATGTTTCGCTGAAAGGTTGTTCGATCATTTTACCGTTCGGACCTTGCAGGCGAATGATACCGGAGATGGTCTTAGGACCTAAACCAGAAACGATGCTGGAATAAGTACCGATACCATCTTTCACATCGATAGGCGCACCGTTTACGATAATTTCAGGAGTAACTGTACTACTGTACGCCCCGATCATAATCTGTGCTTCAACTTTCTGACCAGACATTAAATTTTTAGAGTTCAGGGAAACAAACCCTTTCAACTGGTCAAATTTAAAGTCATCCGCGTGTACTTGGTTTAATAAATCTTCCACGATCATCGTTTCAGAGTTACGGATATCATTTTGAAATTTACTTAACAAGGTGATACCGGCAATAACGGGTACATCAGCGAAGTGGTAAGTAGGCCAATCTTTCTTCTCTATTCCTTTAGAAGCCTCTTTAGGCAACTCTATGTTTAAAGGTAATGTTCTGCTAAACTCTTGTAATTTATCAGCAGGAACATTTGTAAGTAAAACTTTGCGTAAGGCTTCTAATTTAGATTTAAGTTCATAACCTTTTTTCTCGGTAAGCATTAGTTGGGAAACCACGTTTTGTTCGCCCTTATTTTTCAACTCACCTTCATCATTCAAACCACCACTTAATCTTACGAGGTCAGACTTCATCCCTTCCAAGTAATTGAACATTGAATCAGCAGCAACTTTCACATTGTCCGCTTTCTTTTTGAAAGGCCCTACCTTTTCGGGATCATCTGCTAATTGTTTAGCAAAAATCTTGTAGGTCCTATCATTTTTTTCTTCAACTACTTTATTAGAAGTTAAAATAGAATTATTTACGATATCGAATGCATTTAATATTTCGGCAGATACGTTTAATGCTAGCATCGCCGTGAGAACCAGGTACATGAAGTTAATCATCTTCTGCCTGGGATCTTTAGGTAGTGCCATAGTCTTTTAAAATTTGAAATGAATATTCTAATTGTTCGTTCAAAATAACTATGTACTATTTACCTTGCATTGCAGTCAACATATTACCGTAAACGGTATTCAAATTACTCAAGTTTTTAGCCAACTGTGAAATTTGTTCTTGCGTTTTCTTAGCATCATCCACGCTACCGGTCATTGCTTCAGAAGCCTTCAACAAGTTACTGTAGAAGCCATTCATCGCTTTGAGGTGGTTATTAGTATCTTGCAATTCCAATTCATAAATGGCATTCAAAGAAGCCATGTTTTTTGTCATTGACTGTACTTGCTCGTGGAAGTTGCGGGTAGATTCTGATGCAGAATTAAATGTAGACACTGCTGCAGCAGCATTTGCATAGGTTTGTGTTAAAGAACCGATTGCATTGGCCGCTTCTTTAGTTTTGGCGGTGTAATCGCCGGTAACGGCTACCACATCGCTGATGTCTTTCATTTTATCTACAGTAGAACCCAGTTTTGAGAAATTTTCGCTTAATCTTTTCAGATTTGTAGGCGTAATATCTGCCTCTTGCAACATCTGATCCAAGCCAGCAACAGCCGGGGAACCAGTATATGCAGGTGCAGCAGGCGCAGGCGCACTTCCATCCGGTACAAAGGCATATACCAAGAATACCAATGCTTCAGTAGACAAACCTACTACAAGCATATGGCCGGCAAGAGGCCAGTGCATCAATTTAAACATCGCACCCACGATCACGACAGCTGCCGCGATACACACGAAGAAATTAAGCCATTTCGCTGATTTAGGATTCATAGCCATAGGTCAAAATTTTAGTTTTTTAAAAACTAGTGATTTAAAGGTTAAAAATTATGATATAGATTAAATAGGAGCTCTTTGTTGCCAACCATGCATTCAATTAATATGGCTATTGGTCTAATACTTTATCAATGACGACTAAAATCATTCCTAGAGCGGCTCAAGAACGCGATCGTACAACGGAAGCCGATGTAAGATTTGGCGCTGTCTTGATACTCGTAGGACCGTGTTCCATTCTGCAAGAAATACCCGATATCTTTCCATGAACCACCTCTAACTACCTTGCGTTTCATCTTTGGAGGATCTGTATCCTTAATATCTTTCCTTAAATAAGGGTTCATATCGGAAGTAAACGAGTAAGCATTTTGATAGAATACGTCTTGTGTCCATTCTGCCACGTTTCCGGCCATATTGTACAATCCGTAATCGTTCGGGAAGTAAGCATCCGCCCTAACGGTATAGAAACCGCCATCATCAGGGTAGTTACCCCTGCCCGGCTTAAAGTTTGCTAACAAGCAACCGTTCTTGTTGCGGATGTAAACACCACCCCAAGGATAAGGCGCTTGTTCGCGGCCACCCCTGGCAGCATATTCCCACTGCGCTTCCGAAGGCAATTGGAATTTATCCTCGGTAAACAAGCCCTTGCTCCTTCTATAATCTTCCCAGAAACGGCTGCGCCATTCACAGAAGGCATTGGCTTGGTGCCAATTTACGCCCACCACCGGGTAATTATCGAATGCCGGATGCCAAAAATACATACGGGTCATCGGTTCGTTATATGCATAAGAGAAGTCACGTATCCAGCATAATGTATCAGGATATATGGCCACATCTTTTTTCTCAATGAAAGAAGAACGGGGTTTGTCCTTGTTTTCCAACAACTTAGCCTTATCAAAGTTGAATGTTTCCGCATGGTATTTCAACTTGCGGATATCCACCTCTTTACGGCCGTACAAACGGTCGTCGGCTGCATAAATCAACGCATCCAATTGCTCAATCGTAGCAGGATCCTTCCAGTTAATCTTCTGTTTCCAGTCGATAAAATCCTGGCCATCCACGTTGGTTACATGCCCCAACAGGATATGAGCAATAGAATCTCTAACCCATTCTACAAATTGTCGGTACTCGTTGTTCGTGATTTCAGTAGCATCCATGTAAAAGCCAGAGATGGAGATCGCTTTGTTCCTAGCTGTAAAAGCATAGTTCACGTCTTCATCGCTGGGTCCCATATGGAAAGTTCCAGAAGGCACGTACACCATTCCGATAGGTACGGGAGGCGTATACTTAGGTCTTGGACTGACACCAATTAATTGGCCTTGCGCATTTTTGGGGGCTTTTTTTCCACCACCACAACCTGCAAGAATCACTAAAAGTATAGCCAACATCCCTTTCAAAAAATTAAGCTTCATAAGGGTGACTTTCATTAGAATATGTTTTTCTATAATCCGGCCAGATGCATTTGCCTGCCCGCAGCACTCTTTAGTCACTCTCCTCACTCTGGTTGATGATATGAAAGATAGCAAATGTAATAATTATTTTTAATCCGTAGTTACTTTTTAGCCAACTTTTTCAGCTTGAAAAAGGAAAGCTCGGTAACGTATTAAAACGATAATTTTAACATTTTATTATATCATCTCGCCAAAATTCTCTAAACCGTATCGCAAGTTACAAATTCCTATATTAAATTAATAATTTCTTTTATATAATGAACAGGTTTAATGCAATGATAATCTTTACACAGGTATACCAGGGTATCGCCAGGCACCTCCCGACCTTCCAGCAAGGGAATCGATTTCTGGTCTGAATCAGCCCCTATCAAGACTTTGAAGGGGATAAAATATTGGTGGGCTTCCTGCATCCGCAGTTTATAATCCTTCCCAACTACCGCAATCTCCCGGGTGCCGTCTAACAGTTGTAACATCAAATTTGCCCATATCCCAAACGATGTAGGATACCTGGTTATTGTCTGGGATAGGCGCGAAATCATGCCTATGGCCTGGTCACGGTACTGCTTATTATCAAATACAATAGATAAATAGAGAAGGTTTTGGGCCATGATAGCATTCCCGCTAGGGGTAGCCCCGTCGTAGATCTCTTTTTTCCGAACAATTACGTCTTCCTGCCGCTCTGCCGTGTAATAATAGTATATACCTTGCTCGTCAACAAATAAACGGTTGATATGCTCCGTCAATTGTGTTGCTTTATTTAAATATTCTAAGCTTCCCGTAACTTCTTGTAATGCAATGAGTGAGCGTACAAAATAAGCATAATCATCCAAAAATGCAGGGTATTTTGCCTGGCCGTTTTTAAAGGTATGGTATAACAACATGCCTTCCTCGCCGCCTTGCTTAAAATATGCCCAAATAGCATCTGCTGCTGTAATAGCCGCTTGTCTATATGCGTCAATCCCAAGGCTCGCATAAGCTTTACAATAAGCATGAATCATTAATGCATTCCAAGATAGGATTGCTTTATCATCCAAGCCCGGCCGAACCCGCTCTTCCCTGGCTTTTAGCATCTTGGCCCTGCTTTCCGCCAGGCTGTTGGCCGTTGTTTCGGGATCCAGCGCCCTGCTTTTCGCGAAAGCTTCCAATGGCTCTTGTACCCATAAGATATTGGTTTCTTCCCAATTCCCTCCTTCCGTCACCCCGTAATACTCGCAGAATATACCGGCCGCATCACCTAATACGGCCTCAACTTCCGCTTTTTGCCAGGTATAAAACTTCCCTTCAACACCTTCAGAATCGGCATCCAGCGCGGCATAAAATAGTCCTTCGAGCGATGTCATCTCCCGTTGAACAAATTGTAATGTATGCGCGACCGTATCGGCATAGACCTGGTTGCCGGTCATTTGATAAGCATCGCAAAGTACATCTACTAACAAGGCATTATCGTACAACATCTTCTCAAAATGTGGAGCCAACCACTGTTCATCAGTAGAATAGCGTGCAAAACCTCCCCCTAACTGGTCGTATATCCCGCCCTGGAGCATTTTATCAAGACTGAGTAATGCTTGTTTCAGTGCTGCCTCATCCCCGTAAACATGATAATATTTCAATAAGTATTGAATGTTAAATGTTCCGGGAAATTTAGGTGCTTTCCCAAAGCCCCCCCAGGTATTGTCTGATTGTGCTAAGATGTTTTGAGCAATAGTATCCAATTGGGATTTCGTAAAAAGTTCTTCCAGCGGTAATTTCAGATCCAATTTAGGCTGGGCTTGCATGCCGAATTGATTGGATTGGGCGAGGTGCTCAACGAGGGTCGCTGCTTGCTGTTCGATATCAGTTCTGCGGTTATGAAATGCATCGTTAATAGCCAGTAGTACTTCTTGCCAAGATGGCCGCTTATAAGCTTTTACAGGAGGAAAATATGTTCCGCCGTAAAACGGCTTTTTATCTGGCAATAAGAATACATTCAGGGGCCATCCCCCGGAACCGCTCATGGCCTGTACTGCATCCATATAGATATGATCCAGGTCCGGCCGCTCTTCACGATCAATTTTTATATTAATGAAATGCTCATTCATAATCCGGGCCGTGGCCTCGTCTTCAAAGCTTTCCCTTTCCATTACATGGCACCAATGGCATGCGGCATAACCGATACTTACCAAGATAGGCTTATTCTCTTGTTTTGCCCTTTCCAGCGCTGCTTCTCCCCAAGGATACCATTCTACCGGGTTATGGGCATGCTGCAACAGGTAAGGACTTGTTTCATGTATTAAATGATTGGAATATTCCCGCATGGTTATAGGAAATTTATTTTAGCAACACCGGTCTTGAAGGCAATACTTTATTAAAAAAAAATAGACAGTCATTATTATAACGACTGCCTATCAAAATAAGTTTATTTTATTGATCTTTTCGAATTATTTTTTTGTGCTCATCTCTACGAGATATTTCTCCAAAGCAGCCACCATGGATGGCGCTTGCGGCGAAGGAGCTTTGACATCCAAGCGTAGACCAAATTCTTCAACCGTGGCGGAAGTAGTTGGTCCGAAAGCCGCAATATGAGTACCGTTCTGTTTGAATTTGGGAATATTCTCGAAGAGGGAACGTACGCCGTAAGGACTGAAGAACACGATAATATCATAGCTGTTCTTGGTCAACAATTCCTTTACATCATTAGAAACGGTGCGGTAAAGCGTGGCAGTGGCATAATCGCACTTATTGCTTTTCAACCATTCCTCGATATCCTTTTTTTGGCTATCGGAACAAGGGAATAAGAATTTCTCATTTTCGCGGTGCTTGTTCATTACTTCCAACAAGCTCTTAGTAGAACCATCGGCACCGTAAAACACTTTTCTTTTCCTGTAGAGAATAAACTTCTGAAGGTACAATGCAATCGCTTCCGTGATACAGAAGTACTTACAGTCCTGGGAAACTTTTAATTTCAGCTCTTCGCAAACCCTAAAAAAGTGGTCTACAGAATTCCTACTAGTAAAAATAACCGCAGAGTGAGATAAAATGTCGATCTTTTGCTTCCTGAATTCTTTTCCCGAAACACCTTCTACCCTAATAAAAGGTTGAAAATCTAACCGTACGTTGAATTTCTTCGCTAAGTCGAAGTAAGGGGATTTTTCAGTTTCAGGCTTAGGTTGGGAAATAAGGATTGACATTTGTTGTTTCACTTGCATTTCTTTTTTTGGCCCGCCTTTTATCATACTTTTATTTGCTCTTGTTAACTAATTTTTGGTAAACCGGTTCCAAATTTTACCCGTTAACTATCTTCAGTAACACCTTGATGATAATCAAAACCGGCATTACTTCGAATGTGCAAAGGTAAAGAAAAAAATGCAATTTACTGAACGACAGGTACTGTTTTACTAGGGAATATGATCTAACATACCTATAACCAACTAACAACACAATTAAGAATAATGATATGTATATACCCACCTTAGCTAGCTCCGGATTACAGAACGCGAGGACTACTAAGAAAGGAACCAGGATAACACCCAATACTTTGTTTATCAAATAAAGTATAAATATATAGGAGTCTGTTAGCTCCATGCTACCAAACAACCAACCGGAGAACCTTAAAACAACATACTTTATAAAGTAAATCAAAGCGACCAACAGCATCAACCCGGGGATCAACATCCATTTAATCTCGTTCTTAACATAATCCAGCCGGTTCATTAGCAAGTATAAATACAGGCCCAGGGATATGACAAAGAAAATATTCAATAAAAAGTTCGGGAACGGCGATTGGGATAATTGATCTTTTAGTTGCCGCTGGCTCAGGGTGGGATTAAAAAAAGCCCGGAACAAATCACTGAAAAACTTGATATACGATACCCGGAAAATGCCCAAGATCAATAATACCCCGGCAATTACGTATACCAGCCAATCGTCTTGCTGATCTTGCCGAAGCCTGTTGATATCGTTAAGGGCTGTTTCCTTAGAATGAATAAAATACCGGTTATGTGCCTCCAAGGAGTCAAGTAATACTAAGTAAGCCGATCTTTGGGCTACCAGGGGCGAATCGACCCTGTCAGTATCTTTATCTTTCCTGTCAGTATCTTTATCTTTATTGTAGGATAATTTTGTGATCCCAGTTTGCTGCCGGGCTTGGCTTCGCACTTCGGGGCTTTGACTTTGTTGCCGGGGTGGATTGCGATGCGAAGAATCTGTTTTACCTTTGGAAACTTGCGGAACAGCCGCTTGTTTTAGTGTAGCGGGAGCTGATGTTTGCTTTTCTCGACGGGTAGTATCTACCTGGGCATAGCTACCAAGAGAAGAAAAGATAATGATTAAAAGGATCCAAATTCGCAAC
The DNA here is from genome assembly GCF_002557795.1 of Chitinophaga caeni. NCBI lineage: Bacteria > Pseudomonadati > Bacteroidota > Chitinophagia > Chitinophagales > Chitinophagaceae > Chitinophaga > Chitinophaga caeni. The sequence goes on along the minus strand of NZ_CP023777.1, from coordinate 1,516,104 downwards.
ATAAAAAATTTTAGCAAGTAGGCTGATTCCAAAATTTAAGCAAAACTCTTACCTATTTCCGAGCTTTGCAAATATATTATTTCGATTTTTTATTTCAACCCGATGGCCGGTATTTACCTTCATATTCCTTTTTGCCGTAAGGCTTGTCACTACTGTAATTTTCATTTCTCCACCACCACCTATTACCGGGAAGAGATGGTAGCGTCCATCTTGCGGGAATTGGAACTGAGGAAATCATACCTTCAAAACCAACCCATACAAACAATTTATTTCGGCGGGGGAACGCCCAGTTTATTGGAAGGCCCGGAAATCTTGGGTTTACTCAACAGTATATACAAGCATTTCCCTGTTGAAAAAAGGCCTGAAATTACCCTGGAAGCCAACCCCGACGATCTCCATCCACAAAAACTAAAAGTCCTAAAAGACTGCGGCATCAACAGGTTTAGCATCGGCATCCAATCTTTCTTCGAAGAAGATCTCCGGTGGATGAACCGCGCACACAATGCCCTACAAAGTAAGCAATGTATCTTAGATGCTCAAGATGCCGGCTTCGACAATATCAGCATAGACTTAATATACGGCGGCCCGACACTCACGGACGATGCTTGGCAGCAAAATGTAGACCAAGCTATTTCGCTCGGGGTTCCGCACCTATCTTGTTATGCCTTAACAGTTGAGCCTGGTACAGCTTTAGATCATTTTATTAACAAGAAAAAAATTCCTGCTATCGATCCCGATAAAGCAGCCATGCATTTTGAATCTTTGATGCAATGGACGGAAGAAGCGGGCTACGAACATTACGAAATATCGAACTTCTCATTGCCCGGAATGCATTCCAGGCATAATAGTAATTACTGGGAAGGCGTTCCTTACCTGGGCCTCGGGCCTTCCGCGCATTCTTTCGATGGTAACAGCCGGCAATGGAATATAGCCAATAACCAGTTGTACATGCAATCTTTGCACAAAAACCTGGTTCCATTTGAGCAGGAAATACTAAGCCCGGCTATGAAATTGAACGAATATGTCATGACTTCCTTAAGAACCGCCAAGGGATGCGACCTGGAAAAGGTCGCGCTGTATTTCGGTGAAAAAGAAAGGTTGATAATCGCTACTGCTAGCAAGGAATTTATTTACAAGGGCTGGGTTATAGAGGAAGGACAAGTGTTGAAGCTCAGCCGGGAAGGCAAGTTTTTTGCAGATGGCATCGCGGCTGAACTCTTTATTTAAAATTTCATTTCCCTAAATAAATCCTTTTTCGAGGGATAGGAATGCTTCTTCGGCTTTAACCTGTTCCCATAAAATGGCATATACCGCTTGGGCAATCGGCATAACGGCGCCAACTTGTTCATTTACACCGTAAATTGATTTACAAGCGTAATAACCTTCCGCAACCATGTTTAGTTCGAGCTGGGCAGCTTTAACGCTGTAGCCTTTACCGATCATGTTCCCAAAAGTCCTATTACGGCTATGTAGAGAATAGCAGGTCACTAATAAATCTCCCAGGTAAGCACTGGCATTATAGTTATGTACAGCCGGGTCTTCATCGTAAGGGGTATTTAACTGTTCGAATTTTTCGAGGAAAGCCTGCATTTCCCGGAAGCAGTTAGTAATGTAAACACTCAAGAAGTTATCGCCATATTCCAAACCATGCGCAATACCGGCGCCCAAAGCATAAATATTTTTAAGGACTGCCGCGTACTGTACCCCTAAAACATCTGTATTCGCGATCGTTTGCAAATAATCATTACTAAAATAATCTGCCATTATTTGCGCTTCTTCCAAGGAAGTACCGCTAAATGTAAGGTAGGATAGCTTTTCATTCGCAACCTCCTCGGCGTGGCAAGGTCCAGTAATGGTAAAATACCTTTCCAACGGCAGGTTGAATTCCGTTTCCAAGTATTCATTGATCAGGATATTTTCGGGTGATACGAGCCCTTTTATAGCAGAGATCACCTTTTTACCTTTGAAAATATCTTTCGGCAAAGGGGCTAATACATCTTTCAAAAAAGCGGACGGCACAGATAAGATGATGATATCGCAATTACTAACAACTTCGTATACATCCGGGTTAGGATGTAATAGCTGCGTATCAAAATAAACCGAGGCCAGGTAATGTTTATTATGACGGCGATTTTCAAGATGCCGTATAGTGTCCACATTACGAATCCACCAATGAATATTATGCCCGTTATCTGTTAAGATTTTGGCCAAAGCAGTAGACCAGCTACCGCTTCCCAAGATTCCAATTTGATTTCCCATATCTGTTTATAAACCAGGAATTTGATGCAATGTAATATAAAATCAAACATCAATACCGGTTATCCGGGCAGAAAAAGCAATCCGTGAATCAAAAATTGGAAATGTACACAAATAATTAAGGCGTAAAACAATAGGGGCAGGATTTAGGGCACGAACATCGAGAGAACATTCGTCAACATTATGGTACCCCCGAGTTACCCTGGAGGAGTCTTCCCCGTGATGGATGTAAATAGAAAAATCTTGGGGAAAGTTTCAGTCAATAAGACAAGCAATTAGCCTCAATTTCAATGAATAAGTTGAGAGAATAACTTCCATTAACAAAAAATCCCCGTTGCCTAAATACAACGGGGATCGATCTAGTATTTTGTTTGATAACGATTACTTGGTCGGTTCAAAGAGTTGATCTTTCGGTACCACCTTGATTTTCGAGCCGGACTGAAGCGTCCTGGAGATGGCCGGGTAAGGAGCACTCACCACTTGATCACCGGCTTTTAAACCGGTTTTAATTTCAATGAAGTTATCATCTTGGATGCCAGTAACTACAGGTACCGCTTTCACGGTATTGTCCGCTTGAATAACGAACACTACTTCCTTATCATCTTTTGCCTTTTGCGGTTCATCGCTATCGGCTTTGGGCGCCATCGATGCATCTGCTTTCTTATTGGCTTTCAGGCTATCGGATAAGCTCCGCGTGGTAACAGAATTGATAGGAACTGCTAAAACATCATGTACACGCTTCGTTTGAATATCTACATTAGCACTCATCCCGGGTCTTAAAGGCCAGGACCTGGAATTTTTAGGATCCAACAAATCCTCATAAGATGAAGGCAACACCCTTACATGCACGATGTAATTCGTTACTTGATCTGCTGAGCTAGTGGTGCTTGTGGAAGAAGCCAAGTCTTTACTGGAGCTGGCGATCTGCGTTACAATGCCTTTAAACTTGCGGTTATTGTATGCATCTACCTCGATTAAGGCGGTATCCCCATATTTGATTTTAGGAATATCATTTTCACCTACATCCACCTGCACTTCCATAACACTCATATCCGCGATGCGCATCATCTCGGTACCGGCCATTTGTCCTGTACCTACTACGCGCTCTCCTTTTTTCACCGGAAGTAAGGAAATAATACCACCCATAGGGGCATTAATCGTAGTTCTACTAAGATTCTTATTAGCTTCTGTAAGATTTGCCTGGGCGCTGGCCACGGCAAACCTGTTACTTTCTATTTGTTGCTGGGCAGCCTTGTAATCTGCTTCGGCAGAGCGGTATGTTGCTTCTACAGTTTCAAATTCGGAGCGGGAAATCACCTTTTGATCCAATAAGGTTTTATTACGATCATAAGCGGCTTTAGCCTGTGTTAATTTTGCTTTAAAGGAATTTAATGCCGCGTTGGTATTTGCTAATTGGGCCTCGGATTGACTCAATGCAGCAACGGCCTTATCCCTTACAGAACCGTATATATCAGCATAAATCCGTGCCAATGGCTGACCTTTCGTTACGGAATCACCCTCTTGAACATATAAATCCACGATCTCACCTGAAACGTCTGGACTAACTTTTACCTCTGTTTCGGGGTAAATTTTACCTGTTACAGAAACCACTTCGATGATATTCTTAGTCTCAGCTTTGTCTACCGCGACCTTTATAGAATTGTCCTTGGGAACCAGGACAGAATAAAGGATAAATAATACTAAGAGTGATAACGGAATGATCCAAATCAGCTTTTTTCTCATAAACTGTTATTGTATTTCACTAGGCAGCTCTTACAAGGTGATCTTCTGATCCCTGTAAAACTCTAGTAATTTCACTTTAAAAATATAGTCGTATAAGGCATACAACCGATCTGTTTGCGCTTGAAACAGGTTCGTTTGTGCTGTAATATATTCTATTGAGCTCAACAATCCAACATCGAAACGCTTCGTGGCAAAATCATATGCTTTCGCGGATGACTCTTCGATTCTCAAGGCAGACTTATACTTATCAAGGGCAGCTTCGGCATTGGCATAAGCAGTATATACATCTTGGCGCAATTGCTGGGTGTTAATATCGTACGTTAACTTACGATTTTCCAGCTGTAATTTAGCGTTTTCTACTTGTCCGCGTGCTTGCCAACCATTTAATATAGGTATCCTGATGGATGCCCCGATATTCTGACCGAAGTTATTATCAAACTGTGTACCTATCGAGGTTTTGTCTTGATAAGAATCTTCTGTTATCGTATATGTTTGATACGTTTGATTGTTAATATCTACTAAACCGATGGGCAATTTCGAAGAAGTACCCGTAAATACCCGGTGCGTAGTTTGGTTATTGTACGCAGTATTGAGGTTGGCGCTCAGGAACAAACTCGGTAAGAGCGTAGCCCTGGCGGCTTTCAAAGTTTTTTGCGCAGATTTAATGCGTAGTTTGTCTACTTCAGTTTGCGGTTGGTTAGCCAAAGCGGAACTGAAGACCATTTCCGGAGCGACCTGGTCCAAAGAAAGCAGCGGTACATTCTTGATATCCGCTGGCAATTGCACATCGAAAGGCGTTTCAAAATCGAAATTGAGAATCGCTTTCATTTGCAATACGGCGATGATATAATTATTTTTCGATGTAACCAATGATGAACTATCGCGGGCCAATTGCGCCTCAATATCGGCTTGGTTGGCTTCAGAAACCGATCCTGCTGCTACCAACTTCTTAGTATTATCCAATTGCGCTTGGGTTTGTTTTACCTGCGATTGGTTGACCTTGATTGTTTCATTGGCCAAGATAATTTGCAAGAAGGCATTGGCTATGTTAAAAGCAATATCATTTTTAGCTTTCTCCAATAATTTGTAGGTGGCTTCTGCTTCGTAACGGTTGGCCGCAATTGTATTGCGCACCCTGAACCAGTTAAATAATTCAATACTGGCGCCGAGATTCGGGCTGGTAGAGAAGAATGATACACTTTCGGCCACGTTCGTATTCGGGTTAATGTTCCGTCCATTATTGAAAGTTCCACCGATACTAGCGTTTAGCGTAGGGATTTGCGATAGCCTGCTCTGCTTCAACGTGAGCTCGGCCATACGCTTATCAAGCACCGATTGCTTGAGTGTCAAGTTATGTTCTAAGGCATACTGTACACATTGCTCGAAAGTCCATTTTTCCTGCGCGTGGGAAACAGTACTCATTGAGGTTATCAATATGGAAGCAAGCAGCAGTATTTTAGGCAGGATCCTTAATTTCATAATTTGACAAAAATATAATAATTGATATGATACCTTTTCTACCTTATTGATAAATGGTAATTTACTATTAGGTATGGCTAGTTGCCACACGAATTTAATGCAAAACATCATATAACCGTGTTTTGATGGACAAAATATCTTTAAAGTAACCTAGTGGCTAACTTTTTTGGATAATACCGTCGCTTATTTCTATAATACGGTTGCCGTACTGGGCGTTTATATCCGAGTGGGTTACCTGGACAATCGTGATACCATCGTTCATATTGAGTTCTTTAAACAACTCCATGATTTCCTTGGCCTGGGTTGAATGCAGGTTCCCGGTTGGCTCATCTGCAAAAATAACCCTGGGCTGAGCCACCAGGGCACGGGCGATGCCTACCAACTGTTGTTGCCCCCCGGAAAGTTGGCTGGGAAACAAGTCCTTCTTAGCTACGATATTGAAACGATCCAAAATATCGGCCACCCTGCTTTTGCGTTCGTTTGACGAGATGCTTTTATATAGCAAAGGGGTTTCGATATTTTCATATACAGTTAACTCGTCGATCAAATGGTAAGCCTGGAACACGAAGCCTATACTATCACGGTGCAATTGCGTCCTTTTTTTCTCACTTAGCTTATGCACGGGTTCTGAAGCCAGTAAATATTCCCCGGAGGATGGTTCCTCCAATAGGCCCAATATATGCAATAATGTTGATTTTCCTGAACCGGAAGGCCCCATGATGGATACAAATTCACCTTCATTTATCGTTAAATTAACATTCTTTAAAACTTCATTTTTCCCAAAACCTACCGGGTAGTGCTTGGAAACTTGGTGTAATTGTATCATGATTTTATTTTATTTGAAATTGATCTTTGAAAATAATATTTCTCCCCGGGAATTATTCATTCATTTTTAAACTCTCTGCCGGTGATACCAAGGCCGCTTTTAAAGACTGGTACCCCACGGTTAACAGGGCTATTAACAAGGCTATAATGCCGCTAAGAATAAATATCCATGCACTGATACCTACATGGTAGGCAAAACTATTCAACCAGTTATGAGCTAGATAATATGCTAACGGAACCGCGATCAGGATACCGATACATACGAGCTTGAGGAAATCTTTTGATAACAAGAATAATATTTGCTGTACCGTAGCTCCCAATACTTTCCTGACACTGATTTCTTTCGTTCTCTGCTCCGCAGTATAAGCAGCCAAGCCAAGTAATCCCAGGCAGGAAACCAATATCACGATCGTAGCAAAAACGGTTAAAATATACGCGGTTCGCTGATCATCTTTATACATGCGGTTAAATTCATCGTCCAGGAAATGATATTCAAACGGCACGTCCGGTAAGAAATGTTGCCATACGGTTTGAACTTGGTCAATGCTTTTCCTGGTGTCCCCGGTAGTTTTTACCATCATTTTCCCGAAATAATCGTATTCCAGGAAAATCACCAAGGGTTGAATTTTTTCTTTGAAAGACGCGAAATGATAATCTTTTACAACCGCACTGATCGTACCTACGCGCCCATTCATAGTAATTCTTTTTCCCACGGCGCTTGCCGGGTCGAGCCCCCATTCTCTTGCCGCCGTTTCATTAATCATGAAATGCGTCCTTGCATCCGCTTCTTTTGATAAGTCTTTTACATCGGCATCGGTGAAATAATTACCGGAAAGCAAGCCTATATCCAGCAACTTCACGAAATCCCTTTCAACCGGGATCGCCGTAACCGCCAGGTTTAGATTCCGGCCTTTACCCTCAATTTCATTGACAGAATATCCACCGTTCGTATTAACCGGCGAATCATAGGAAGCAGATACGGCGCTCACCCCGGGCTGTTGTAATAATTGTTGTTTAAAGGCATCAAAATTCTTCCCTGCATGCCCATTTACATCCAACACAACTACATGGCTCCTGTTCATGCCGGGCTTTGAATTCCTGATGTAATTCAATTGCGAGAAGACAACGAATGTGCCGATGATAAAAAATACGGAAGCAGCGAATTGAAAAACGACCAATATCCGCCTCAATCCTCCTCCACGGAAGCTACGCCCACCTTTTAATACTTTCAGGGGAGAAAAGGATGACAGGAATACAGCAGGATACGTACCAGCTAACAATGTTAGCCCCATCCATAGTGAACCGCCGAGTAAAATCATTTCCTTTACTGAGAATAATTTCCATGACAGCATGCGACCCGACAAATTATTAAAATAAGGCAACGTGATGAATGCGATCAAAATACCGATCAATAAGCCCAACATAGTGATGCAAGCAGTCTCAACCAAAAATTGTAGAAACACTTGCCACTTCCGGGCCCCGATGGCTTTCCTTACACCGATTTCCTTCGCCCTTTCAGAAGACCTTGCCGTAGCTAAATTCATAAAATTGATACACGCGATTAGTATCATTAAAAGTGCTACCACATTCATCGCGTAAATATATCGTATATCAACATTCGCAACCATCGCATCATGCGGGCTATGTAAGTGAATGGATGTAAGCGGTTCATAATCCAACTTAAGCGTGAAGCCTTCCGGTGGAGTTTGGCCGCCAAATAACACCTGGATGATGTTTTGATTAACTTTTTCGCGAATCTGGCGCATGTTGCTACCCGGTTGCACCTCGATATAAGTGTTATAATTCGGTCTATTCCAATTGGGCGTCTTCCCATCCGGCAAATCCATAAAAGACGCTACCATATTGAACCGTAGTTGCGAGTTAGAAGGCACGTCCTTCATTACACCGGATACTTGGTAGGGTACTCCTCCAATGTCAAGAACCTTACCTACCGCATTGACAGTAGAAAAATATTTTTTCGCGGCGGATTCAGAAATCACCAAGCTATTGGGCCGTGTTAAAACTTTATCCTTATCCCCGGCAATTAATGGAAATGTAAATACAGAAAAGAAGTTATTATCGGCATACAAAAATTCCTTCTCACTAAACAAGTTACCGTCAATCTTTAATGTTCTCACCCATGGCGCGATACGCACGGCACTTACAATTTGCGAGGAAGCCGATTTCAGTGTTTCTGACAAAGCGCTCGGTGTATAAACATGATCCTCGGCGCCACCGTTCTCTCCATAGGTCACTTTTACCCTGTATAATTGATTTGCATGTTCATGAAACTGATCGAACGTGGTTTCATGTTTTGTAAACATTGACAACAAGATGAAACAAGCCGTTCCTATTGCCAAGCCCACGATATTGAGTAATGCATACGATTTACGTTTCCATAAATTTCTCAAAGCGATATTCCAATAATTTTTCCACATAACTATTCAGTTTTAAGGGATTTTACAGGATTCATTAATGCGGCCCTAATCGATTGGTAGCTGACCGTAACAAGGGCGATTATAATCGCTACCAGCGCAACCAGCAATAGGTACCACCAACGGATGCTGACATGGTATGCGAAATCGGACAACCAGCTATCCAGGAAGTAAAGCGCCAGCGGTAATGCCACCACGATACCTAAACCCACCAGTTTCATGAAATCGAAACTCAATAATACCGTTATGTTCATGATACTAGCGCCCAGGGTTTTACGTATCCCGATCTCCTTGGTTCTCTGCGCTATTACCAGCAAGGAAATTGCAAACAATCCCATACAAGAAACGATTACCGTTAAAATAGCGCCTGAAACGAATATGCTGGACAACTTCTCTTCACGCTTGTATTGCCGCTCAATATTTTCATCCAGGAATGAACCATAGAATTTCTGATTAGGAAGTATCTCGTTCCAAGCAGTTTCTACGGCTTTCATACCATTTTCATATTGCCCACCCGCAACCTGTACAAATGCGTAAGGAATATAATCGTTATTGGTCGCCAAGGTGATCGATAATGGTTCAATTTTTTTATGTAAAGATTGGAAGTTATAATCTTTCATTATCCCGACTATCTTCATTTTCGGGCCTTCATCATTAATTGGCAACTCTAGCCCAATCGGCTCCCGATCTTTGATATCCAGGTGTTTCCACATGGCCTCGTTAATGATTATCCCGAACGAATCCGTTGCATATGCCTTGTTGAAATTCCGTCCTTTGATAATTTCTATACCCAATGTAGGAATATAATCATAGCTGGCGCTCAACCAGTTGGTTTCAACATCATGTTCTTCAAACCTGAACCCAACACGCGAAGTCATCGTGCTGCCGTCTTTCCCTAAACCCAAATTATTGCTAGCGCCACTAACATATTTAATGGAGCTATTGTTTTGAAGTTTATCTTGCAGTAGTTGAACCAGCTTATTTCCGTTCATCAGGTTGGCGATCGGTACGCTGATAACAGCGTCCTTATTAAATCCAAGGGGTTTACTTTTCAAGAAGTTCAATTGTTCCCAGGCAACAAGTGTACAACAGATCAAAATAGATGAAAATACAAATTGCATTACAATCAACCCGTTCCTGAAATAATTCTTACGGTTAATCTTTAGTTTACCCTTTAAAACTTCAACTGTATTCAATTGCATCATAACAATTGCCGGATATCCGCCTGCAAATAAGGTCAGCAAGACAAAAGATATAACGACACCCAGTATGTTCATGGGTTTCAAAACATTCACCAGCTTTAAATTAGCGCTGAATAAAGAATTATATTCCGGTAAAATCAGCATGGCCAAAGCCAGTCCAACGATGAGCGAGATAAAACATACAAAAAAGGCTTCCCCCCAAAGTTGGAAGAACAATTGCCTCTTAAATGCGCCTAACATTTTCCTCATGCCGATTTCCTTGGCCCTGGTGAATGAACGACCGACAGAAAGATTGATAAAATTGATACAAGCGATCAGTAATAAGAAGATCGTGATAACAATTAATAACACCGGGATACTTTTCTTAATTGAACTCCCTGTTCTCGTGATGCCGCTAAAGTGTATTTCGTTGATCGGGATCGTCTTTATTTCCTTGTAATTACCGCCAGGTCCGGGATTGATACCATCTTTCTTTGCTTGTTCAATATCTTCGGCATAGTATTTATTTAATACGTTAATCGCCTGGCTTTCAAATGTAGCGGGGTTCGTACCGGGTCTCAATTGCACGAATTGTTCATGGCTCGAATTATGCCAATTATCCTTACTATCTTCGTAACCGTAACTTTTTTCAAAGCGTGTCAATATTTCGAAATCAATGGATGAATTTTCAGGAATATCTTTCAAGATCGCGGTAACCACGTAATTATCCCAACCGTCAAGTGATTTTAGTTCGATCGTTTTGCCGATCGGGTCTTCCTCCTTAAAGTATTTCTTTGCCGCCGTTTCAGTCATTACGGCATTATTCAACTCTCCTAAAGGATTCGTTTTATTTCCTTCTATCACCGGGAAATTGAACATCTTAAGGATACCGGGATCAGCACAACGAGAATAAGCACCGAAAGTCTTATCCTTGTATTTCAACTGCCCCGGCCCGCTGATGATCCTGCACGCATTCAAAACACTAGGACATTCATTTAATAATGCAGGTACTAAAGGAATAGTCATATTAGAACGCTCCTCGACCTCACCGTTCGCACCGTAGTTCCTAAAATATATTTGGTATAAATCTTTCTCATTTGGATGGAAATTATCGAAGGAAAATTCCCAAGAGGCTGTCAACCCAAGCAACAGCGCTGCCCCGATGGCAACGGAAAGTCCGAATACGTTGATACCTGTAATAACTTTCGACTTCCAAATATTTCGCCAGGCGATTTTGATGTAATTCAAAAACATATATTGAAAAATTTTACATGTTTATGTACAGATGTTATTTATTCATCTTTTAATGAAATAACGGGATTCATAGTTGCTGCCCGGATCGCTTGATACGAAACCGTTAATATGGCAATCAATAATGCCCCTAATCCTGACAGCAGGAATATCCATCCGTTGACGGTAACGCGGTATGCATATTCTTGCAGCCATTGATTGATATAATACCATGCAATAGGAGTTGCAATAAACAATGCAATAATCACGAGTAGAATAAATTCCCTTGATAACAAACTCAAGATTCCCATTACGCTGGCGCCTAGCACCTTGCGTATACCGATCTCTTTTGTTCGTTGTTTTGTTGAGTGAATGGCTAAACCTAATAATCCCATGCAGCTAATGAAGATCATTAAACCACATGACCATGCCAACAGGTAACGCACTTGTCTTTCCTTGGAATACAAGTTCTTAACTTTCTGGTCAAAGAACTCTACATTATTGATGTTAAACGGAAACTGCTGATCTGTTAATTCCTGTAGCTGCTTGATGGCTGGCCCCCAACCTTCACCGGATTTCGGTGGATTTAGTTTAACGAATATCGCGCGGGAGGCATATTTATCCGGGTACATGGCCAACGGGGCAATCTTCTCATGCAAGCTCCTGAAATTAAAATCTTTCAATACACCGACAACCGTCCTGACACCTCCAACCCCATCAATCGTCTGAAGCAAAGCATCAGCAGGTTGTTTGAAACCCAACTCTTTCGCAAAACTTTCGTTAATAATCAACTCCTTACTCGAATCGGATGGCAAAAAGTTTCTCCCGGCAACTAATTTCAATTCGAATAAATCGATATAATGCTCATCAACGACCCTTTGTTGAACACTTCCTTCCCAGTCTTTTCCATTAGCAGTAGCCTTAGCCCCCACCTGGATCGAACCGAACCAGATAGGAGCCGCATTTGCAGTACTGATGGACTTTACAGCAGGCATGGCGGCTAAACTGTTCATCATTACGGATTTGGCCGAACTGATATTCCCTCTCCAGGGCATTTGTATCTGCACGATGGCATCTCTTTGATAGCCCAGGTCCTTAGAAAGCACATATTTCAGTTGCTTTGATACGGTCAATGTGCCCACGATGAACACGATGGCAATCGTAAATTGCGCCACTGTTAATACCTGGCGGAGGGTGAACCTGCGTTTCCCATTATTCATTAAAAACCTGTTTCTCAGGATCAAAATCGGCTTCAAGCGAGATAATACCAATGCCGGGTATAAACCTGCCAAAATACTTACCGTTACAATCAACAATAATAAATATGCTATTATGTGACTATCCAGTAACATTCTCCACGTCATGCCCACCGGCAAAAATTCTTGGAAGAGGTTCAGCAAAACGGGAATGAATGCAAGTGAGAGCAATGCTGCCAAGAAGGTCAACAAGGTACTTTCTCCTAAGAATTGTAAAATGAGCCGTAACCTTGAGCTTCCTAAGGACTTACGGATGCCGATTTCCTTGGTCCTGATACTGCCTTGGGCTGTATTTAGGTTGATAAAATTAATACATGCCAAAGTCAGCAAGCAAATTGCAACTATAAACAATCCTTTGAAAACGGTTTTACTCGCCTGGTGCTGATTAAAATTATCATACCCGTTATCGAAGTGCATTTCCTTGATGGGTTGTAATATAAAAGCACCTTCACTATCCGGACCTTCAACATTCCGGGCACGCAATTTCGCCAATTGCTGATTAATATTCTCCGCGGTTACACCGGGATTTGTTTTGATCAATAACTGGTTAGCATCGCTGGTATTCGTCCACTTTCCCCAGGACCAGGATTCATAAATCGACGTATTGGGAGTTTTCCAAGAAATAAAATCTTGGAAAGTAAAGTCTGTCCGCCCTTTTAAAGGAGCTACGATTCCCGATACCGTGTAATGTACCGTATCATTGTAGGTCACCACTTTTCCCAACATGGCAGCCGGGGAAATGTCACCGAAGTATTCCTTGGCTCGATCTGCATCCAATACCATATTGTAAGGCTCATTTAAAGCTCCGGCGCTGCCTGCCAACCATTTGTAAGGGACGATATCGAAATATTGGGAATTTGTTAATACAATATGCGATTGATCAATAAAAAGCTTATCCGGTGCCCCCGGTATGGTAACCTTTGTTTGATAATAGCTACAAATTAAAGGCGCTACCGACGCTATGCCTGAAATTTCTTTCGGAACTGCTTCAAAGACCGGCGCGGGCACCCCGGCATTCTTAGAATAATTGCTGGGAGCGCCAATATTACTAACGATCCTGTAAATTCGATTACCATCCGGCAGAAATGCTTCATACGTGGTTTCAAATCGAACCATCATATATATAACTATAGCGGCGCTGATACCAATAGCTAAACCCAATATGTTAATAAAGGAGAATGCTTTATTTTTTTGAATATTACGCCAGGCAATTTTCATATAATTTCTTAGCATAATGAAACGCTTTTATTATTCGGATTTTATAGTAGTAACAGGGTTCACCAAGGCAGCTTTAATGCCTTGAAAACCCACTGTAAATATTGCAATAAGTAATGCTAAAACTGCCGCTCCGGCAAGCATCCACCATTCAACCGAGATGCTATATGCAAAAGCACCGAGCCATTTGCTCATCATCCACCAAGCCAGCGGACAAGCGAGGAGAATAGCAATAACAACCAGTTTCAAAAAATCGTAAGATAGCAGGGATACAATTTGTGTAACGGAAGCCCCTAAAACCTTCCTGATACCAATTTCCTTGGTTCTTTGTTGCGTAGAAAAGGCTACCAATCCAAACAACCCAATACAAGAAATAAAAATCGCGATAGCCGTAAATGTATTGACAATATTCGCTGCTTGCCGATCAGCTTGATAATTAGATTTAAAATCGCTGTCCAACATGGAATATACAAATGGAGATTCTGGAAATATTTCTTTCCATTTTCCCTCCATCATATTCAAAACATCTTTTACATCCCCCTTCTTCGTACGAACTAATAGGTAATTAAAGTCGTTCTGGTAAGAACTCAACATGAAAACATAGGGCCTGATCTCCTCGTGCAAACTGCTGAAGTGGAAGTTTTTTACCAAGCCAACAACTTCGAGGTCGGTACGTTTCCCGTGCCACTCGTTGACAATTGTTGCCCCGGCCACGTTCTCTCCCGGTTTAAAACCCAGGGCCTTGGCTGCGGCCTCATTCATAATAATCCCCCGGATACTATCATTAGCATATTCTTTTGAAAAAAGCCTACCTTCCTTCAATTGCACATTCAGCGTAGGTAAATAATCAAAATCAACGCCGGTATTTTTTGTTACAACAGCTTTGTCAATGCTCTGGCCGGGCCTGAATAAACCGAAATCAGAAAAATTCGGCACCCCGGGATAATAATCGGTTGCCCCGGCGCTCACAATCCTGGGATCATTAAGAAGGCGATCTTTATACACCGTGTAATGTTCGCGCAATTCAGGCGTTCTAAGCGGGATAACGACTTGGTTTTCCTTGTCAAAACCCAGGGGTGAATCATTCAGGAAACGCATTTGAAACTGGATCACTAACGTAGCGATGACCAGGCAAATAGCGATGCAAAACTGGAAAATAACTAGCCCTTTTCTCAATAACACCGCGGAACTCCCCCTCGTAACTTTCCCTTTCAAAACCTCAACCGGGTTGTACCTTGACAGGTAAAAGGCGGGGTAACTACCTGCTATGAAGCCGGTTAGCAAAGTCAATAGAATAGAAATAGTTATCATCCAAGGGTTCAAAAAGACGGAATAATTTAGCTGCCTTTCCGTAAGTTGATTGAATAGCGGCAAGAAAAGCACAGCAAGAAAGATGGCTATTATGAAAGATATGATCGCAATGAAGAGCGATTCTCCCAAATACTGGCGGATCAGCAAAGATTTTGAAGCTCCCAAGGACTTCCTCACGCCCACTTCTTGCGCTCTTTTAGCTGCCCTTGCAGTACTTAAATTCATAAAGTTAATACAGGCGATTAACAGCATAAAAATAGCGATGGAAGCGATGATATACAGGTACAGTTTACTGGTTGTTGGCGAGAGAATATAATCGCTTATGTCAACAGAAAAATGGATCTGATCAACAGGTACGAGTTTAATTTTTTTGTCAATACCCATCAATTCTAAATCTTTCTTGGCATAGGTTTCCATGAAACCCGGCAAAAGCTTCTCTAAATCATTTTGAGTATATCCATCTTTTAGACGGATATACGTATAAAACATATTATTTGCAGCAAATTCGACATCATTTGAACGGATAAAATCAGCGACCCAACCCATCGTTAAAGGCATAATAAACCGCGCGTTGATATGCGATAAGTTTTTACCTTCATCGTACACACCCGTAACTTCCAGGTTGAATTTACCCATATCGCTTTCCACCTCGATAAATTTTCCTAAGGCCGGGGCGCCTCCAAATAATTCCCTTGCCAAATTTTCTGACAAAACAATCGCATTCGTAGCCGCTAATGCCGACGTAGCGTTCCCTTCAACGAAATTGTATTCGAATACATCAAAGAAGGTACTATCCACGTAATACCCTTTAGACTGGTAGGAAGCAATTTTTTGTTGCTGTTTATTGGTATAATGAAATAATATTTTATCCGATCCGGGGTTTGAAAATAGACGTGTAGTTTGTTTAACTTGCGGGAAAGCTTCTTTCAATGCCGGAGCAAAAGGGGCAGATGAAGTTGCGGCTTTTAATATTCCGGTGGATTCCCTAAAAAAATCTGACTCCAACAAGTATATATTTTGCTTTCCGTTCCAGTGCCGATCATAAGACAATTCATGGTAGATATAAGCAACCAGTAACATACAGCAAGACAATCCCAATGCCAAACCAAAAACATTGATGGTTGAAAACATCTTGTTTCTCCACAAATTCCGCCATGCAACTTTGAAATAGTTAAAAAACATGTAGATTCAATTTTTGGATAATAATCAATTTGTTCCGGCTATTAAGATGCCGCTTTTTTTCCACCGCATGCCTGCTGGGCTTGCGCACAGATGCTTGCTTTCTTGTCACAAAAATTCTTCTCTAGGCTGATATTATGTCGAGTCTTTGGTTGAACCAGGAATCCCATTGATATCACGGTTAGTAAGCAACCGATCGCTGTTCCCCATTTTATTAAGCGAATTCCCGGTTTTGCTATTGTACCGGGTTGGTCATTTCGATATTCCCGCTCTTCTTCTTGCCGGCATAAATGAATCATGATAAAAAACTGCATCCCGCTGATTACTAATAACAAGATGATTGACAATACAAAAATTGTCGGCATATAAAACTGGCTATCGTCAACAGTAGCGTTGCTCGCCAAATGCTGGAAGCTAAAAAGTTGCTCCACGTATTTTGCTATGTCTAATTCAATTCCTACCATGATCAAAGATTTTTATTCTGATCTTAAGGATTTTACAGGGTTTACCAATGCCGCCTTAATTGATTGATAGCTCAACGTTACCATGGCAATTAAAACGCTCAATGCCCCTGCTGCAATAAATATCCAAGGCTGTATTTTAACCCTGTAGGCAAATGATTCCAACCAGGTATTCATCGCGTAATATGCAATCGGTGCAGCAATTATGATGGCTATTAAAACCAGCTTCATGAAATCTTTCGATAATAATCCCACGATGTTGACTACCGAAGCGCCTAAGGCTTTCCTGATACCGATTTCTTTATACCGTTGTGCCGTAGAATAAGTAACCAAACCGAATAAACCGAGGCAAGACAAGAAAATCGCGATGCCGGCAAAATAGTTAAATAGGCTTGCCTGCTTTGTATCTGCTTTATACATATTATTGAACGTATCGTCCAAAAATGCATAGTTAAATGGCAAATCTGCATTATACTGCTTCCATAATACTTCCAACTTATCGATTACCGCTTTTTCCTTACCCGGTGCAATTTTCACATATAGCCTGTTGGTAGATGCAGGCATTTTTACAAAAACGGTGGGCTCGATCTTGTTATGCATGGAAGTCATATGAAAATCTTTTACAACGCCTATGATCGTACCGTTTTCCTCGTATAAAGAAAATCTTTTACCTACCGGATCCTTCATTCCCATTAGTTTTACTGCCGTTTCATTAAGGATAATATCGGTCTTACTACCACCTTCCCCGGCAAAGAAATTCCTCCCTTCCGCCATTTGCAGCCCCATCACGGGAATAAAGTTTTCATCTGTATAAAGGGGATGTATGATGAAGCCGTCATCCTCGGGCTTACCGTCCCAATCTGTATCCCCCGTAGTTGTGCCAATGTTCAAGATATTACCGCTGGCACTTGTAACGGCGATTACCCCCGGCATGTTCTTAACCTCGGCAACCGCACGCTCCATTTTATCATAAGCTATATTAGCGCCGTAAAAGCTAAGTACCTGCTCTTTATTAAATCCAAGGTCCTTATTATGTATATAATTCAACTGGGAGGCGACTACCAGCGTGCCGACTATGAGGGCCGTAGAAATAAAAAATTGTATCACCACCAGGGATTTCCTGAAATAAGCATTCCCGGAACCGATCACCCCTTTGCCTTTCAAAGATCTCAGGGGATTAAAGGAGGACAACAGGAGCGCAGGATATAAGCCGGCGATGACCAGGGTGGCTAACAGCACAGTTGCCATAACCCCGATCAATTTTATATTAAGCAGGCTAAATGAAAACTCTTTCCCACTGACATTATTATAATACGGCAATAATAAATTGATGCCTAGTATGGCTATTGCGAACGCAAAGATGAAGATCAACAAAGATTCAGACATGAATTGCTTGAACAACTGCGCTTGTGTAGCGCCCACCACTTTCCGCAAACCAATTTCGCTCAAACGCTGGTTAGCCCTGGCTGTTGAAAGATTTACATAATTAATACATCCTATCAACAGGATAATGATCCCGATGATTAAGAAGATCCTCACGGTTCTCAAGGCCGTAGGCTCACCATCGGGTCCGTAGAGATGTATATCAAACAAACTTTGCAATGCCCATACACTAGAAACATCGTACTGGTTATGCCGATGTTGTAAAGCAGTAAGTTGTTCGTCTATATTTTTTGTATTTACATTCTTGTCTAACTCCAAAAACGTATAAAAATTCCAGTTACCAAAATCAGTGGCCAAGGACTTCCAATAAGAATTGGGTTGGTAACTACTATTTAAAATATCCAGTGGAAAGAGAACATCGTAACGGATCGATGAATTACTAGGAAAATCATTGACAATACCCGATACAGTAAATGTTTGATCCTTATCGATCATTACAATTTTATTGAATGCAGCGGCTACACTACCGAAATATTTCAGGGCAGTTTTTTCAGTTATTATGATAGAATGATTATTGGGAAAAGGTTTAGACGGCTCCCCCATCAACAATTTATAATCGAACATCTTGAAGAAGTTCGAGTCTACATAGCCGCTCTTCGTATCATAAAAGATCTTATCCCCAACGCTGAAAGAACTTACATTATAATTACCCCCAATCCTCACCGCCTGTTTGATACCCGGAATTTCTTTAACGGCAGTAGCTGCAATACCTGCGGGAGAACGATCCCAATACTTTACATTATCCCCGCTTTTAAAATAATTCGTTACCAGGTAAATTTGATCTCCCTTACTATGCATCCGGTTAAAGCTGAGCTCATCTTGCACGTACCACAACAATAGAACGCTGATACAAATACCGAGCGCTAAACCACCGATGTTAATTGCCGAATATAATTTCTGACGTTTCAAATTGCGCCATGCTATCTTGAGATAATTCCGGATCATGGATAAAGATTTTGGTATTAGGATTATTATACGTGGAACTGCTCCTTGATATTCTCCGTCACTACGCGGCCATCAAATAAATTGATAATCCTGTGAGCGAAACCTGCATCATAAGGGGAGTGCGTCACCATTACCAAGGTTGTACCGGCATCGTTCAGCTCTTGCAACAATTTCATCACTTCTTCACCGTTCGTAGAATCGAGGTTACCGGTAGGCTCATCCGCGAGTATTAACTTCGGTTTTGCCACTACCGCCCTGGCAATGGCTACCCTTTGCTGCTGACCACCTGAAAGTTGTTGCGGGAAGTGGTTCCTACGGTGCATGATATTCATCCTTTCCAATACCTCTTCCACCCTTACCTTCCTTTCAGAGCTGGGAACTTTCAAATACAACAGCGGCAATTCCACATTTTCATAAACGGTCAGTTCATCGATCAAGTTAAAGCTTTGAAATACGAAACCGATGGCGCCCTTTCGCAACTGCGCACGTTGGCGCTCATTCATTTTTCCTACTTCTTGACCCCAAAAATGGTATTCACCGCCATTAGGGTTATCCAAAAGACCAATAATATTCAGCAAGGTGGATTTACCGCAACCGGATGGCCCCATGATAGCAACGAATTCGCCGTCTTGGATCTCCATATTGATACCATTTAGGGCAGTAGTTTCTACTTCCTCGGTAGTGAATACTTTTTGTAGATTAACTGTTTTGATCATATCGATGTCTTTTCTTGTGAATGTAATTTTAGAATGACGGAAGGAGTTTTATTATAGCGATTTAGATTTTAAAATTGTAATACTTCTTTATCTCCAAAGTTTTCATAACTCGAAGTTATTACCTGGTCACCCGGTTCTAAACCTTCCAGCACTTCGAAGAATTGTGGATTTTTTTGTCCTAGCGTAATCTTACGTTTTACGGCTTTGTTGCCGGACTTATCAACCACGTATACCCAGTTACCACCGGTATCGCTGTAAAAACCGCCGATTGGCAACAATACGGCTTCGGAAGATTTCCCCAATTCCAGGCGGATCGGGGAAGATTGGCCGCGGCGAATGCCATCCGGCGCATCCTTGGTGAAATTCAGATCCACTTCGAAGCGCCCGTTTTTCACTTCGGGATATACTTTGGTGATAACCAGTTCATTAGACTTCCCGTTAAATTCGAAGTTACCTTTCAAACCGGTAAATACCCTGGAAATATAGTGCTCATCAATCTCTGCACGCATTTTGAAACCATCCAGGTCATCAATTTGACCAATATTTTGACCGGCATTGATATTGGTGCCGATTTCTACATCGATCGAAGAAAGTTGCCCAGATACCGGCGCTCTAACAACCAGGTTAGATAAATTATCTTTCATCATTTCCAGGTTACGTTGCGTCCTGGAGATGGTCCCTTCCAGTTGATGGATTTGCAACCTCGAGTTCTCCAGCTGAAATTGTTGCGACTGCACTTCGATATCCCTTTGCTGTTTCAATCGTTCGTAATCCAGTTTCGTTTTGATGAACTCCTGCTGCGCGATCACTTTATCCTTGAACAGTTTTTCATTCCTATCATATAAATCCTTTGCTTGGGCTAATTGGTAATCTAGATCAGACAGGCTCTTCTCCATCGAAAATTTGTCTTGCTTCAGTTGCAAGCGGGTATTCTGTAATTCGTTGATCAAGCGGTAGATTTCCGTTTCACGATTCACAAAATCCATCATAAGCCTTTGATTTTCAAGCCTAAGAATAGAATCTCCGGCTTTAACCATGCTCCCGCCTTCCAGGAATTTCTGCGCTACATAGCCCCCCTCAATGGCATCCAGCCTAATTGTTTTTAAGGGTTGCACGACCGCGGTTACAGCGATATAAACATCGAAGGAACCCTTTGTAACGGTAGATATCGTGATTTTGTCTTTTTCAACATTTAATTTTGACCTGTGGTCGGCAAATATGAGGTTATAGAGTAATAGGAGCCCGAGCACGGAGCCTACGCTCACCCAAGTGATCCGTTTTTTATTCCAGTACTTCTTTTCAATTTTTCTATCCATTGCTTAAAAAAATTTGCATAATGCTTTTTCCAATCTATATGCCAAACAGACCAAACCGCCATGGTGGCTAATTTAAGGGAAATGCATCCTCAAAAAATGTTCTGTAGTGGACATCATGTGTTCGGAATCGGACAGTTTGGTGGATAATTGATCTATATTGAAAAATGTAATTATTCCTGTTGATAGTTTGATTAATATTGTAATTGCGCCCATTGTGCCCTTTCGAAAAAGTTGCTCGGATAGTTTAGGAACGCCATTTGTTAGATTGATTTTTAGAAAACATTATATATGAATACAATTCACCCAGGCAAAGTTTTAATTGTAGATGATGATGCGGATGTGCTCAGAGCCGCCCGATTATTATTGAAACGACATTTTTCGCAGGTAGATTTTGAGAAGAATCCTCAAAAAATCCCTTACCTGGTAACGAACTTCGACTATGATGTGATATTACTGGATATGAACTTTACCAGGGATCTTAGCAGCGGTAAGGAAGGTTTCGAATGGTTGGACAAGATACTAGATATCAAACCGGACGCTGCTGTCGTACTCTTCACGGCTTATGGCGATGTGGAAATGGCAGTACGGGCTATTAAAGCAGGGGCCGTGGATTTCGTATTAAAACCATGGGAAAATGAGAAATTAATAGCCACGCTACAACATGCCATTGAAAATAAACAAGAGCAAACCCAGGCCAGCAAATCCTTTAGCAATAAAGCGGTTACCGGTTCTGAAAATCCTATTATCGGGGACAGCCCCGCTATGAAAGAATTATTGGATACGGCGGCCAGGGTTGCCGAAACAGATGCCAATATCCTGATCTTAGGAGAAAATGGTACCGGTAAAGATTTATTGGCGCGGCATATTCACCAACTTTCACATAGGAATGGGCAACCCTTCGTAAATGTAGATTTAGGTGCATTGAGTGAGACCCTTTTCGAAAGCGAGCTTTTCGGGCACGTTAAAGGCGCCTTCACCGATGCACGCGAAGATAGGACCGGCAGGTTTGAAGAAGCACACCAGGGAAGTATTTTCCTAGATGAAATCGGGAATATTACCCTTCCCTTCCAAGCAAAATTACTAACCGTTCTACAAAATCGTTCTATCACCAAAGTAGGCTCCAATAAAGCTGTACCGGTTGATGTAAGGCTAATTTGCGCCACCAATAGAAACATAGAACAGATGGCTGCGCAACACCTATTCCGGCAGGACTTATTATACCGCATCAACACCATCGAGTTACATCTACCGGCATTAAGGGAACGCCAGGAAGATATCGTGATGTTAGCAGAATACTTCCTCGGAATTTACCGCAAAAAATATAATCGCCCTGTTGCATTCTTGCATGATACGCTTGTTACACAAATGGAACAATATGATTGGCCGGGTAATGTAAGGGAATTACAACACGCCATAGAACGCGCCGTTATCCTTTCCCAGGGAAAAAGTTTGATGCCGAAGGATGTATTCATGAAATCCAACAATAACAACAACGATAAATCCATGGATACCGGTTACAACCTTGAAGAAATGGAGCGCAACATGATTAACCAAGCCTTGAAAAAATTCAACGGTAATATTACCGAAGCCGCCAAGGAGTTGGGACTTAGTCGTGCCGCACTGTACCGTAGATTGGAAAAATATAATATCTGATAAACCGATTCGTTTGAAAAAATTTAGTATCAATATTCTTGTTAGGATATTCTTAATGGTATTGACCATCAGTGCAGGTACTTGGGCAGCATTCAGCCATATGCCTTTGCTGGTGCTACTCTTCTTGGTATTACTGATCGTACAAACCTATCAAATGCATCACTTCGCCACAAGGGTCAACCGCAAGTTGTCCTTGTTTTTAGAAGCGATCCGCTATGAAGATTTCTCGGTACGGTTCAGCGCTGACAATAAGCTCGGGGAAAGTTTTAAAGCACTGAATATGCAATTCAACGAGGTATTGGAAGCTTTTCGACAAACTAGGGCAGATCGTGAAGCAAACCTGAAATATATTGATACGATTATCCAACACGTTTCGGTAGGGGTGCTTTCCTTTGACGCCGATGGTAAAATCGAGTTAATCAATCCCGCGGCTTTCCGCTTACTAGGTATTTACCGCTTAAGATATTTAGCGGAGCTCGGGAGCACTTACCCGGATCTGCCGGGGCTGCTGCACGAAATTCCCGCGGGCAGCAAGTTTTTATACCCCACGCCGAACGGGCAGCAATTATCAATTAATGCCACCACCGTAAGGCTACAGGGTCGCTTCGTGAAATTGATTTCTATTCAAAATATACATGGCGAACTACAACGGAAAGAGTTAGAAGCTTGGCAAAATCTAACGAAGATTTTACGTCATGAAATCATGAATTCAATTACACCGATCGTTTCCTTGATCGGCACGATGAAAGAGATCGTTGACCTGGATCTTGTACCCGCTGTACCCGGTGGAAACGAAGCCGTGATAGACCTGCAAGAAGCATTGCAAACAATTGAAAACAGGAGTAAAGGCATCATGAATTTTGTAAATGCTTACCGGGATTATACAACCTTGCCCAAACCCGTATTTACATTTGTCCGACTCGACAATCTTTTGAACACCATCAGTAATTTGTTATACAGTGAAATCAAGGGGAAAGGTATTTCTTTCAGGTTGCAAATAGAAGCGCCGAATACCGAGATCCGTGCAGACCAGGCACAAATGCAAATGGTATTAATTAACCTGGTTAAAAACGCGATGGATGCCTTGGAGCATACCGAAAATCCTAAGATTGAAGTTAAAGGTTTTATTAATAGCTCACAACAAATTTGCATCGCAATTATTGATAATGGCCCAGGCATCGAACAAGAAGCCCTACAAAAAATATTTATCCCCTTCTTCACAACGAAGAAAAAGGGATCGGGCATCGGTTTAAGCTTGTCACAACAAATTATACAGATGCACGGCGGACAATTAAAAGTGGAAAGTCCGCCCGGTGAAGGCACTTCATTTTATATCTTGTTAAATACATAAATTAGGCGTAAGTTGTTCGGAGTTATTTCCTGTACGTTATGCAAAAATATATTTGGGGTACTCTTTATTTTCTATTGTTATTGATTGATATCTATGCAATATTCTATAAAGTAGACCTTTTACGATACATCACGAAGCCTTCCCTGATGATTTTGCTGGCCCTCTATTACTGGATGCAAGTAGGCCATACAACCTATAGATCGAGGAACATAATTTTCTTAGCGCTGGTATTCTCTTGGTGGGGTGATATAATGTTATTGATCAATGGAACCGACAGTACCTTTTTCATGCTGGGTTTATCATCATTCCTACTTGCGCATATTATGTACACCATCTTTTTTATTCAAAGTAGACTTCCCAAAAGCATAGTTAATCATAACAATTTATGGTATGCATCTTTTGTGCTGTTATACGCGGTCTCATTAGTTGCATTCTTGTACCCGCACCTAGGTAATATGGCGTTACCCGTTATTATTTATGCCATTGCCATCACGGTGATGTTGATGAGCTGTATCTTTTCCTATGCCCACCTGTCATATGATTTTGTAAAGTTTCTTTTAACCGGGGCCATACTTTTTGTCCTGTCAGATTCTATCTTGGCATATGATAGATTTTACCAACCGGTTAAAGGTGGCGGTATATTTATCATGCTCAGTTACGGTTTAGCGCAATGGTGCCTAGTGGAAGGCGCTTCTAAATACTTGAAAAGAGCCTGGTAAAACATGGGTTATAATTTCATTAAAATCTATATTATATAAACCCTTAAACCTTGAAATACATCACTTCAAATGCGAAAATTGCGTACTTTTGAAGATTATGTATCAGACAGATTTTTTGGTTGTAGGCTCTGGTATTGCCGGACTCACATACGCATTAAAAATTGCCGATAAATTTCCCGGCAAAAAGGTGACGATTATTACCAAGTCAAGGGAAGATGAAACGAATACAAAGTACGCCCAGGGCGGTGTTGCCGTAGTAAACGATTTGGAACACGATAGCTTCGAAAAACACATCGAAGATACCTTGATTGCCGGCGATGGGCTTTGCAATGAGAAAGTTGTTGAAATCGTTGTCAAAGAAGGGCCTGCCCGGGTAAATGAAATCATAGAATGGGGTACAAACTTTGATAAAAACGCAGCCGGTAATTTTGCTAACGGCCGTGAAGGCGGTCATTCCGAATTCCGCGTAATTCACCATAAAGATGTCACCGGCAAAGAAATTGAACGGGCCTTATTAGAAGCCATCCACCAAAGATCAAATATCGAGATCATTTCGCATTGTTTCGTAATCGACCTGATTACCCAACACCATCTCGGTTACCTCGTAACCAAATCCACGATAGGCATCGAATGCTACGGTGTTTATATCCTCAACCAGCAAACAAAAAAAATCGAAAAGATACTCAGTAAGATCACCCTGCTGGCTACCGGTGGTAATGGCCAAGTTTACCGTGCAACGACCAATCCCGTTATCGCAACCGGTGATGGTGTAGCAATGGTTTACCGCGCCAAAGGCAAGATCGAAAACATGGAATTTATCCAGTTTCACCCAACTGCCTTGCATCAGCCCGGGGAGAATCCTTCCTTTCTAATTACCGAAGCCGTACGTGGCGATGGGGGTATCCTTCGAAACAAACAGGGCGAAGATTTCATGCATAAATATGACCCCCGGCTGTCGCTCGCGCCGCGCGATATCGTGGCTAGGGCCATCGATAGCGAGATGAAGATCTCGGGTACCGAGCATGTTTACCTGGATTGCAGGCATATGGATTTACAGAAATTTATACACCACTTCCCTAATATCTACGAGAAATGCAAATCCCTAGGAATCGATATCACTAAAGATATGATCCCTGTTGCTCCCGCTGCACATTATAGTTGTGGAGGGATCAAGACAAACGAATGGGGACAAACTTCTATCAGTAATTTATATGCTTGCGGGGAGTGTGCCAGCACGGGCTTACACGGCGCCAACCGCCTCGCATCCAATTCCTTGTTGGAAGCTATGGTATTTGCGCACCGTTGCTATCTCGATGCGGTGGAGAAGATCGATCAAATTTCTTTTAAACAGGATATCCCGGATTGGGATGCCGGCGGTACAACGGAACCGAAAGAGATGATCCTCATCACGCAAAGCTTAAAAGAACTGAAACAGGTGATGAGCGACTATGTCGGTATCGTGAGAACCAATACCCGTTTGGCCAGGGCGATGCGCCGCCTGGATATGTTGCATGAAGAAACGGAAGCCTTGTATGCCAAAACGGTGCTTTCACCGCAATTATGCGAGCTGCGTAACCTTATTACCGTGGGATACTTAATAGTAAAAGGCGCAAGTTTCAGGCACGAAAGCCGCGGTTTGCACTACAATACTGACTACCCGGAAAAAAGTCCGCTCGTACAAAACATCATTTTATAACAGTAGAAGGAAACAAATATGTATTATGTAGTCCTGGGTTTACTCTACCTGGTTTCAATATTACCTTTTCCATTACTGTACTTGCTAAGTGATTTCATATACCTCGTTATTTATCACCTGGTGGGCTACCGGAAAAAGGTGGTAATGCAAAACTTGAGAAATGCTTTCCCCGGAAAAAGTGAAGCGGAATTAACGGTTATAGCAAAAAAATATTACCGCAGGTTAACGGATATGATGGTGGAATCCATCAAGCTGTTGACGATGAGCCGTAAATCATTACAAAAACGTTTCCTATGTGATCTTAGCATCTTGCATGACCTATATGCGGCGGGCAAAAGTTGCCAATTACACCTGGGACATAATTTCAACTGGGAATGGGCCAACCTCTTTTGTATGCAAGGCGTACCGTTCAAGTTTTTAGTGGTTTTCATGCCGCTCAGCAGTAAAACGATGAACCGCGTATTCATTCATTTCAGGGAAAAATTCGGTAGCGTACTGCTCCCGGCCAACGACATGAAAAATGCGATGACTCCCTGGATAGGCAAACAATACCTGATCGCTTTAGTGGCCGATCAGAACCCCGGTAAGAAACACCGTGGGTATTGGTATCCCTTCCTCAACCAGATGACACTTTTTTATAAGGGACCCGAAACCCAAGCCAAGCGCTATAATATCCCCGTTGTTTTTGCCAATATAAAAAGAATCAAAAGGGGGTATTACAAAGCAGAACTGAAGCTGGCCTTCGAAGACCCGATCAATACACCCGATGGAGTTATCACTGAAGCTTTTGTAAAATACTTGGAATCAAAAATTTATGAAGAGCCGGAAGGCTGGGTTTGGAGCCATAGAAGATGGAAGCATAAATATTTGCCGGAATACGGCACGGGGGCGCAAGCTCATTAAAGCCACAGCCACGGGATAATGATAATTCCCTAAACCCTGAGGGGATTTAACTATAATAAATCATTATTGTCCGACTATATTTTAACCTGGGAGCAATTTGATCCCTCAATAGTTCGATTGAATGTCCACCTGCTCGTTTCTTGTACTTTTTTGCTTGCCCAAAAAAGTACAAGAAAAGGGCACAAATTGGCCATTACGGCCACCAATTTGATCGCTCGATCGAGCTTTTGTACTACTGTATGGCCCAGCTACCGTTCGATATTAAAAATGCGAAGTTTAACGGTTTTCTCGGCGGGGATTCCCGGGATTTTGAATAGATCATCCTTCGCTTATATCCTTGACCAGGTAAGGAATCCAAGTAAATTGAATGCAATTTTAGTCGGACAACAATGATAATAAATATAAAGGCATACCTGCTTCAATTTTTATTTCAATATGAATAAAAAATTAGCAAGTATGCCTTTTAAATTGAAGACCTACCTAATTATTGCACCGGGATTTTAAGTTTTTGCCCGGGGTGAATCATATTAGGGTCCTTGATTTGATCCTTGTTTGCATTGAAGATATCCTGCCAAGAAACGCCGGGGTAGTTCTTCGCGATCTTCGAAAGACTATCGCCGGGTTTTACTTCGTAAGTTGCAGGAGCAGCGGCGCCACCACCTGAAACCTTGATATCCATCACTAAGTCTGCCGAGCGCATTTCAGGATCCAACCTTTCGTACGTGCTCCACAGCTCATCCTTTACATTAGCAGAAGGCGCTTCACCATTGATGTACAATACACCATCATTTTCTGTTACTTTCAAAGCTACCACACCGGCACTATTGGCCTGGTCGATGATCGCCTTGTATTTATCTTGTAATCCCATGATGTAAGATTTTTTTAGGTTGAATGTGTATTTAAGTACAAATTATTTCAAAGTGATTTGGTTCACTACTTTTTTAGGTTTCGCTTCCTGTGCAACCTGCATTATTTCTTTTAATTTATCTTTCGGAGCTTCCCCGGTTAAGGTTACCTCACCATCCATCACGGCGACATTTACACCGGTAATACCTTTCGCCTGCAAGGAAGAATCGATGGTTGATTTCAACATATCATCCGGGCTAATTTCTACCGGGGGCGGAGGAGGTGGGGTTACGGTTAAATTGTTCGTGACACTTTTAATGCCTTTCACACCTTTCGCCGTTTCTTCTACCAGCGACTTGGTAGCTTCGTCTTGAACTTCACCGCTCAAGGTAGCAACACCATTTTTCACGTCAACGGTTACACCACCGGTCACGACAGCAATTTTGTTGTTAAGATCTTTTTGGAGCGCTGCATCATTAGGCTTACAAGCAAACAAGATGGTTCCCATGAGTGCGAGGCATACAATTAAAATGGATTGTTTTTTCATAAATGAAAGTTTTTAGGAATTTAGCGATTTCACCCGGATCAGCCAAAAGAACTACATTTTAAATAATTGTAAAGCAATGAGATATAAAATAATAATAAGATAATATTTCAATAATAAACCATGCTAATTATTTTTTATACGGCCTATAAATCAATTAAAAAGGAGTTATCACGGTAGATTACGGGGTGTTGAAATTCATGATTCTGTGGGTTATAGTTGCAAAATCTGCACCAATATCCCGCAAAAAAATACCCCGGGAGTTCTTCCCAGGGTATGATATATCCTAATAACGCTTCAATAGCGCCGATTGTTTAATTCAATACATTCTTTTCTTGTACTACTTCCAAGCCCTTCGTATCTTTCATTATGGCAAAGCCCCCGCCAACGTTACGCAAGTTGTGAATACCTTGGCGTTTTAGCATGGAGCAAGCAATTACGCTA
Source organism: Chitinophaga caeni (assembly GCF_002557795.1). NCBI lineage: Bacteria > Pseudomonadati > Bacteroidota > Chitinophagia > Chitinophagales > Chitinophagaceae > Chitinophaga > Chitinophaga caeni. The sequence goes on along the minus strand of NZ_CP023777.1, from coordinate 1,486,957 downwards.
CGGTAACCGCCCTGGCAGTGTACATAAAGATTTTGATTCTCGTCAAGGTCTGCCATGCTACCGGGATCAGTCATTTCGTTCAAAGAAATATTGATAGCTCCTTTTATATGGCCACTTTCATACTCGCTGGGTTTCCGAACATCCACGATCACGAGGTTCTGATCATGCGGAATATCCATCGCCAATTCATCAGCTTCCACGGTGATGATCATATCTATCTGGTTACCAGCAGTTTTCCATGCTTCGTAACCCCCTTTTACATAACCGATTACATTTTCAAAACCGACGCGGGCCAAGCGAACGATCGTTTCTTCTTCCCTTCCTTCCGGTGTAACAAGGACAACCGGGTCTTTAAAAGATAACAAGCTACCTGCCCATTCAGCAAAACGCCCTTCCAGTCCAATACTGATACTGCCGGGGATAAACCCTTCCACGAACTCATTTGCATTGCGGGTATCGAGTAAGATGGCGCCATCCTTTACTTTTTCTTTAACATCCGCCGCTTCCAATGCCGTCATACCTTTACGGATAATCTCATCCAGCGCCCCGTAACCTTCGCGGTTAATCTTGGCATTGATGGGAAAATATTGAGGAGGCGTGCTTAAACCGCTGGTTACTTCCAGGATAAAAGCAGCTTTATCTTCGGCCAACAATGCATAATTGCTCTCTTTTTGCTCCCCGATGGTGCTGGAAGTATTCGGACCGAGGTTCTTTCCACAGGAAGAGCCGGGGCCGTGTGCCGGGTAAACGATCACGTGATCGGGTAATGTCTTGATCTTGTTATTCAAAGAGTCGAATAACATCGCCGCCAACTCTTCTTTGCCCAGGTTACCGCTGAACAAGTCCGGCCTGCCTACATCTCCCACGAAGAGCGTATCGCCTGTAAAGAGGCAATATGGTTCAGATTTTTCGTCCGACAATAAATAACAGGTAGATTCCAGGGTATGCCCGGGAGTATGGATTGCTTTAATTTGCAGCGCGCCGATTTCGAACACTTCGCCATCTTTGGCAATATGAACAGGAAAATTGGTAGTGGTGTCCGGACCATATACGATCGTGGCTCCCGTGGCAGCAGCGAGATCGAGGTGACCGGAAACGAAATCCGCGTGGAAATGCGTTTCAAAGATATATTTAATAGTGGCGTTCCTTTCTTTGGCTAAGTCTATATAAGCATCGATATCGCGTAATGGATCAATCACAGCGGCAATACCGTTGGACTCGATAAAATAAGCAGCTTCGGAAAGGCAATTAGTATACAACTGCTTTACGAACATAGGTTTTTGATTTTGGCAAAAATACAAATAAGTTCCGAGCCGGGCGCAACAGAAGATCATGCCCGTGTAAAGAGTTGCAAGTAAAAGAGAGGCAAAAAATGAGGCAAAGACAAAAGTAGCCGGACTTCCCATTGGGCCCGGCTACGAAAAATATGGTAATTGGAATTTATAAGTTAATAAAATTAACCTACTAATTCTTCCACAAATTTTGCCACTTCAGCAATTCTTTGCTTGTTAATGGTATAATGAATGAATTTACCATCTCTCTCTGTAATTACAATACCTGCTCTACGCAAGATTGCAAGGTGTTGTGACGCCACGGACTGCTCCAATCTCAATTTCACATAAATTTCCGTTACTGTCATGCGCTTGTGATCTTCCAACAACTTAATCATTTGTTGACGCAGCTTATGATTGATAGCCCTCAACACAGCTGCTGCTTTTTTAACGGCAATGTAATCCAATTTGATCTGATCTTTTTCATTCGCACCTCTAGAGATAATTAGGGTATTGGAAGAGGTGGTTAATAATGTTTTTTCCATCGCAAAATAGTTTTTAAAATAATGAAATGACAGGGATCAACGGACAGTAAAAACGAGATCGTTAGAAAACAATCCCGGATATTGATTATACAAAATTATAATATCTGACGCAATAAAAAAAATTTCTATAACTTCTTTTTGGACATACCACCAGAATAACCAATGAATTGGCTACATTTTACAATTATATGACATATATAATTAGTACCCTTAGAGTATTAAAAATATTCCACTTATCTTAAATCTTTGTTAAAGCCTTGCTGGTATTACTTCTTAGAAGGGTGATAGAATGCCTTCAGATAATCGGGTCCAAAATAAGCTAGGTCAGCGAAATCAGAATCCCTGTAAGCCTTTGCTGCTAAAGGAATCATATGTGCAGCTGATATTGTATAGGTAGGAAAATGGGCTTTTTCTATGGGGGGCAGTAACTGCTGCCATTTAGCAGCGCCATCCCCGAAAAAATACACGGTATGTTCTTTTAATATCTCTTGAAAAGTGGTTGGTTCCAATATTTTTGCCCCCGGCGTATCGATGATTTTTAAACTTGAATCATATACCGCGGTAAACACTTCCATCCGCCGGGCATCGATCATCGGAACATAAAATGCATTTTCGTCCCCGGTAATTGCATACATCCCTTGCGCCATCATTTGTAAAGTTGAAATGGCGATCAAGGGTTTTTCCCAGGTATATGCCAAGCCTTTCGCAGTTGCCACGCCGACCCTCAAGCCCGTATAAGACCCGGGTCCAGCGCTAACAGCTATTGCATCTAAATCTTGGCCACGAATACCCGCATCTTTCAAAATACTTTGAATAATTGGAATCATGCTCGCAGCATGATCTTTCTGTTGTTCGTTTACAACGGTTGCGATCTCTTGTCCATCTTTAGCTAAACACACGGAACCTATAGCTGTTGCCGTATCAATATGTAAAATATATCCCACGAATGATGCTCTTTTACTATTTCTTACTCTCAAAAAATTGCTGCTCCAGCGCTTCGCTCACAAGGTAACGGTTGTCTCCAGTGGCTTCGCGAACCGCTTGCAATACTTCGTACACATTTTGAATCCCGATCTTTTCCGCCCATTCAAACGGGCCATATGGGTAATTGGTACCGAGCTTCATCGAAATATCAATATCTTCTTTTGTAGCGGTACCTTCCCCGGCCGTCATGTATGCCTCGTTAATAATCATGCATACGACCCTGGGCCTCACTAAACCAACGGAATCCTCCACGATATCATACGCCCAACCCAAACGCTCCATCAAGGATTTAAGCTTACCAGTATCAGCGTTTAACGCGGCACTTACTTCCATTAAATCGCTCTCGATAAAACCGGGTAAAAAATTAGCGCCGAACACATTCTTTTCCCTGGCTTTACCGATCACAGGCCATAAAGATGATAAGGAGTCTTTTACCCTCGCTGCCAACAAGGGTAATTCCGGGTACATCAAATAATAATGTAATCTCCCCGGTTCCTCATCCAACGAAAGATCCATTGCCCAATCATACTGCGACCAATCTTTCACATCGGCAATATTTTCGAAATAAAATACTTGATGCTGGGAAAAATCTTTCTGTTGCAATAATTGCCAACGGTGTGCGTCACCGGAAATTAAAATTTTCATGGCAGGTAATTTCCGGCAATTTACTGGAATTGCGGCAATTAGCCCAAGGGAGCTGTATTAACCTACGGCGATCATCGAGATTTCCACGTTTACACCTTTAGGTAAAGCAGCCACTTGAACGGTTTCACGGGCCGGAAATTGCCCGGTAAAGAATTTACCATACACTTCGTTGATCTGGCTGAAATCGCCCATATTCATAATAAAGATGGTTGATTTTACAACATTGTCGAAGCCCAGGCCGGCTTCTTCCAATATACTTTTAAGGTTGAGCATCACCTGCTCCGTTTCTGCCTTGATGTCGCCGCTTACCAATTCATCCGTAGCGGGATTTACCGGTATTTGACCTGAGATGTACAAGGTATTTCCGGCTTTTACAGCCTGGTTATATGGTCCGATTGGAGCCGGGGCATTCTTAGTATTGATAATTATTTTTTCCATAGGGTACAAAAATATAATACGCCGTTGGAATTTGATATATTTTAATATCGACAAAGGCTAATTCGAGAAATTATTGTAATTTGTTCCTACCCTGTTCAACTCGAACCAACATTACGTCTAACCTATATTTACCGCTTAAATGTTAAAGACTGGATTGTTACCCAAATCATTATCCTATGTATATTCAATCTAATCGTGGCGTTTCACTTGCCAAGTGGCTGGCACTGTCCATTGTATACTTATTAGGGCTGCTGGTAAGTTTCTTCCTGGAAGAAACATTATCATGGCAGGACTTTTCCTTCTACATGTATATTTTTCTCGGCTGGGGTGTTTTTTTTCATCTATACTTTAATAAGAAAGTACATTTCAAGTTTATACCCCGCTTTGTAGTTAGCCCGGCATTATTAATGCTTACAAGCATTGCATGCATCGGTTACATCGGTTTCTGTAACGCTGTAAGTAACCTAGAAATTTCGCCACAAATACAATTGCTTGACACGTTCACCGTACGCACTGATAATATATTCCAGGTATTCGGCAGCGTTATCTTGATTGCTTTCCTCGAAGAATTCATATTCAGGGGCATGGTATTACCCACATTGATGAAGCAATACCATGCCGGCATTGCCTTGGTACTCAGTGCAATCCTGTACACCGCTATTCATCTTGAGGGGCAACATATATTGGAATTGTCTTTATTCGGATTGATTAGCGGCAGCCTATACATTGCCTTAAAAGATTTATGCATGTGTATATACTTTCATTTACTTCGCAATGTAATCCTCGCTATTTGCTCGGTAAAGGGAATATCAATGCCTATTATTTACGGCACTAACTACCAGGAGATTATCGGGATTTTATTGATAAGCCTTATTATGCTAGTGTTTTCGATCCTGGTAATTTATTCATTGGGAAACAAGTTATATGATCGGAGAAGGGTGGATTTCGCTATACGGTAGTGCTATTTCTAGTTGTTTACATGATAGAAGATATATATTATGCAAAAAATGCGGAGAATAAGATTTTGAGAACTCGGAAGTATAATAAAATCTCCTAAATAAAAGTCCCTGGTAAAGAAGGATTAACAAGGCAAGGGTAGCCGGCGCTATATTCATAATATAAACTTATTCGAAAGTTTCAAGGCTATAAAAAGCTGCGGTAAGATTAACAATTAAAAAGGTGTGAGATCAATTATTCTACAGGCGGGTTAACCTAATTTCCTGTATGTGCCCCCACACGGACTACTGTAATTCTACCATCATTTGATGATCCCTTAGCAGTATTATTACTTTCTTCTCTTTCAGCCCTAATGGCCTCCAGTATGTCTTTCGTATACCCGTCTTTCTCCAACTTCAAAACTAACTTACTTTTAACTCTCGGCGCTGTATTTAATTTATTTAAAAGTTTAAACATAATGAAAACATTATAACTAAAAATCAGGAAAAAAACTACCCAGCCTAAAATCATTCAGAAGAATTTATCCTGAAAAAAATTCTCCAACAGTAAGAAGATAAACAGATACTACCTACTCCTTCGAAAACAACTGCTTTGCTAGCTGCGCATCATGCCCATAAACATCGTTACGGAAATTCAATACGCCGTTATGATTTACCCAAGCTGTAAAATAACCTATAAACACGGGTACTTTATCTTTCAGCACCACGTATTTTTCCTTCTTCGCATTCATCGCTTCATCGATCTTTTTATCGGTCCAAGTGGAATCATGTCGAAGCAAATATTCGGCTAGCCTACGGGGTTCGGAAACACGGATGCAGCCATGGCTGAAAGATCGTTTCGTTTCTTGGAAAAGATGTTTCGAAGGGGTATCGTGTAAATAGATGTTATACTCGTTGGGAAATAGAAACTTTACCTTTCCCAGGGAATTGGAGCGACCCGGCTTCTGCCGTATGATATAGGGGAAATTTCTACCCGTATATTTCGACCAGCTTATAGATGAAGTTGGTATCACCTTACCGCTGGCACCTACCACTTCCATGTTATGCCTTGCCAGGTATGATGGATTGCGTTTTACTGCCGGTAATATTTCCCTAGATAAAATTCCCGGTGGCACATTCCAATACGGTGCGAAGACAACGTATTTCATTTCGCGGCTAAAGATCACCGTGCTGGCGCCGGGCGTTCCCACTACCACGTTACAACTCCATGCTAAAGAATCGTGATCAAAAACATGCAATTTAAATTCCGGGATGTTTACCAGGATATACTCCCCCTTCACATCTACCGGCACCCAGCGCAAACGCTCCATATTAATCAATATCTTTTCTACCAGTTTTGCAACGGGCACATTCAAAGAATTAATAGTTGCCTGTTGCAACTGGCCGTTAACCGTTAGACCCATGCGGCCCTGGTAATGCCTAATAGCAGAGTCTAGCCCCGCATCAAATATTGCGCTTGAATCCAAGTTGGGTAAATCGCCCCAAGCATGCAGGCGTTCTTTAACCTTGGCAATCACGGCAGCGGAATCGCCTTTTTTATATGTCTTTTTGTCGAGGAACAAAGAATCGTGCGGTATCTCTTCCGCTATTTTATTTATCCTGGAAAGTTCCTTTCTTAATAAACGGTATTGCTTATTTACAGGCTCATTGCCACTTAAGTCTTGGTTAGGGTTCGCAATTAGCGAGTCAAGCAAGCTGGCCATATCCATCTTTTTCCGGGGGATAAACCATTCCAAATCTTTCGCTGAATCTGCTGTCATTCCTCCCCAAACTTTGTCTCCATAAGCGAAGAACTGCGCTGTCATTAACATCTCGGTTTTAGAAACCAAGCTATCGTTGGGCTTCCACTCTTTATCATTGACGCGGTTGTTGAGCGTATCGAATAACGCGCCGAGTTCTTTATTCATAAGACTGCTATCGCCAATACCAAAATGGGCATCGGTTCGGATCATGTTAATGAAGCTCGATGCTTGTTCTGTTGGCCCGGTAGCAGAGATCCAAGCATAGTGAAAATCTCTCTTGGTATAAAAATCTTTTATAAAATCTGTATATGGGGCATATGCTGCATTCTTTTGTAAAAATGTATTGAGTTGATTGCTATCAATAGCCAGGTTAATATACTCTTCCTCTGTATAGTGCGTGCTATCTCTCATGATCGGGGCTTGCCTTTTCCCACTTCCCTGTTCACAGGAAACAAATAATGCCATCACGCAACTAGCTAGGAGTAAAAATCTCAAATGAAAACGCATAAACGTAGGGTTATTAAGTTAATAGTACAGATGCAATCTCTCTCGATGCCATTTATAACATTCAAATGCCGGGGTTGTTGACGCCCCGGAATATAAAATAAAGATATGAATAACAATGCGTTTTGTTGACATCTAGGGGAAATGGCAACCTATTTATAAAAGAAAAGGGAGCCAGAAGCTCCCTTTTACAATTCCTTTCGTTACAGTTTAATCTCCTCATCATTGGTATCGATGAAATGATATTCGGTGAGATGGTTATTGGAATCAGCTTTCAATTTGACCCATTTCTTAAACTTGAAATACCACTTCCATTGGCGGGAAGTTAGAAAGCCCTTGGTAAGGAAAGCATACAGGATAGGATGCACCCTGATGGTTAGTCCCTTGTGTTGATGATTGATCAGGTATTGCAAGTTCTTCTCAATATCTTCAACAATCAACATGGAAGCGCCAATCTTCCCGGTACCTTTACAAGCCGGGCAATCTTCTGCTACGCTGATGGTCACTTCCGGTTTAACCCTTTGCCTAGTGATCTGCATCAGGCCGAACTTTGAAATCGGTAAGATCGTATGTTTCGCACGATCTACCCCCATGAATTTCTCCATGGCTTCAAATACCGTTTTCTTATTTTCCGGTAGTTTCATATCGATAAAATCGATAATGATGATACCGCCTAAATCCCGTAGACGAAGTTGGCGGGCAATTTCCGCGGCTGCTTCCAGGTTAGACGCCAGCGCGTTTTGTTCCTGGTTATTGCTGGAACTTTTGTAGCCGCTGTTGACATCGATCACGTGCAAAGCTTCCGTAGCTTCGATAACGAGGTACACCCCGCTATCGAGGTTCACCGTTTTACCGAAAGAGGCTTTCACCTGCCTGGTCACCCCATAGTGATCGAATATGGGCGCGCCATTGTGATAAAAAGTAACGATATCTTGTTTCTCCGGGGCAATTTTCTGGATATAGCTCTTGGCATCGGTATAAATATTTTTATCATTTACAACGATACGGTTAAAGCTTTCGTTCAGTAAATCGCGGAGGATGCTAGTTGTTTTTGTTTGCTCGCTGAGAATTTTCTGCGGCGCTTGCGAGCCTTTCAAATTCTCCTGGATATTTTTCCAGGTATTAACGAGCGCTGTCAGATCTTCGTGGAGTTCCGCCGTTTTTTTTCCTTCTGCAGCCGTGCGAACGATTACGCCGAAATTGGGAGGTTTGATGGCTTCAACGATCTTCTGCAATCTTTTCCTTTCCTCGGAAGAATGAATTTTTTTAGATACCGCGACGATATCATTGAAAGGGGTTAATACGATAAATCTTCCGGGAAGCGAAATTTCGCAACTCAGCCTGGGTCCTTTAGAAGAGATAGGCTCCTTAAGGATTTGCACGAGGATATTCGGTTTCCCACCCAACACCTCGGTAATTTTACCAGTTTTAACGATTTCCGTTTCATTTTTGAACTTGGAAAAATCGAAGCCATCCGGCGACTTGTCGTGCATGGCCAACTGTGTAAATTTGAGGATGGATCTAACGTAAGGGCTGAGATCCGTATAATGTAGGAAAGCATCTTTTTCGAAGCCAACATCAACGAAGGCAGCGTTCAGACCCGGGATTAACTTTTTCACTTTCCCAAGATACAGGTCCCCTACAGCGAAATTCGGATTACCACTTTCATGATGCAGCTCCACTAATTTCTTATCCTCCAGCAATGCAATTTCTACACCCGATGGTGCTGCATTAATAATAAGTTCCTTATTCAAGCGTCCAAAATTTTAACCATTAATACTTCACTTTAAGCTGATGCTCCGTAATGAATACGATTCACAGCATTTTCATAGCGAATTAGCAGGCACAGGGAATCCTGCTGCTATTCACTTTCGAATTTTTGATGGATTGCTTAAGGGTTTAGTGATATATGCAGGTAGTGCTTGGAATATAATTTTCGGGTTACCGAAAAAAGACCTGCATGACCTTAGCAAGTTAGCCAAAATCATGCAGGATGTATAAAAATTTATCCGGCTACGCCAAAATAATATGGCGTGGAACAGGAGAAAAATTATTTCTTGCCTTTCTTATGACGATTTTTTCTCAGCCTTTTTTTCCTTTTATGGGTAGCAATTTTATGTCTTTTTCTTTTCTTACCGCAAGGCATACTCAAAAAATTTTAGTGATTATCAAAAAAAATTAGTGTAATTCATTTATATAATCATCAATTTCCGCGGCTAATGCCGGGTCATTGATGAGTTTTCTACAAGCAACTAAAGCTTCTTTCGCTTTATCGATTTGCCCGTTATTCCTATACGCTTCACCGAGAAGGAAGAGCGCTTTCGGGTTTTCGGGATCCCTCTGCAAGAGCTTATTCATCCTTTCAATCGCTTTATCATACTGGCCGGATTGAATTGCAAAGTTGCCGAGGATCAATTGAACTTCTACATTTTCAGGATGCGTGTTAGCCACCTCCATCAACATACCGATGCCCTTCATTGGTTCAGAAGAAGTCACCAATAGTTGACCTAGTTGGATTTTAACATCAATGTTCGAAGGATTGATCTCATTCGCTTTCGTAAGGAGTTCCATTGCGTTGTTGGCCATCCACTGTGCCACGGCGGGATCTTGAATATGCCCCATGTGGTTTAAAAACGAATTGGCCGCAAAGGTGAGGCTTTTTTCCGAATTTTCCAACTCGGCTGCTTTCCCGAGGTAATAAGCGGCAATAGGCTGCTCGTTCAAGGTATCCCAAACGGCAGCTAATTGTTTATTGACAGCAATTTCTTGATGATGTACATCTCCCCTAACCACCGCGTGTTCAAGCGCTTCAATCTGGGTTAGCTTTTCGGCGGGGATCCGTTTTTTTGCCTCCAGGAGTAAATCTTCGAAGTTGGCAACGGCAACAGTTTGCCCATCACCTGCAGCCATTGCAGGCGCTTGACCATGATCATGATTTTCGTGCGACGGCACTGTACGCCCAAAAGCATATAAAGCAACCAGGATAATTACGCCGGCCGAGATAAGTAATAGTTGTTTCTTTTGCACCCTAATTTACTTTAGGCTGCGAAGTTACGAACTTTTCAACTTTTTTACCTCGGCAACGAACTCTTTAGATGGCTTAAAGGCCGGAATGTAATGCTCGGGAATTTCCACGGCAACATTCTTCTTAATGTTACGGCCGATCTTAGCCGCGCGTTTCTTCGTGATAAAACTGCCAAAACCCCTGATATAAATGTGCTCGCCATTTGCCAAAGCTTCTTTCACCTCCTTAAACATGGCCTCTAGTGTTACTAACACATCTACTTTGGGGATGCCGGTTTTTTCAGCAATGTTATTAATTAAATCTGCTTTTCTCATAATGAAGCGGAGGATTACTTGTAGTAAAGTTATTAAAAAATAATTAATTGCTGAATTTTAAGCAACTAAAATTTAAACATTTTTCTTATAAATAGTAACCTTTTATTTTACGTTTCTTTGTACTCCAATTCAGGGTTTCACTTAAACCATACGATGAGAAGCGTATCTTTTAGGTACACGAATATATATAAAAAAACATAAACATATATAAACAATTTGTGTAAATGAACAACAACCATCAATTTTTTTCTTCCCAACTACTTTCATGGAACCGGGATTCCAATCAACGTACGATGCCTTGGAAAGGAGAAAAAGATCCTTACAAGATCTGGTTGTCTGAAATCATGCTACAACAAACCCGGGTTGAACAAGGTCGCGCCTATTACGAGGCATTTACCTCTAAATACCCGACTGTTTTTGATCTGGCCGCCGCCCCCGATGAGGAGGTTTTCCGGTTATGGCAAGGGCTGGGTTATTATGCCCGTTGCAAAAACATGTTAGCGGCCGCCCGCAGTATCGTTCACGATTATAACGGCATCTTTCCCAATGATTACCATACTATTACAACGCTAAAAGGCATCGGATCGTATACGGCGGCAGCAATTGCCTCTTTTGCTTTCAACCTTCCTTACGCGGTACTCGATGGAAATGTTTACAGGGTCTTAGCCCGCTTTTTCGGGATAGATACCCCGATTGACACGACCGAAGGCAAGAAAATCTTCTCGGAAACAGCCCAAAACCTGTTGCCGGTGAATAAACCGGCCGTCTATAACCAAGCCATTATGGATTTTGGCGCGGTTGTCTGCAAACCCCAGCAACCCAATTGCCTCGAATGCCCGCTTGCCACTAAGTGTATTGCCTTTCTAACCAACCAAGTCAACAAACTTCCCCTTAAATCTAAGAAATTAACTGTAAAAAATAGATACTTCTTTTATATTGTTGCTATTTATAATCAACAAGTTTTGATACAAAAACGTCCCGGTAAGGATATTTGGCAAAATTTACATGAGTTTATCCCCGTGGAATCGCCCGAAATCCTTCCTGCCCAAACGATCTTGGAACAATCGCGGGAGATCGTCGGAACGGTTGTTAACGGTAGCTTTACCCTCTCCCCTTTGTTCAAGCAAAAATTAACACACCAAACAATCCATGCCCAATTTATCAGGCTTGCCTTGAAAAGCCGGATCCAGGCGCCGCAAGGTTTCCAGTGGGTACCTTTAAACTCCTTAGATAACTACGCCTTCCCCAAGATTATCCTGGATTACCTTCAAAATAACCAATTACAACTGCTGTAACTTTTGGCAGCTTCTTTGTAATAATTTCAAACTATATGACCGTAAGACGTGTTAAGCTGTAATACGGCTCAAATTATTTCCCATTGGGGCAGTACTTTTTTTTAAAGTTGATTAGAAATACATTAACTTTAGAAAGGACGATAAATTAATACTTAGAAGAACATATCATCACTAGATTATTAAAACCTACAACCATGAGAGGTGTTAATAAAGTAATACTGATTGGAAACTTAGGAAGAGACCCCGATGTTCAGTTTTTGGAAGGCAACATTGCCGTAGCAAAATTCTCCTTAGCCACAACAGAAACTTTTAAAGACAGGGCCGGTAAACTGATCTCGCAGACGGAATGGCATACCGTAGTTTTATGGAGAGGACTGGCAGAATTAGCCCAGAAATACCTCCACAAAGGTAGTCTCGTTTATATCGAAGGAAGATTGCGCACCCGCAGTTGGGAGGACAAGGAAGGGAACAAAAAATTTGCTACCGAAGTGGTAGGGGATAACCTTGTCATGCTCGACAAAAGGATCGACGTTCACAACGGCGATCATTCCATGTCTTCGCAATCCGGCTCCGGAAGCAGCGAAGGATACAGCAGCATGGACATTCCCCCGATGAACGAACCTTCAGACGATCTCCCGTTCTAGGCTGGAAAACATTGATATCTTTCAATTAAATGTACCATGTCAAATGGGTACATTACTTATATTTGTATATAGGGAAAGTAACTCCATGTAATTTTAACAGGGACTTCTTTCCCATTATTTTTTTAAATTTATTGTTGATCAAAGCGTATACCCTTGGTTCATCATCAGGCAGATACCATGCCCTTAATTGCTACCCTATTACAAGTTGCCGGCACACCTACGCCGAATATTGTCGTATTCCTGCTGGTAATACTGGTTTTACTGATGCTGTCCTTCATCGTTTCCGGTGCGGAAGTAGCTTTTTTCTCCATGAATTACAAGGATTTGAACGTCCTTAAAACCCGGCAAAATGCTTCCGGCAAACTCATTACCAAGCTGTTGGAAAAACCTAAATCCTTGCTGGCTTCCATGCATATTGCCCAAATCGTCGTGGCAATAGCTTTCGTCTTGGTAACCAATTACCTTATCACCCAGATGGAGGCGCTGGAAAACATGATCGTGATCTCCGTGATGCTTCGCATTATCATCATCCTTTTCGTACTCATGTTCTTCGGTCAAATTTTACCAAGAACATGGGCGGCTCAAAATAACATCCGTTTCGCAACTTATTTCGCATGGTTCGTTCATATCATTCATGCCACGCTAGAACCCCTAAGCGACTTTTTCGTGGCCATGGGCGATACCATTGAATATAAAGTTTTTAACAGGAGCCTTAAACCTGTTAACTATCACGAGATTGACGAAGTGATAGAAATGAGTGTTGACCCCGGCGCTTCCCAGGAAGAGAAAAATATCGTCCGCGGCATTCTCAAGTTCGGCAATATCGAGGTAAAGCAAATTATGCATACCCGTTTAGATGTAAGCGGGCTGGAATATGATCTTCCTTTTTCGAAAGTCGTAGAGCAGGTGGCCGAATTACATTATTCCCGGCTCCCAGTTTACAAGGGTAACCTGGATACTATAGTCGGAGTAATCCATACTAAGGACTTGCTACCCCATGTTGACAAAGGCGATGATTTTGATTGGCACGAAACGATGCGGCAACCTTTTTTCGTACACGAACATAAATTAATCGAGGATTTATTGAACGAATTTCAAACGCGGCATATGCATTTTGCCGTGGTCGTAGACGAATTTGGGGGTACATCCGGCATCGTAACTTTAGAAGATATCATCGAGGAAGTAATCGGTGATATCAAGGACGAGTTTGATGAAGATGAGTTTAATTTCAACAAGGTTGATGACCATACCTACGTGTTCGAAGGCAAAACGATGCTAAATGACGTTTGCAGGATAATGAATATTTCTCCCGATACTTTCGAATCCGTAAAAGGAGAAAGTGATTCCCTCGGGGGATTAATTTTAGAATTAGCGGGAAAATTCCCCGAGGAAAACAGCGTTATTACCTATGAAGACTTCGATTTTACTATCTTGGAGGTCACAAAGATGCGTATCGAAAAAATCCAGGTGAGCATGAATCCCGGTTTATTAGAAAATGAATAAGTACAGCGTGAAAGCCAAGTTCCTAGTAATTATATTATTTTTTTGCAGTGCCTTCGTTGCCTGCCAAAACAATTACACTCCCAAGCCTAAAGGATATTTCCTGATCGAATTGCCCGAAAAATCGTACCGGTTATTCAACGAACCCGGGTACCCGTATACGTTTGAATATCCAACTTATGCTAACATCGTGAAGGATACCACCTTTTTTGATGAGAAAGCAGAAAATCCTTACTGGATCAATATCGAGTTCCCGGAGTTTCACAGCAAATTATACATGAGCTATAAGATTATCGGCGCCAATAAGCGTAACTCTTTTGAAAACCTGGTCGATGACGCTTTCAAATTAACCTACAAGCATACTTACAAAGCCTCCTATATTGATGAGCAGGAATTTAGTACCCCAAACAATGTGTACGGCCTGTATTATAACGTGGGCGGTAATGCGGCTTCCGCGAAACAATTTTTCGCTACGGATTCCACCAAGCACTTTATAAGGGGCGCACTTTATTTTTATGCGCCGCCAAATGCCGATTCCCTGCAACCGGTCATCAACTTTTTACAGGCAGATATGTATCATTTGGTAGAAACGTTAAAATGGAAATAAATACATCTTACCTTTGCAATAGAGAATGCTAATTCCCGGGAGGGGTAGCAGTTAATTGTGCAACATGATTGTAATTGATGATAAGTACATCAGCGATGAGCTGATAGAGAAGAATTTCGTGTGTAACCTCACTGCATGTAAAGGTGCGTGCTGTGTGGCAGGTGATTGTGGCGCCCCCTTAGAAGCCTCCGAATTGGACGTTTTACCTCAAATCTACCCCATAGTAAAGCCTTACCTAAGGGCTGAAGGCATAAGGGAAATAGAAAAACAAGGTTTTCACACCGTTGATGATGAGCATGGATACGTGACTCCCCTTGTAAACGGCGGTATTTGTGCATATGCAACGATAGATGATAAAGGTATCGTGGGCTGCGGTATAGAACAAGCTTTTAACGATGGAAAAATCGATTATAAGAAACCGGTTTCCTGCCATCTTTACCCTATCCGGATTACTAAATATCCGGGGTTTGAAGCAGTAAATTACGATCGTTGGGATATCTGTAAACCCGCGTGTAAAAATGGTAACAAATTACAAGTGCCGGTATACAGGTTTCTTAAAAATGCTATCATCCGCAAATACGGGGAAGAATTTTATGAAGTTCTCGACAAGATAGCGCAGAACCAACATAAAGATCAATAATGAGCTTTATATCAACTTATGGCTTAGATTTTGCAACAATTATTTAATAACTGTTGTTATTTACCGCTAAAGGGCGAAATATTTCCCGGGATCGGTTAATTCGGTATTAAATCTTAACAGGTAAAGTTGTCTATCTTTACTACATCAATTCATTACCAATTGGGCTTATGAGCAAATTAGCAACGAACTTCTTAGAAGAAAGTCAGCTGAAAGCAAAGGATCTGAATCACAGGAATACCATCAATTTTAATATTGGTAAATATAATGCTGCTGTCAAGAATGGGAAACTCCAGTTTTCTGAATTAATGACGGCACGTGAAAGAGCTAAAAATACCAAGTGGAGAGCTATCGAGCATCTCGATAAATCATTGGAAGATTTTGAAATGAATTTCACTCGCCGCGGTGGTAAAGTAATTTGGGCCGAAGATGCACAGCATGCCCGTGAGGAAATTTTAGCCATCTGCAAAGCTAAAAATTGCAAAACCGTGGTGAAAAGTAAATCTATGGCCACGGAAGAAATTCATATCAATGCTTTCCTTGAAGAAAATGGTATAGAAAGCATAGAAACGGATCTCGGTGAATATATCCAGCAAATGGATAATGAACCGCCTTACCATATCGTAACCCCGGCTATGCATAAAAGCAAGGAAGATATCGCGCAATTGTTCCATGAAAAACTCGGTACAGAACCGGCTTTGAACCCGGAACAACTCACGCTAGTTGCCCGCGATAAACTCCGTAAAAAATATCTTGAAGCCGAAGTAGGTATCACCGGGGCAAATTTCATTATTGCCGATATCGGCGGTATCGCGGTTACCGAAAATGAAGGAAATGGTAGGTTAACGACCACTTTTCCCAAAACACATATCGCGCTGGTTGGTATTGAAAAGGTAATACCCTCATTATCAGACCTTGCCTTATTCTGGCCATTACTAGCAACCTTCGGAACAGGGCAAAAAGTAACTTCCTATAATACGATCCTTTCCGGCCCAAAGCAAGAAACAGAGCCAGACGGACCGGATGAAATGTACGTGATATTGATCGACAACGGTCGTACCAACATCCTTGCCGATACCGTGGCTCGCGAAAGCCTTTACTGCATCCGCTGCGGTTCCTGCCTGAATGCTTGCCCCGTCTATAAAAATATAGGTGGGCATACTTATAAAACTACTTACAGCGGTCCTATCGGTGCAGTAATCACACCGCATTTGAGAGGGATGGAAGAATATATGCACCTCAGTTACGCATCATCTTTATGCGGTAATTGTACGGAAGTTTGCCCCGTAAGGATTAACCTGCACGAATTATTATTGCATAATAGGCATAAAGCCGTCGAAGAAAATTATACTTCGGGCAGTGAGAAAATGGCTTGGTTTGGTTGGAAACAGGTGAGCTTAAGCCGCAGGATGATGAATTTAGTGAGCGGCAATACGAAAAATTTCTTCATGAAACGTTTCTTCCGTAAAGCCTGGGGTGAAGACGACAGGGAATTGCCGATTTTTTCGCCTAAATCCTTCAACCAACTTTGGAAAGAAAAACGGGGTGGAAAATAGCTGGTATATTGAAGCATTAAAATAAATTATTTTAACAGGGTCAACATAATGAGCTTCTTAGAGCTAGTTATGATGACCCTATTTTATTTATCTTAACCGGGCCTAGCGCGCTCCCACCCAATGAGGATAAATTGGAGCCTGCCTGGAAATATCGTCCAGTTCCAGGAGCTCTTCCCCTGTTAACGCCCAATTTACCGAATCCAGGTTCTCGATTAACTGGCTTTCGCTCCTTGCGCCGATGACGATATTGGAAACAGAATCGCGGTGCAACAACCAATTTAAAGCTACTTGCGATATCGTTTTGTTTCTTTCACCTGCAATTCGCTCTAAGACATCTACAACATTATAAACCAATTCGATATCAACAGGAGGTGAACCAACTGCCCCGCCCGATTGAATGCGGCCCGGAGCTACCGGTTGATCACGTTTTATCTTCCCAGTTAGCCTTCCCCAACCGAGGGGGCTCCATACCATCAAACCCAAGCCCTGGTCCTTAATCAACGGTAATAGTTCTTGCTCGTAATCCCTCCCTATCAAGGAATAATAGCCTTGGTAAATCACGAATTTTTCCAGGTTAAGTTTTTCTGAGATTGACAAGGATTTCATTAACTGCCAAGCCGCGAAGTTGGAACAACCGATATACCTGATCTTCCCGCTCTTAATAAGCATATCGAGCGTTCTTAATGTTTCCTCGATGGGTGTATTATTATCAAAACCGTGAATGAAGTAGATATCGATATAATCCGTCCCCAGCCGTTTCAAACTATCATTTACAGCATTTACTAAATGAAACCTCGATGCACCCTTTTCATTGACACCCGGCCCCATCTCAAATGTTCCTTTCGTAGAGATGATTACTTTCTCCCTTCTTCCTTTTATTGCGGCGCCAAGAATTTCTTCCGAGACTCCCAAGGAATAAACATCGGCAGTATCGAAAAAATTAACACCCCCTTTCCAAACAAATATCTATTAAACGGGAAGCTTCTTGGATCCCGGTTTGCCCCCAGCGTCCAAAAAATTCATTCGTCCCGCCAAAAGTCCCCGTGCCTAAGCTCAATACAGGCACCTTCATGCCCGAACTTCCAAGTCTTCTATATTCCATATTTTATGGTTTTTAATCATTGTTGTCCGACTAAATTTTAACCGGGGAGCAATTTGATCCCTCAATAGTTCGATTCAATGTTCATCTGCCCCTTTAAAGCATTTTTAGTCGGACAACAATGCTTTTTAATTATAAACAAGACTGTAAAGTTCAGGCTCAATTTTTTATTATTAAAATAATTTAAATTATATAGTTCAATTATTTTAATAATAGATCATTCAATAATGATGGTGGAGTAAACATGCGGTTAACGGTATTTCTCGATTATTGAAACATGGCGGATAGCTATTCCCGGGGATTATTTTGTATAGAGTTTCCAGGTAACGTGTACTTCTGTATCGCTACCATCTGCGGGCACTTGCCAATTTGAACCCTTTTCGATTATCTTTTTAACAGCCCTGTCATACTCGGCTGAAATACTTTTCAAAAACTTCAATCCCGAAACTTCACCACTATTTCCTTTCACTTTAAATGAGAACATCATGGTACCGCTTTTTGAAGGAAGCCCGGCATGATGAAGTTGTGTGGCGAGATACAGTTTATAAGCATCCCTTCCAATTAGTGGACTTGTGCCTATGGCAGTAATTTGAATAGGTTCATTCATTTCTATATCACCATTCCCGGCATTGCCATAAAATCCTTTCCCTTTCCTATCCAGGTAAACAAATAAATCTTGATTACGGTTATTTAACTCCACCCGTTTATCATCAAAACCTTGCATCGCAAAGGTCAAGTTCTGATCCCCGGCATCATCAACCAGCATTCTAAATTTCCCCGAGGAGTCGGTGCGGGTATAACTTTGATTGCTTTTGCTTTTAATCAGCACATTGGCAATCGCATCATTGGTGAATTTATCTACAAGGTATGCATCCACATATTTACCATTTCCATATTCTAATTCTTTACCTATCAACTTTCCTTTCATCTCACCTATCGTGTCAAGGTAGCTAGCTGCAGTGGATCTCATGATAAGAATCGTATCTATCTTATTAGGTTTTAAGCCGAATGCAATTTGCCTACCTGCATTTTTACTTGGCATTTTCGCCTTGTATTGCATCAACCCGGCGCTATTTCCTTCCCGCTTAGCGTAAGCCTGTTTTGCATCCCGCGCGGCAGGACTTACTTCCGACATTGCGGGCGGCGCCTCTGCCTTGTTAGGCTTTGCCTCTCCTTCAAACGGCGGTTGTTCAGGTTTTGCATCCTTGATTGCCTTATTGTCTTCCTTAATTTCTTTAGGACTGGATTTCTCTCTTAGCCTAACATTATCTACATTATCTACACCGGGAGAATTACTAACGCTGTCCTTCTCAACTTTCGGTGCAACAACAATTTCCTGGGCCACCTTGGCGCTATTTCCTGTTTCCCTTTCCCATACCCAGAAAGAGCCGACAGATAAGAGTACGAGGATTACTGCCGCTGCTGCCCAACGGTAATCAACCTTTCTTTTCTTATTAATGTTTACGATCAACGGCATTTCGGAGCCACCACTTTCCACGACCCTGGCTTGCAAGCGGGCATTCAGATCATCCAGGTTTTTAGATTGATCAAAATCCCTTTCCGCGTAACCTTCCAGGGCTTCCGCTAAGAAGGGATCATCCAAAGCTTGTCTTTCCAGGTCATGCATAGCCTTATCATCCAATTTCCCATCGAGGTACTTTTGGATGTTTTGCGGGGTAGGTTCAATATGTTGATTACTATTGGCCATGCTGTTTATCCATGCAATTTTTTAAATTTCTTTTGCCGTTCTGTATATAGCTTTTTACTTTATTCATCTCATAACCCGTGATAGACACGATTTCCCTGTAACTTTTTTCTTGTAAATAAAACAGGTTAACGCTTTCTTTTTGCTCTACAGGCAATGTTTCAAGGCATTTTTCCATCGCCTGGAGATTATCTTCCAGGTTATTTCCATTTTCATGATGTTGAATTTCCCCTGATTCCATAACCGGGTGACCGGTAATTACGAGTGATTCCTTATTTTTAGCGGAGCGTATTTTCATAAGGCAATGGTTGCGCGTGAGCACGTGGAGCCAGCTCTTAAAATTTTGCACTTCATGTTGCTTTAGCTTTTGGATTAACTCCTCGAATATTAGCATTACGGCATCCTTACTAGATTCTTCATCGAAGTATTTCAAGCATACCCCGTAAACAAGGCCCATATAGCGTTGGTACAAGGCAGCCAAATAATCTAATTCCCCCGTGGATTTATATTTCCGGATGAGGGAATCATCGCTGGCGTCTTGCAATATGTTCTCTTGAATAAACTTCATCTAGATCGAAAATACCCTTCCAAAGTAACCATTTTTTTTGAAACAGCCTGTTAAAACCACTAAAAATGAAAGCGCCTCGGTACTGATTACCAAGGCGCTTTATATGGAGATTCTCCTCTCTATTTTAAATTATCAGTGCCTGAAATGGCGCATGCCTGTGATTACCATCGCCATACCATTTTGTTTGGCAAAATCGATAGAATCATTGTCCCTGATGGAACCACCCGGCTGGATCACGGCAGTAATCCCGGCTTCGTGTGCAATACTGACACAATCATTGAAGGGGAAGAATGCATCGGATGCCATCACGGCGCCATTTAGATCAAATTGGAATTGACCCGCTTTCTCAATCGCATGACGCAGTGCATCGATCCTGGAAGTTTGACCACAGCCTTTACCAACCAATTGCTTATTCTTTACTAAAGCGATAGCATTGGATTTCAGGTGTTTACAAACGATATTCGCGAAAGCAAGATCCGCTTTTTGGGCTGCTGTAGCTGCTTGCGCACCCACTTCATTCCACTCTTTGTAATTGCCTTCATCATTGTCCTGCACCAATACGCCGCCCAATACATTTTTAAACATGGAAGCAGGCTTCACGGCTTGTTTCTGCTGCAACAGGATACGATTTTTCTTGGATTGTAATATCTCTAATGCCTCTTGATCAAAACCGGGAGCGATCAAGATTTCGAAGAAAATCTCATTTACCAAAGCTGCTGTTTCTTTATCTACATTGACATTACAAACTAAAACACCACCGAAAGCGCTTTCTTTATCACCTGCCAAGGCATCGACCCAAGCTTCTTTCAATGTTGAACGGGAAGCAATTCCACAAACGTTTGTATGCTTGATCACCGCGAAAGTTGTTTCTTCAAACTCGTTGATCAACTGGCAAGCAGCATCCACATCCACCATATTGTTGTACGAAAGCTCTTTACCGTGCAATTTATTGAACGTTTCGTCCAACTTACCGAAGTAGGTACCTTGCTGGTGTGGATTTTCTCCGTAGCGGCATACTTGCCCTACCGGAACGGAAACCTGGAAATAATCGGTTGTTTCCGCTTCTTTGAGGAAATATTGCGCGATGGCCACATCGTAATGAGCGCAAACTTCGAAGGCTTTTGCAGCAAATTGCCTACGTTCTTGCAAATTAGTAGCACCATTATTTTCAACCAGCGCTTTTTCAAGATCGGCATATTGATCCTTCGAAGCTACAATGACAACGTCTTTATAATTTTTACCGGCTGCACGGATCAAAGAAACACCGCCGATATCTATTTTTTCGATAATAGCCTGTTCTTCACTTGTATTCTTAACGGTTTCTTCGAATGGGTATAAATCTACAATTACAAGGTCGATTTCAGGGATTTCGTATTGTTTCAACTGCTCCAAGTCTTGTGGATTTTCCCTGCGGGCCAAAATACCGCCAAACACTTTTGGATGCAAAGTTTTAACGCGGCCACCTAAAATTGAAGGATAGGCAGTGAGCGATTCCACCGCTACGCAAGGCACCCCTTGAGATTCAATGAATGTTTGGGTACCACCCGTAGAGTAAATAGTTACGCCTTGTTCCCCTAATTTCTTTACGATATTCTCCAGGTTGTCTTTATAGAAAACGGAGATCAGGGCCGATTTAATTTGCTTTTGCATTGAACTGAAATTATTAGAAGTTTATTACAAACGCTCCTTCGCGTTGAATAGAAAAGTTGCGCAAAGTTAATTTGTTACATTCACTTTTCCATTTTTCTACTTGCCTGATATGTAAACGGCTGTCAAATATTATCATTTTACATGTGTAAACGGATGTTAACGCTTCCATATGCAACTTTGCTCCCCGGGTAATCACGATATAATCCAACTCGACCTTTTTACCTCTCCCTGCCGATGGCCGGGTAAATGTGCTATTAATCACCAGTACTTTTAACCCATCTGCATTAAATGCAAAATTATTTATATGTGTCAATTTTCGTATGCCCAATGCCTTTCTTGCTTGAACAACACTTGCAGGTATTTCTTTTACCCGGTTTGTAAATGCATCGCTTCCAGATATTAAGTCCATAACCAATGCATCCCTGCAATTATAAATAATGAACTTCCTTTGATGTGCCTCCAGGTATTGTTTCCATCTTAAGTTCCCTATTAAGGCCAGGATACAATATAAGCAGGACCAAGCAGCCCATCTCAGGGTATACTTCCAGGCTAATAATAGAAATATGACCAGGAAAATGCTAATGAATAAGCCTAACCTATCGAGGCGGATATTTTCAATTACGGCAGCGGGTAGGTGATACAATAACTGGTTATAGGTATCAAAATATTGAATCAAATTTCCTGATATCATACCAAGAATTTTTGCAGCGAAAGGCATCCAAGAGCATAGCATTAGCAACAATAAACTATACAAAATAATTGTCGCCGCAGGAATGCTTAACAAATTTGCCGGTAAGAAATAAAGCGGGAATTGATGAAAGTAAAATAAACAGATCGGCAAGGTGCCTACCTGTGCAGCTAATGTCACGGAAATCAATTCCCAAATTTTCTTCATTGGTAACAGCTTTGGTTTCCATAAACCAGCAACCACCGGCTGGAATAACAAGATGCTTAACACCGCTATGTATGAGAGTTGAAAACCTACATTCAGAAGATAATACGGTTCATATAAAACGAGGAAAAAAGCGGAGGCCGCCAGCGTATTAAATATAAATCCGCGCCTCGTTACCCAGAACTTCCCGGTAACTACCAAGCTGAACATAAGTGCAGAACGTAGTACTGACGGACTTCCCCCGGTTATTAATGAAAATAGCCATAAAATAATAATGATAATCAAGCCCTTCAATATCCTTCCCCGGTTACCGGGTAATACCATCGTTAACAGCTTCAATAATGATAGGTAAATTAGCCCGAGGTGTAAACCCGAAATAGCAATAATATGTATGATTCCCGTTCCTGCGTAACCAGCAATAGCCGACCTGGCCAAGTCGGCCCGGTAGCCAAGCAGTAAAGCTTCGGCCAAACCAACTTGCTTCCCGGGTATATATTTCCTTAAAACTTGTAAACAATAGCTTTTAACCCTGTTCAATTGCCAAGTAATTTTATAGGGGTTCGCATGACTTACAAGCCGCCATTTTTTAGTGGGAATATATTGTTGATGGTATACCCGCCGTAAAGCCATGTAATCTTTATATTCAAAAGCCCCAGGATTACCATTTGGAGCAAAGCTCTCCAGTCGATTTTGGATAAGCACACATTCCCCCATCCCGGGAAGGCGACTATCTAAACTCCAATACAACATTATCTTTCCCGTAGCTTTTTCAAATAGCCCGTCTTGGCGAAGGCAGGCCCTGACTTTCACTAATGATTTCGCGGAGCGGGCGCCTGGCAACGGATCTTCTAGAATTTCAACGACCCATCCAAAAGCATTTCCCTTGATGTTGTTGATATACGCCGGAGCCCGCCTGGTATCTGCTGAAATTACCGCCATAGCGCCTAAACAAAAGTACAGGCATACGATCCCTATCCCCGGCAAAGATCGCAGGCGGTATCTCCATTGGATAGCTAAGTATTTCCAGCTTAAAACGTGGATTAAGGTGGGCAACCACAAACAAGGCAGCCATTGCAATTCCAACTCGATATTTAGGGCGCAGATTACGCCTAACAGGAATGGCAACAACAGGCGTAGGAGTGGCGCCCGGTGCCACGGGTTAACAAAACGATTCATCTCATAAATTAAGAAAATTTCATCGTAGTAAAACCAACATTAACAAAAACCCACGGGAAAATAAAAGTCCTGCTAACGCTTGCTAGCAGGACTTTTCAAAACATTATTATAAAGAATTTACTTACTTAAGTACATACTTTTCTCCTTGTACAAAGTCCTGAAGTAAGGATCCCTTAAATCTTTGATAAAGCGGATCGCTTCACCGGTAGATTTCATTTCAGGACCTAGTTCTTTTACTACGTTCGGAAATTTGTTAAAAGAGAATACCGGTTCCTTGATGGCGAAACCCTCTAACTTCTTCTCGATGTTGAAGTCGGTCAATTTCTTAGCGCCCAACATCACCTTGGTAGCGATGTTCAGGTAAGGAACTTGGTATGCTTTCGCGATAAACGGCGTTGTACGGGAAGCGCGCGGGTTAGCTTCGATCACATACACCTGGCCATCCTTGATGGCAAACTGGATATTGATCAATCCCTTGATGTTCAAGGCCCTGGCGATCTTCTCAGCGTAGTACTCCATCGTCGTAACCACCATCGCGCTCAGGTTGAAGGCAGGCAATACGGCGTTACTATCACCACTGTGAATACCGGCCGGTTCGATATGCTCCATCACGCCCATTACGTGGAAGTTTTCCCCATCGAAGATGGCATCCACTTCCGCCTCCTGGCAACGATCCAAGAAGTGGTCGATCAAGATTTTATTGCCCGGTAAATGTTTCAGGAGGCTGAGTACAGATTTTTCCAACTCCTCCTCGTTGATCACGATACGCATTCTTTGGCCACCCAGTACATAAGAAGGGCGCACCAAAACAGGGTATCCAACTTCCTTGGCCACCTCGATCGCTTCATCCGTGGTGTAAGCGGTACCATATTTAGGATAAGGGATACCCAGCTCTTTCAACATGTCGGAGAAACGGCCGCGGTCTTCCGCGATATCCATATTATCAAAAGAAGTCCCGATGATGCGGATACCTTTTTCTTCCAGTTTGCGAGCGAGTTTCAAGGCAGTTTGGCCACCCAACTGAACGATTACACCTTCTGGTTTTTCCAGTTCGATGATCTCCCAGAGGTGCTCCCAGAATACCGGTTCGAAGTACAGCTTATTGGCCATATCGAAATCCGTGGAAACTGTTTCAGGGTTACAGTTCACCATGATGGCTTCGTATCCAGATTCCTGGATCGCTTGTAAACCGTGCGTACAGCAGTAATCAAATTCGATACCTTGACCGATCCTGTTAGGACCGGAACCGAGTACAACGATTTTTTTCTTACCGGTTACAATGCTTTCATTCTCCTGGTCGAAAGCAGAGTAGAAATAAGGCGTTTTGGCTTCGAACTCGGCGCTACAAGTATCTACCATCTTGTAAGTACGGACGATATTGAGCGCTTTACGTTTTTCGTACACATCATCTTCCGTGCAATTTCCGAAGAGGTGTGCCAATTGTTTATCAGAGAAACCTAATTTCTTAGCATCCTTCAACAAGCCAACCGGCACTGTTTCAAGATCATGTTCCTCCAATTGTTTTTCCATATTTACGAGATCGTTGATCTGGTGTAAGAACCAACGATCGATATGTGTATGCTGGTGGATAGATTTTACGGACACTCCGGCCATCAATGCATCTTTCAAACGGAAGATACGATCCCAGGTCGGGGTTTTGATCTTTTCGAGCAGCTCTTCATTCTTCATCAGGGATTTACCGTAATAACCTAAACCGATCGCATCGTTCTCCAAGCTCTGACAAGCTTTTTGTAAAGCCTCGGGGAAGGTGCGGCCGATCGCCATTACCTCTCCTACGGATTTCATTTGCAATCCCAGGGTTTGGTCGGCTCCTTTAAATTTATCGAAGTTCCAACGCGGCATTTTGACGATTACATAATCGAGTGCCGGTTCAAAAAATGCAGAAGTTGATTGCGTGATTTGGTTTTTCAGCTCATCTAAAGTGTAACCGATCGCTAATTTTGCAGCGATTTTAGCGATGGGGTAACCCGTTGCTTTAGAAGCCAAAGCCGAAGAGCGGCTAACACGCGGGTTGATTTCGATGGCGATGAGTTCTTCATTCTCCGGGTTCAAAGCAAACTGAACGTTACAGCCACCTGCGAAATTTCCTAAATCGCGCATCATCCTGATGGCCATGTTACGCATGTTCTGGAACGCGGTATCGCTCAAAGTCATAGCCGGGGCTACCGTGATGGAATCACCGGTATGAACACCCATCGGGTCAAAGTTTTCCACGGTACAGATGATCACGACGTTATCATTGGCATCGCGCAACAATTCCAGTTCAAACTCTTTCCATCCCAATACAGCTTTTTCCACCAACACCTCGTGAATAGGGGAAGCTTTCAAGCCCCTGTTCAGCGCTTCATCAAGTTCATCTTTGCTGTGCACGAAACCGCCGCCGGTACCACCCAGGGTATATGAAGGGCGGATAACCAACGGGAAACCGATCTCCTGGGCAAATTCTTTACCTTCGAGGTAAGAGTTGGCCGTTTTTGCAGGCGCAACTTTAATTCCCATTTCAATCATCCATTGGCGGAACAGTTCGCGGTCTTCCGCTTTGTCGATGGCCTTCACATCCACACCGATCAATCGTACGTTATACTTTTCCCATATGCCAAGCTCTTCTACCTCTTTACAAAGGTTCAGGGCAGTTTGGCCGCCCATGGTCGGTAAAACAGCATCTATCTGGTTTTCTTCCAGAATCTGTTCTATACTCTCCACGGTTAAGGGCAACAAGTAAACCCTGTCAGCCATCATGGGGTCGGTCATGATTGTAGCAGGATTCGAGTTGATCAAAATCACTTTAATACCTTCTTCCCGTAACGAGCGTGCCGCTTGGGAACCGGAATAGTCGAATTCGCAGGCCTGGCCGATGATGATCGGACCGGAACCAATGATCAGAACAGATTTAATAGTGTTGTCTTTGGGCATTTTTAGTTTTATATTAAAAAATGAAAAACCTATTGCAATTCCCCCGTCCTATCGAACAAAAAAATCGTGCAAAACTACGGCATAAAAATATTTTTTGCAGGATAAATTTTGAGAAATTTGGAGAAGGTTGAAAAAAACCGATCATCATATAACAAACCATTTAAATACATTCTTTAATACTCCGCACACTGGCTAATCTTAAAACATTAGATTATTATTCCATCCTTACAAAGTTTTAAAATAAAAAGCGCAGGCTTTTGAAGCCTACGCTTATATCATTAAGTGTATTGATCCGTAAAAATTGCCAGCCGGTGGCCGGTGCAACGCTACTTCCCGGCGAATGTCTCCGTGGGTATATCGTAGATATAGATCAATTTCCACTTTCCATCCACCTTTTGAAATTCAAAATCCCCCACGGTGGCGAGTTCCTTCTCGATCCACATCCGATCTTCTTCATCAAGCAACTTTTTACCCTTCAACGTAGCGAAGCGGTTTTCCCCGGGAGTTCCGGGTGCGGGCTGATCTAGGAATTGTTTGAAAAAAATGGTGAAATCCTTCCGTGCAACGGTCATTACGGAATTGGTACCTTCACCCTTTTTCACGACCAAGGGAAAATCTATATACTGGCTTACCGTATTGAAATCCTTTTTTACGATGGCGGTTTGCCACTTGCTCCAAAATTGCTCAAAATCCTTCGTATCGGTGTCAGGAGCTGATTGGGAGAAACTATTCATCACGAAAAGGCAAAAGCCGATTACTAGCAGGCACTTCTTCATTTGTTGGCGATTTTTTATAGGGATACGATCTAATTTATAACAAAATAATAAAAAATCGCACACATACAAATAAATTTGAATGTATTTTTTGGAAATTTTAAGCTTGTAGCCTTGCCCTTAAGGCCGCATTTTCCCGCAGCAGCTCATTGTGGATTTCAAGTAGCTGGTAATATTTCTCGCGCCATTTCACTTGTTCCGCGGTTTCGTAAGATTGATCGGGGTCTTGTAAATTAGCGTCTAGCAGGAATTCGCTCTCATGGATAGGTAGTGCTTCGCAAACTTTACGGAGCAAGTGGGGATCAAATACTTCCCTTTCAAAGATATTATACAGCGCCCGCCTGGAAATCCCCATCTTTTCGGCCAGTTTATTACGCTTAATATCCCTCTCCACGATCAGGTTTTTCAGTCTTTCGCCGTAATGAAACTTCTGCCCGGGCTCCCTTTTTGGACCTTTCCAATCATAAAATTCTTCCAGCGAAATTCCCAGCGCTTTACAAAATCTAGCGATCGTAGTTCGCTTGATAGAGTTATTCTTAAAGTACCTGTGAACGCTCTGGTTAGAGAGTTTCACCTTGCTACCAAAGTCAACGTAAGTCATGCCCAGGTCCTTGATTACCTGCTTAAGCCTGGCGCCTTCATCAATTATATTTTGTGACCCCGCGCTCACTGTAAATATTTTTTGTTATAATTGTAAAGTTTTATCACTAAAAATGATGATAGTATATTTATCAATATAACATTTTAATACGCAACAGATACATTAATCTCTTTTAACTACCCAAAAACAAAAGGCATGGTGCAAAAAAAGCGCTTGAATAAAAACCTGTTACAAGAAGCTCATAGCTTCATGTTATTGATCCCAAAGATTTTCAGGGACTCTATTTGCGAAGAATGCGGATGGAGCGAAGCAACGTTTTACCGGCGGGCTAAAAATCCGGCAGGTTTCAGCAATGCGGAAAGCGAAAAAATCATCGAAGTAATTACGCTCGTATTGAAAAAAAGCATTGCGAAAGCACAGAGAACGTTTAGACCTTAGTTTACATTATTGTAAACTATGTTTACATTTGTTAAAATTTTAAAAAACAAATTACCATGGTCATTAACCAACCCGGTAATACCTTGGAACAGCTTAGCCCCGTAATTTGCGATTTCGCAAAATCAATGCAGGACTTAGGGGATAATGTTATAAGGTATTTATCGCTTACAATTCATGTTAGGGATGGCACCAGCCGCGAAACACCCGGTTATCCATGGTACCAGTTGGCGAACCCTGGCGGTTCGGGGTATTTACAGTGCCTTAACCTTGATATTCCGATAGGCATAACATCATTTATCGCGATTGTTGACCGCGACCAGCAGGGCGGTCAAACATTAACAGCTTCGCGACCGGAAAAGCAACAATAGGGGAAACTTGCTGTTATAGTTTAAAATCCCCGTAGTTGATATGAATGTTTTCCGGCTACTGCTCGTATATTTAGTTGTTATTATCCCACTCCTTCCGCAAATTGGCCTTGCGCAAGGCATCAGTGACACCTTGGAGAAAAAACAACACCAAGTAGCTAAAGATGTCGCAGCGGTAACGGCCGACACGTCGTTGTCAACATTATTAACCAATATTGAGAATATTACCCGGATGCTAAACCGGGTCAATAATACTATGCGAAGAGGTTTCGACACCTCCAACATCTCCGGCGAACTACCGAGATCGGAGCGACTGGTGGAGGTGATCGAAAACAATGTTCAAGGCCGATCGTATATTCTCAATATGCGGAGCGTACATGCTTTGCAGGTTATACTGCTGGAGATGGAAGAAGTTAACCGCGGTTGGCAATCTTCACTGGAAGATTATAACAAGCAAATTTCGGGTATGACTTCGGAAATCAAGAGCATCCTGACAGATAGCTTGTTGTTCTCCTTACCCAGGGATCCCAAGTTGAAGCAATTATATTTTGCCCAACTGGAACAGCTGGATAAAAAATGGCGGCAGGCCGATACTGCCAACAGGAATATTTTACTACGGCTCGGTTTATTACAAAATAGGGTGGCGATGAATTATATCAACATCACCAACCTGCTCGATGAAGTGGATTACAGGATCAAGACCGCCCGTAAGACTATCTGGAACCGTGAAGAAAAGGATTTGTTCAAGATAAGCCCCGGTGATTACAAAGTACAAATCATGGACAACCTCAGGGTCTCGATGACGGCAAACAACCGGGTGTTTGATTACTACTATCGCTATAACTGGAAAACACAAATAATGAATGCGCTGATTGCGCTGGCATTTTTTTGCTGGGTTCAGTTTAACCTGCGCAGGATAGCGAAAAAATATCCGGGTGATAATAGCATATGGGTAAACGTTTCTTACTTAAGAAAAAGCGTTTTCTTCTCAACGCTATTAGTCATATTTGCCATCGGTCCTTTCGTTTATGAAAACCCGCCGATCATCTACCTTGAAATGATGTGGATGATACAAGGCATCACGGTAACCATACTCTGCTGGACCTTATGGCCGCGTTGGTTCAAGAATTACTGGATATGCCTACTGGGCTTATACCTGGTAATTGCATTTTTTAACCTGCTGCTGCAATCCTCCTTCACGGAAAGATGGATTCAATTTACCGTGCAGGTGCTTTCGATTACCATCAGTATCATTTACCTTGTAAAGCACGCGAGGCAACCTTTCCGCATACGTAAGGAAACCGCCAATGCCATTGTAACGCTGGCTATACTATTACTCTTGCTGGCGACCGGATGTAATTTATTCGGCAGGGTAATGCTCGCCAAGTTCTTAACGGTAGCGGCATTATTTAGCATGATTTCCGCCGAAGTGTTGGTAGTGGTGGTAAAAATAATATTAGAAGCTATATACCTGCATATTGAAGCCAACAAGGATACAAGCCGCATGGCAGCATTCTTCGATTACAACAAGATTAAGGAGAGCCTGAAATACCTGCTGTACTTCGCGGTGTCTATCCTGTGGATGGTTACGCTAACCCGCAACCTGAACTTATACGATATTGTTCATGGCGAAGTGGCCCGTTTCTTGTCCGTGGAGCGCAAAATCGGCAACAGCAGTTTCAGTTTCAGTAGTATCTTGATCTTCTTCGTGGTGATTGCGGTGGCGGTATACGTGTCCAAATTAATGAAATACCTTTTCGGCGGATCGCAAAAAAGCGGTGGTACGGCAAAGCCGAGATGGGGCAACGCCGTTCTGCTACTAAGGATCGTAATACTCGGAAGCGGCATCTTCGTGGCTTTTGCAGCATCCGGCATACCGTTCGACAAGTTAACCATCATTATCGGGGCATTGGGCGTCGGTATCGGCTTCGGGTTGCAGAATATTGTTAACAACCTTGTTTCGGGAATCATCCTCGCATTTGAACGGCCTATACAGATTGGCGATATAATCGATGTTGGCAACAAAAGCGGCACCGTTAAAGAAATTGGCATCCGTGCAAGCAAGATCGAAACATTTGAGGGTTCGGAAATCATCATCCCCAACGGCGATCTTATCTCCCAACATTTAACTAACTGGACGCTCTCCAACCGGACACGCCGCGTTGATATCGTGGTTGGCGTTGCTTACGGATCGGATTTGAAACTTGTAAAAACATTATTAACAGGAATACTGGAACAGCAAGAACACATTTTTATCAATCCGGCGCCGCTCATTTTTCTCAAGGACCTGGGTGAAAGTTCTATCGATTTTCAACTGTTCTTCTGGTTGGATATCAGCAATATGCTCGGCACGAAAAGCGAAGTTTTAGACAAGATCTATTATACCCTCCAACAGCACAATATCGAGATTCCCTTCCCACAAAGAGATGTACATCTTAAATATCCTTCACCTACCGACGAAACCAAAAGCGCGGGCAATGAATAAATATAAAATTTCATTATTGTCCGACTAAATTATCAATGAAAAAATTATAATCGCCTTAAAAGTTCGATTCAATGTTCATCGGCTCGTTTCTTGTACTTTTTTGCTTGCCCAAAAAAGTACTAAAAAAGGCACAAATTGGCCATCACGGCCACCAATTTGATCGCTCGATCCAGCTTTTGTGCTACTGTATGGCTTCGCGATTAAAAGTGCGAAGTTCCACGGTTTTGTTGGCGGGGCTGAATAGATCATCCTTCGCTTATATCCTTGACCAGGTAAGGAATCCAAGTACCTTTAAAGCATTTTTAGTCGGACAACAATGATAAATTTTTTTCAACCCGATTTCTTCCTTTCAAACTAATTCCTTAGTTTTAATAAACTAAAAAATTAGTTAAGATGAATAAAATCACCAGGAACCTAGCTATTATTTTGCTTTCGATCTTCGTAAGTGCGCCCGCAGCGGCGCAGGAAGCCGGCATTGACAGGTCGGTTGTAATGGATTATATGCAGATGCAGCAATACGGGGATGCGCTGCAATACATATTGCCGAGGTATGATTCCAATTCGGTGAAAGATCTAAACCTGCTTGCATACACATACTATGTTAACGGTCAAACTAATATTTCAAGAAACACTTACCAGCAGGTATTAGATCTCGATTCCAGCAATATCCAAGCCTTACAGTATATTGCCTTGATCTATTCTAATAACGAGGAGTTTGAACGGGCGGTGGATTATTATCAAAAACTGGTTGAAATCAACCCTGCCAATTATTACTATTACAAGCAAATGGGGAGTATTTATAGCAAGCTGCAACAGCCCGATTCAGCCTTTGCCAATTATCAAACCGCGTACCAGCTAAATAATAAAGACGCCCGCGTCGTAAGTGCTTTAGCTGATATTTTAATTGATAAAAAAGACTATAAATATGCTGATAGCATATTAAATCGATACCTATTTACAGATTCGTCTCAACTTAGTATTATTAATGTAGCGATCCGTTCAGCCTACAATCAAAAAGATATGAAAAGGGTCGTAAGCTTCGGGGATGTATTAGTAAACCTGCATATAGTGTCGCCATCAGCATTTCAGTACGTTGCGGTAGCCAATTACTATTTAAAAGAATATAAAGATTGTATTAAAACCTTCGAATATCTTGAGTACTTCAAAACCGCCCCGGCGCTGGTCAAGTATTACGCGGCACTCTCCTATACCGAATTACATGATTACGATAAAAGCAACGAGCTTTTGCTAGCTTGTATTGAAGAAACCAAAAGCGATGCGCTGGGAAATTATTATTCCGCGTTAGGGAATAATTTCAATCAAATGAAACAATACAGAACAGCTATCAAACAATTTGATACAGCGTACTATATGAACCGCGGCACTTATACTCCCTACGCTATTGCCACTATATATGATAGCAAGATGAACCTACCTAAAGCTGCGAAAAGATATTACCAATTATACTTGAAAGAAGCCAATAACAGTGAAGATAGAAATGCAGAGGTCGACAAATACGTGCGGGAAAGGTTGAAGCAAATTGCTCAATAACCAAGTCTTAGCAAATAATTTATATAAAGGCAGGTCAGCATTACATGCTAGCCTGCCTTTTTTTTAAGATATTGATAACACTTTATCATTTATATTCGCTTTATAAATGCATGAAGAAGTGTGTATATATTGATACGGCATTCAATATATATTTCCTAGTAACTAAAACTTACCATCCTGATTGGTATAACAACTGTATTTGTAAATAACAAGAAAACATATTGAAATCAACAGATGTAACGGCATATTACTATATGCTGAATAACCTAACTATATGCTGTATTTAACAATATAAATACATATCAATATTTATCGAATCAACATTTTTCTATCATGAGACCCTTCTTATTGCTCTTAATTTCTATTATACTTTATTCATGTCATCAAGGTACCCGTTCTACGATTCAATATTTTGATATAAATGATTTTAAAGTTGAAAAGAAACTGACCGGGGAAGTCATCGATCTGTACACCGATCAACCCTTGCAGTATTCCATGATAAATGATACCATGGTAATTGTAAGCAGGGAATATATAAACAAAAATAGTTTCGAGATTTTTAACCTTAATAATAAACGTAAAGAATTTGAATTAACTTATCCTAACGAAAATACAGCAGCATTACTATTCAATTTATTCTATAAAAAAAATCATCGGCCATACATTTATTCACACACTTATTTAATGCCTGGTGATATCAAGATGCGGAAAATTAATACGGATTCGCTATTAAGATATAAAAATGCTTATATTCCCAAAAGCTTCTCCCTTCCTACCTTTGCAAAAGATTATGATTTTATCGATGCTGATAGCTTAGTAGTTTCCAATAATTATTACAGTGATATCGAAAAATTTAAAAATCCATCTTTACAATCCATCTACAAAATCAAGCTGGGTGATGGCCAACCTTTCCCAGATAGCTTAATAAAATTTAACACGAGAAGTATATCTGCCGACTTGATAGCTGTTTCCGAGAAGTACGACCGCATCTTATCGCTTGATGCTTACCTAAATAAAATCAGGATTTATGACAAGCGCTTGTTGCTGAAGAAAACGCTGATTGGCCCAGGTGAAGATCATCTAAACCCGGGTATAAAAAATGATTCAACCATCTATTACCATAATAGCTACAACTCGAACACCGGGGTTTTCAGCACGGCGGATCATGTATATGTTT
Source organism: Chitinophaga caeni (assembly GCF_002557795.1). Taxonomy (NCBI): domain Bacteria; kingdom Pseudomonadati; phylum Bacteroidota; class Chitinophagia; order Chitinophagales; family Chitinophagaceae; genus Chitinophaga; species Chitinophaga caeni. The sequence continues at coordinate 1,452,880 of NZ_CP023777.1, read as the reverse complement.
TATACTACGGGAAAGAAGTATCTCCATCGAATCCAAAAGATATTCCGCCTAATGCAGCCGATGTTTTCAAAATAACATGGGATGGAGATTTAATTGCCCATTATACTTTGAACGACCCGGTATCTAATATTTATATTGATAGCAAGGAAGAAAATATTTACGGGACACATTATATAGACGAGCAAATAAAGCCAACATTTTTAAGATTTAGCATACGGTAAGGCTCCCTCCTATCCATCAATATTTAAGATTCTTTTGAACCCATTTTCACATGACAACCGCAGCCGGTTATAATACTGACGGTGCGGATTGCCATAATCAACCATTTGTTAATTTTTGAAAATTTTCAAAGAGAATACTCGATTATTCTAAGGATAGCTAAAATTATATGGGAATCTTTATTAAATTTAGAGCACGTAATGAAAAAACTGATATTAACTCATGTCGTATCCGTACCAAATCAAAAGCTTTGAAGAATATCAACAGGCTTGGCAGTATAGTGTAACCGATCCCGAGGGATTCTGGGCACAAGTGGCTGATAACTTTTATTGGCGCAAAAAATGGGATCGTGTTTTAGAATGGAATTTCAAAGATCCCGATGTTAAATGGTTCCAAGGGGCGAAACTAAATATTACCGAGAACTGTCTCGACCGCCACCTGGGTACTTTAGGCAACCAGCCCGCGATTATATGGGAACCCAACGATCCGGAAGAACGGCACCGCGTTTTAACTTACCGCACTTTATATAACAAGGTTTGCCAGTTTGCCAATGTCTTAAAAAACAACGGTGTAAAAAAGGGCGATAGGATTTGTATTTATATGGGCATGATCCCGGAGCTGGCCATCGCCGTTTTGGCCTGCGCACGTATCGGCGCCATACATTCCGTGGTTTTTGGCGGCTTCAGCGCACAATCTATTGCTGACAGGATACAAGACGCGCAATGTAGCTTGGTCATTACTTGCGACGGTGCATTCCGTGGCGGCAAAGACATCCCGTTAAAATCTGTCATCGACGATGCCCTAATCGGCTGTCCTTCGGTAAAAAAGGTAATCGTCTGCACCCGCACCCGTACCCCGGTAAGTATGCTAAAAGGTCGCGATGTATGGTGGGAAGATGAGATCAAGGCCGTGGAAACACAAGGCAACCCGTCTTGTCCTGCCGAGGAGATGGATGCCGAGGATGAACTTTTCATATTGTATACCTCCGGCTCTACGGGCAAGCCGAAGGGGGTTGTCCACACTTGCGGCGGCTACATGGTTTACGCCAATTACACATTCGTCAATACCTTTCAATATAAACTGGGCGAAGTATTTTTCTGTACGGCAGATATCGGCTGGATTACCGGCCATAGTTATATCGTATACGGGCCGCTTAGCGCCGGCGCAACCACTGTAATGTTTGAAGGGATACCTACTTTTCCCGATGCCGGGAGGTTTTGGGATATCGTGGACAAGTTCCGCGTCACTACATTATATACTGCACCAACGGCGATCCGTAGCTTAATGGGCTTCGGTTTAGGGCCGGTAAATCATAAAGATCTCAGCTCTTTACGTAAATTAGGCTCCGTGGGAGAACCGATCAACGAAGAAGCATGGCACTGGTTTAAAGATAATATCGGTAAAGGCCGATGCCCCATCTCCGATACCTGGTGGCAAACGGAAACAGGTGGTATCATGATTACGACCCTCGCAGGTGTAACTCCTGAAAAACCTGGCTATGCTACCCTTCCGATGCCTGGAATCCAACCGGTTTTGGTAGATGAAAATGGTAAAGAGATCGAAGGAAACGGCGTTTCCGGTAACCTTTGTATCAAGTTCCCATGGCCTGGCATGATCCGCACCACGTACGGTGATCACGAGAGATGCCGCAAAACTTATTTTGCTACCTACGAGAACCTTTACTTTACAGGTGACGGCTGCATGAGAGATGAAGAAGGGTTTTACAGGATCACGGGCCGCGTAGATGATGTGCTAAATGTAAGCGGTCACAGGATCGGGACTGCCGAGGTAGAAAATGCTATCAATATGCACGCAGGAGTGGTAGAAAGTGCCGTGGTAGGCTATCCGCACGATGTAAAAGGACAGGGAATTTACGCGTTCGTGATATTGGAAAACATGTCTAAGGACTTGGATCTATTCCGTAAGGATATCATACAAACTGTTTCCAGGATCATCGGGCCTATTGCCAAACCAGATAAGATTCAATTTGTTTCCGGCTTGCCTAAGACACGTTCCGGTAAGATCATGCGCAGGATATTGCGTAAAATCTCTGAAAATGAGCTTGATAACCTTGGTGATACTACTACTTTGCTTGATCCAGGAGTTGTTGAAGAAATCAAAAGAAACAGATTGTCATAAGTTTATTTGTCATCTTTTAATATTTGGGAAAAGAGGTCATGCAGATGACCTCTTTTTTTATTAGGATATCTTTAATATGAAAATATAAAACCCGGGTGTTTAATACACCCGGGAACTCAAACCATGAAAACTTAAACTATGAAAGGAACAACTTCAAAAATTCTTTCTATCAATTGAAAAGTAATATTTATTGACTTGTTATAATTATGTACGCAAATAAACTGTGATTGGATTTTCAACTAAATTACAGGTTCGGCAACTGGGATTAATTACGGCTAATCATCGCTAATGTTACTCAAATTTACAGTTGTTGGTTTATGGTTCAGTAGTAGGTGCCTTTTCGCTTTCAATATAATTGTAAATGCCCTCAATAGTGCGTGGATCCGGGTTTTGAAGCTTTAACCAGCAAATATTTTTGATATTTTGGCAACGCGCATTCAAAAAACAACCCTGGTTTCGAATCCTCCCGGTTTCAAAGCTCGAACCGGTATCTCTGAAATTTTGAACCGAACTTCCCATGAGAATACCTCAAAAAAAACGCCCATGGATAGACCAAGGGCGTTGCTTATTGCTATAAAAATAGCATAGGCTATGTTGAAAATTAACTCTCTTAATAACGAATTACCACCGGCGTGCCGACCTTTAATACATTATACAATTCATCCACATCAGCATTTTTCATACTAATACAACCCAAGGTCCAATTGATCCGGCGATCTACATAATAATCCTTGATACCGGAAGCCGCCTCTACGCCGTGAATGCCGATACCGTTTCCAATATCTGCACCGGAAGGTACTTGCCCCCTGGCTTGCCGTTGTTTAAACTTAGCGATAGAAACATCATTGGGAAAATCCAGCAGCATAAAACGATGCCAACGCCTGTCATAACGTTTACTGGATATCCGGAAGGTTCCTTCCGGGGTTCTTTTATCTCCCTGCATAATTTTATCACCTAAATCATTACTTCCGAATACAACCTTGTATATCTTGATCAAGGTTACATCTTCGTAAACATACATCCGGTAATCGGTTTTATCAATCAGTAAGAACACTTTATCTGCATCGATCCTGGCAGGATCAAGTCTTACATGATATAAATCCTCATTGCTCGTGAAACTGGAAAACGACAATAAAATTATCACGGGCAGCACACTATTATAAATCCAAGTTTTCATTAGGTTATGTAATATCAAAATAACGCCGAAGGAAAATGAATATTGTGCTTATGATTTTCCTACGTTTCTAAAAAACAGAACCCTGCCCCGAAATCCAGGGCAGGGTTCTTATTATTATGTATCAAAAATAATTAGTATCCGAATAATTCATCCAATGTAACCACTTTTACATCACCGTATTGTTTCAACAAATCTTGGTTAATCCTATCCTTTGATCCCACTATACAATATGTATAAGGTTTGTGGGCAATATTTTGCTGATGAAATTTATTGATATCATCAAAAGTCAATTGATCGATTTTTTGATATACCGATTTCCTGATATCATAATCCAAGCCCAATTTTTTCGCGGCTAAATAACTAAAGATGATACCGTCTTCAGTGATCCGCTCGGTTTCGATATCTTGCTTCATACTCTTACGGGCCACTTCCAAGGCTTTTTCGGAATGCGGTAAATCATTTAATAATTCATTCATTCCGGCAATAGCTTCTTTCATTTTATCTGCTTGGCTACCCACGTAAGCAATCGTTGAATAGAGATCATCTTTCTTGCTAGGTCCCCTATAAACAGCATAAGTAGAATATGCCAAAGCCTTGGATTCACGGATGGTTTGGAATACTATAGAGCCCATTCCACCACCGAAATATGCATTAAAAAGTCCTACTACAGCCGTTTTGGCTGGATCGTATTTATTATTGGAATACACCCAGTTTACTTCTGACTGCACCATATCATAATCTGCAAACAATACGCTGGATTTTTGTGGCACCTGTTGTTTGAAATCAACACCTTTCGGTACCGCTAAGAAGCTAGCAGGCATCTTGTGAAGACGCTTAATGTCTGTTATGGCAGCGGTCAATGTTTTGGGTCCATAATAAATAATAGTAGGTTTATAATTTACCAGGTTATGCAATAAATTGACTAAATCTTGCGCCTTGATATTTGCTAACTCTTCATTTGTAAATGTATAATTATAAGGATTTTCCTGGCCGTATAAACCGTAGTTAGTCAATGCACGCATAATTTGCCCTTTGCTAAGTTTGGCATCGGCACGGGATTTCATGATACGCGCTTTTAAAGCCTCGAATGCGGCTTCATCCACTTTGCAATTGCGGATCACATCTTCGAACATAGACACCGCTTTGTCAAAGTTTTCCTGTAAGCCGGTTATTGTCATTGATGAATTTTCACTCCCGCTGCTCACGCTGTATGAACAAGCAATATTGTAGAAATTCTTACTGATGTCCTGGGCCGACAATTTATCAGTCCCTAAGAAATCGAGGTAAGCAGTCGCCAAACCGAGTAATTTATTATCCCAACTGCCCAAGTCAATACGGTAGTAAAGGTGGAATATCTCGTTGTTTTTATTCTGTACACTCAATACTTCCGCCTGGCCAATTTTACCTTTCTGGATGTCCTTGTTAAAGTCTAGCCATTGTGGGCTAACCGGTGTTGCGGGCATCGAGGCGATAGATTTCAAGAAATCGGATTGGGCATCTCGGTTAACGGCTACGGGGGTAATCGGCGGTTTTACTACTTTTTGGATGTTCTTGTCTTCACCTTTTCTTTTGTAAACAATTACGTAATTGTCTTCCAAGTTTTTATTGGCGAAGTCAACGATTTGTTGCTTGGTCAATTTACCTAGATCATCGATAAAAGCAACATCAGCGGCCCAGTTTTTACCGGCGCTCTTGATATAAGAATCCATGATAGTAGTAGCGCGGTTATTGTTATTTTCCAAACCTTGCATTTCATCGAACTTATAGTTATTAACGATCGCCTTCAACAAGGATTCATCAAAATCTCCTTTTCTCAAAATGTCCAATTGTCCAAGCATCAAATCCCGCACTTCTTCCAACGATTGCCCGTTTTTAGCTTGCCCGCTCATATATAGCAATGAATAATCTTTAAAGCTCAATACACCGGAACCGGCGCCCAGCACCTTCTGATCCTGGTTTAGGTTAAGGTCAAACAGGCCCGCTTTGCCATTACTTAGAATTTGTGAAATGGCACCTATGATCACCGCTGATTTCGTATCGCTTGCCCCGGGCAGGCGGAAGGCCAAGTTTACACTTTCAGCATCCGGACCGTATACATTTCTTACGACAGGAGCAGTTATGGCCGCTTCTTTAGTGCCGGCATAAGCATCCACGGTTTTTTCTTTCATAAAACCAAAATCCCGGTCGATACGCTTGATCACGTAATCTGGATCAAAATCCCCGGCCATTACCACGGCCATATTATTCGGCACATAGTATTCATCATAGAACTTGCGAATGGCCTTTAAAGAAGGATTTTTCAGGTGTTCGATGGTACCGATAGTTGTTTGCTGACCGTAGTTGTGTGTCGGGAAAGCAGCATCCAACAAGGACTCAAATAATTTATTATTGTCATTGTCTAAACCCCTGTTTTTCTCTTCATAAACTGCTTCCAACTCCGTATGGAATAAGCGGAACTGTGGGTTCCGGAAGCGTTCAGCCTGTACGGCCAGGTACTTATCTACGGCATTGGAAGGAATATCCTCCTCGTAAACAGTTTCCTCCACCCAGGTATGCGCATTCGTTTTTTGCGCACCCATAGCCGTCATCATCTTATCATATTCGTTGGCGATGGCATATGTGGCCGCGATTCCGGAAACGCTGTCGATTTTGCGGTAAATTTCTCTCCTAGCTGCTTCGTCGGTCGTTTGATTATAAGTATCATATAAACCTTCGATTTCGTCCAGGTAAGGCTTTTCTTTAGACCAATCCAGGGAGCCGAACTTGTCCGTCCCTTTAAATAATAGGTGCTCTAAATAGTGTGCTAAACCCGTGTGATCTTTAGGATCATTATTACTACCCGCCCTAACGCCGATCAATGTTTGAATCCTGGGTTCTTTCTTATTGACACTTAAAATTACAGTCAGCCCGTTATCGAGGGTATAAAATCGGGCCTGCATAGGATCATTAGTTACATATTTGTATGTGTAACCTCCTGATTTTGCTTCTTTCCACTCGTATTTGTCCTGTGCAAGCAATGGTAATTGCGCCACGAACACGAGCAATAGACATAGTTTAAATATCTTCATACTAAGCTGGTTTTGAAGATCGAATTTATCAAATAATTAATTGATGCAACAAAATATGACAGCTTTCTGTGAAAATTTGTAAAATCACAGGATAAGCGGTAATTTCTGTGTCAATTAGTCTAGAAAAGGGAATTTAATTGTTAATTGCTTCTGCTAGGAGCTTCAGTTTTGCGGTGAATATTCGTTTTTGGAGTAGCTGTCAATGCCACCAGGTGGGACTTGATGATATTGGATTTTTCTTCTTCAGAATTTTTTACATACAGAACATGGTAATGCCCAGAATAATGCCCGGGATCAAGGCGGGATGCCTGGTACACGCTATCGGGTACCATTACCATGGCTTCATCGAAACCGGGATTTGGAAGATTTTTTAAATTTTGGGGTGTTTGTTGAAACGGCTCCAACTTTTCGAGCGCATTATCAGATTGAATACCCAAAACCTTGTCTTTTTTAGCATGCAATAAAGTGATGACACCGATTACTGCCAATAAAGCTAAAAATGTTCTCATTGGGATATCGTTTTTAGTGTTCTCGCCGGACAAATTTGTCGTTACGGCGTTGCAAAGTAACGTATAATTTATTTGATTACCTAAAATCCATTGAACCTGAAACCAATAGAAAAGGGGTATTGCTCTAAACCGTAGTCGTGTAGCGGCGTTAGGGCAAAATTTCCGTACAGTTTTACAGGGCCGTAGCCTAATTCACTGGTTAGCGATAATTTCCATTTGTTCAGGTTAAACTCATCGTTGGTTTTTACCTTGCCATATTCTTTGCTGATTTGCTTGGTACGGGCTTTCACGAGGTATCCCCCCATGATACCGAAACTAGCTTCAAAAGCTCTTCCTGGGCGGGTAGGATTACTATTAAAGTTGAGCATCAACGGGATAGACAGGTAGCCGGCATATAATTTATTTTTAGAGAAATCGAGGGTGTCCCTAATGATTTGCGTGGGATATCCCGGTACATATGAAATATTCCTCGCGTAACGGTAATTATTCATTTCCAGTCCCAAGGCATATACCAGGTTGAGTTTATGTTTATACATATTCAACCTTTGCATAATTAACCAAACATTTATATTGATCGATTTCCCGGTGATTAACTTAAACTCGGAAGGGGTTAATGGGGCGCTAGCGCTGCGCGGTGCGAAGGTGTTTAAGCCTACACCGGTATAATCATAGCGGAATTGTTGCCCGTTCCCAGCCCGGTCATTCAGGTAAGAGTAGGTAGGGATATAAGAAGCTGACGGATACATAGCCATTGCGAAGGCTTCGCCGTAATTACTTCTATCAGTATAATTATTGAAACCTATATCAAATACGAACCACCTCGTATGCAAGTTCTTTTTTAACTTGTTACGCATATAAGTAGTGTCATTAAACATCTTGAAGGAATTCCGGTTACGGGTATCCTTGTTTCTAACGATGATCAACCCCCTAATTTGTAAAGTATCCGATGTTACCTGGGCCGCTGCCGCCAGCGACATCATGATACCGATCAACACGAGTAAAATTTTACGCTTCATAAAATTTTTATCTTTTTCCCGGCAGATACCTGCCTAATATCATATCTTTCTTTAAATCAGTATATTAGATGCCTAGTCCCGCTTCTTTTTCGCGAAAAACTTGGCAACGCTTGTTACCTTATCGAATAATTTACCCTCACCGCTCGTACTTACGGACATGATGAGTTCACCCTGGAATTCTTCTTTACGGGGCGCTGCCGCTGCAAAGGTCTTTTCTTCTAAAGGATCCTTATTTTTTGCAACAGCGGTTGCTACCTGAACTTTCGGTGGTGCGACCTTGAGATCCCCCGGGATGGAAACATCATTTCGAATGGAAGGCTGCTTGGTTAAAGCAAGGTCGGCACTTTGTAACGTATTCAATTCTTGATCGAAAGCGAGCGCTTTATTAACATTATCAACCAGGGAGGCAGCATCCTGCTCCTGCTGCTGCGAGCTTGTCCGGGGTACAGCCGTAACCTTTGCGGACTGCTTAGGTACCGGTGTTGCTTTACCGGCAGCTACCACTGTTTTTTCCGCTGCCTGTTCAGATATTTTAATATCGTTTAATTGTTTTGCCGCACCTGTTTCCGCTAATTTTAATTGATCATTGGCTAGCTGTTTACCAGGTGCATCGTCCTTTGTATTTACCCGCATGTTTTGAGTGGAATTACTGGCCACGGTTACTTGGGGCGATGCAGGTTGATCATTCCACAAGGGCAATCTCCAAAGCAATAGACCCGCCAATACCGCAGCCGCCGCGTACCACCTCCAGGTAACAACTTTCGTCGCCCGGTGCTTATATAAACTAGCTTTTTCGGGAAATGCTACGGATGCAGCCGGGAGCTTGGTGGCTTTCCAAGCGGCTAGTTCCTGCGCATACCCCTGGTTTTGATTAACAAAAGACTCAAATAATTGATTATTAACATCATCCAACTCCCCATCGAGGTAATTCAACATATATTCATGAAAATTACCCGCATGTATGCCCTTTCCTTTATACAATAAGGCTTTATTACCAAATTCCATACCCGGCATATTCGCATCTAACTTGGTAGCCTCCAATAAGGTCAACTCATCACGAACTTCAGGATGAAGCAGGACGAATTGATTCCAAGCCTGCAATTCAACGGGGGATAATTCCCCGTCGATAAAAGCATACATGTACTCCTCGTAGTTCGATATGTTGATGTCTACAGACATTCGTTATTGTTTAATATCCCGCTAAGGTCAAATATATTTATATTACTAAATTACATTATCCATTTTTCCCAGGTATTCTTTGAGATGAGCCCTGGCCCTATGCAGGTATACCTTCACTTGTGAAGGATTGAGATCCATAATTTCCCCTATTTCTTCATAGCTATAACCTTCATAATCCTTCAACATTACCAGGGAGCGTTGCACTTCGCTTAGGCGGCTCAAGGCCGATTCCAACACATTTTTCGCGTTATGTATCTTCTGTTCCGATATCTTTATATCATCCTTAAACTCATCAACCAACGATATCCTTTTCACTTTCCTCACGTGGTCGATCATATTATGGTACGCAACGGTAAACAAGTAAGACTTTGCTTTTTCGAAGGGTACATCCTGGCAATGCTTCCACAATATTTCAAATGCATTCTGCACTACATCCCGCGAATCCTCATGATGCGTCAAATTCTTCACGATAAATCGGAAGAGATTATCTGCATACAAGTCGACACATTTGTTATATTCCTTTTCCGTCATCCGGGCAGTTGCGATTTTTAGTGCTAAAGTTCCGACAATAGTTTCAATCTACCCACTATCTCAACAACACATTGAAGATCAATTACATATAAATTCCGGTTGTATTGGCTGCCCGTTATAAACTTGTTCAAAACCATTTCCCCTCGCAACATTTACATAACATGGCTTGTATAATCTATACCATACTTTTAAAGCCGGCATGCAAATAACAAAAGGAATGGTGCAACCGGATCATAGATTAATTCCCTGGATGTGTGTAGGTTAGGGGGTTAATAATCGATCAAGGCAACTGTCCTAATTTGCATGATAATTATATGACGTACCACTACAATGGAATGTTACAGCTAGGTCAAAGTTTTTTCCTTTCCGGGGCTACAGCTTCCTGCATACCTGGATCTGGATTACTTTTATCTTGAATAGCCGTGTCAATATGATGTTGCTTAGGCATTAAAATTTATGCTAACATGAACAAAAATTTCATTACCCGCTTACAGGCGGAACTTGCTGAGATTCAAGAGGCAGGATTATTTAAAAAAGAGCGTATCATTACCTCCGAACAAGGCGCTGAAATCGAAGTCGGTGGTAATACAGTTATAAACTTCTGTGCGAATAACTACCTAGGCTTGTCATCTCATCCCAAGGTGATCGAAGCTGCAAAAGATGCGATCAACACGCACGGCTACGGTATGAGTAGCGTACGCTTTATCTGCGGTACCCAAGATATCCACCGGGAGCTGGAACAAAAATTGGCTACTTTTCTCGGTACCGAGGATACCATTTTGTACGCGGCAGCTTTCGATGCCAACGGTGGCTTATTCGAACCATTGTTCAATGAACAGGACGCGATTATCTCCGATGCTTTGAACCATGCTTCGATCATCGATGGCGTACGCCTTTGTAAAGCGCAACGTTACCGTTACGAGCATAACAATATGGCCGATTTGGAAGCCAAATTGAAAGAATCTCAACATTTGCGTAGCAGGATTATCGTGACCGATGGTTCTTTCAGCATGGACGGCACTATCGCGCAACTAGATAAAATATGCGACCTGGCCGATCAATACGATGCCATCGTGATGATCGATGAAAGTCACTCTACCGGTTTCTTAGGAAAAACAGGTCGAGGTACACACGAATACAGGAATGTAATGGGCCGTATCGATATCATCACAGGCACCTTGGGTAAGGCCCTGGGTGGCGCTTCCGGCGGTTTCACTTCCGGTAAGAAAGAGATTATCGACATGTTGCGCCAACGCAGCCGCCCGTACTTATTCTCCAACTCGGTGGCGCCAACGATCGTAGGTGCATCAATTGTTGTGCTGGATATGTTGAGCGAAACCACCGAATTGCGCGATAAGTTGGAATACAACACCAAGTACTTCCGCGAAAAGATGACATCCGCAGGTTTTGATATCAAACCCGGCGATCACCCGATCGTACCGGTAATGTTATACGACGCGGTATTAAGCCAACAGTTTGCCGACAAATTGTTGAAGGAAGGTATTTATGTAATCGGCTTCTTCTACCCCGTTGTTCCAAAAGGGCAAGCCCGCATACGGGTACAACTGAGTGCGGCCCACGAGCAGGAGCATCTTGATAAGGCCATTAATGCCTTCATCAAGGTGGGTAAAGAACTGGGTGTGCTAAAAAATGCCGTAGACGCATAAGCATCTAATTCATTCATAATATTTTAAACTGCCGGGAACATAACCCGGCAGTTTTTTTATAGCAAGACTTTTGGAATATTTCTGTCAAACTTCCCCGAATAGCCAGAAAAAAGATTTGCATCCTGTATTTTTGCCCAAAACTTATAACAAATGATACGTTTCGGTTGGATATCCCTATTGATGATCACCGTATTTGCATCCTGTATGCCAAATAATGTGAAGCAAGAAAAGGCATGGGAAAAGTATTTCGCAGCGGATAAGGTAGAAGGTTGTTTCATGTTATATGATAATAGCCATCATGAATTCAAGGTATATAACCTCGACCGTACACAACAAGCATTTTTACCGGCTTCAACTTTCAAGATTTTTAACGCGCTAGTAGGTTTGCAAACCGGGGTTATTTCCGATACCGGGATGGTGATTAAATGGGATAGCGTGACCCGCAGCGTGCCGGATTGGAACCAAGATCTCAGTATGAATAGGGCTTTTAAAGTGTCTTCCGTGCCCTATTTCCAGGAAGTGGCCCGCAGGATCGGGAAAGATACAATGCAGATGTGGCTCGATTCTATTCATTATGGCAACAGCAAAATCAGTGTAATTGACTCATTTTGGTTAGATAACAGCTTACAAATCACGCCTGACGAGGAATTGGGCTTCGTTAAAAAATTATACTTCGACGGGCTACCTTTCCATAAAACCACGATGCAGTCCGTGCGGGATGTAATGCTGATGGAGAAGACCCCGAAATATTTGTTAAGTTATAAAACGGGCTGGGGTATCGTTGGATCCAAACAAATTGGTTGGATCGTGGGTTGGATCGAGGAAAATATGCACCCGAGCTTCTTCGTGCTGAATTTTGAGTCAGAAGATCCCAATATCAAGATCCCGGAAGTGAGGGATCGCATTTTTAGGGGAATTTTGAAAGAAGAAGGGTATTTCCAAGGGAAAAAATAATCATTCGAACTCATTATATTGAAAAGTCGGCCAAGAGGTCGGCTTTTTTCTTTTCCGGGAAACTTATTCGTTAAAAAACTTATAAATAAGGTGCTACACTACTTGATTTCCGTTACAAATAATTTACTTTTGAAAGTATCCATGTCGCATATCTAAAGCCTAGACTGTAGATTATATCATGCTAAGATTTCAACATTCGGAATATTTGTGGGCACTGGCGTTGCTCATCGTATTATTACTCGCCTTCATCGGGGTGGCAGTTTGGAGACGCGGTACCATCAAGAAAATCGGTGATCCCGGAATGGTAGAGCGGATGTTTAAAGGATATTCGCGCCGGTTATTTACCTTGAAATTCCTGCTGGTGTTCCTCGCATTTTTCTTCGGTGCAGTAGGGCTGGCCAATATTCAAAAAGGTACGAGACAAGAAAAAATTACCCGCAAAGGTGTGGATGTAGTCATTGCCCTGGATGTAAGTAAAAGTATGCTGGCCACTGATATTGCGCCGGACAGGCTTACCAGGTCAAAACAACTCATCACCAAATTATTAGAAAAATTATCGAATGACCGGGTTGGCCTGGTCGTATTTGCCGGGAACGCTTACTTGCAAATGCCCTTGACGGTGGATTATTCTGCCGCCAGGATGTATTTGAGCTCTGTAACACCGGATATGATCCCGACGCAAGGAACGGCCATTGCCGAAGCGATACAAGTCAGCAACAACGCCTTCAACAAGAAGGAAAGAAAACATAAAGCCCTCATCATTATCAGCGATGGGGAAGATCATGATGAAGGCGCGATGAGCCAAGTAGATGCAGCCAAGGAAAGCGGGGTGATGATTAGCACGGTGGGCGTAGGTTCTCCAACAGGGTCGCCATTGCCAGACGCTAACGGCGGTTATAAAAAAGATAATCAAGGGAATACCGTTATTTCGAAATTAAACGAGGAAGAGCTGACTAAAATCGCCAATGCCGGCAACGGGATTTACGTTCACCTCGATAACAATACGGACGATGTAGTAAATGCCCTCGCCAACAGGATCGACGAGATGGAACAAAAGACCTTCGGAGACAGGGTATTTACAGATTATAACAGCTATTTCCAGTACTTCCTGGGAATTTGTTTATTGTTAATCGTGATCGAATACTTCGTACCGGGAGTGAAAAACTTCAGGTTAATCGATCGAACTGAAGCTATTTAACATGTTACAAAGATTTACAACTAAAACTTTTATTATCGGCTTGGTGGCTTTCTTAGGATGGCATTCTTATGGCTTCGCGCAACAAAATAGGGTCAATAAGAAGCTGATCCATGAAGGGAATGAACAATATAAAAAACAATTATATTCCGATGCGGAAGCTGCTTATAAGAAAGTCTTGGAAAAGGATGCTAAAAACCAGGTAGCTAACTTCAACCTGGGCAACTCCCTGTATGAGCAAAAACGTTTTGACGATGCCCGTAATCAATATACGAACGCGGCGAAATTCGCTCAAAATGCCACGCAAGCGGCCAATGCCTCCTATAATGTGGGTAACACTTTCATGAGTAATCAAAAATGGAAAGAAAGTATCGAGGCCTACAAAGAAGCCCTGCGGAAAAACCCGCATGATGAGGATGCCCGTTACAACCTTGCATATGCCAAGGAAAAATTAAAACAACAACAGCAGCAGCAACAAAATAAGGATAACAAGGACAATAAAGACGACAAGAAAAATAAAGATCAGCAGAATAAGGATAATAAAGACAATAAGGATAAAAAAGATCAGGACAAGAAAGATCAGAAAGATAAAGACCAACAGAAAAAGGATCAACAAAACAAGGATCAGCAAGATCAGAATAAGGATCAAGATAAAAAAGACGGTCAAAAAGAGAAGCCCCAACCCATGCCCAGCAAGCTGAGCGAAAAAGAAGCCAAACAATTGCTACAAGCATTGCAGCAAGAAGAAAAGAAATTACAGGATGAGAAATTGAAGAAAGTAAAAGGTAGACCGGTGCCGATGCAAAAGGACTGGTAGTATACCTGCTTTTCAATATATTTCAAAAGGTCGGAGCCCAAAATGCTTCGACCTTTTATTTTAAGAATGTTCTTTATTCCCTTTTAAAACATTAAATAATACACAACCCGCAAGGACCATCGAAGCGATTATAAAAATGTACATACAATATTGACCAAGCTCCCAATGGTTCAACCGTGCAATTACACAGAATACCATAAGAGCATCGGCATTGATTTTCCTCAATACCTGTTATATTTTATACAATATGGTAATAATTACTTCCTATAATTCGCCTTTAAACCCTGATCAAGGTTCCATGGGGTCATAACGCTTTAATTTTCGAACTAAATGCTTTCTAAGTCGTTCGGTGATTCCCTGCCTAAATTTTGTGATGATAACAGCATCGTATCCACCTGCTTTTTTGCGTTCAGTAGGCGTGAGGATCATTAGTTGGCAAATAATCTCTTTTCCGCCCCAATCATGGAAAAAAGTTTCTTTATCTATCAGCCTACTATCACTAAAAAAGGCGACCTTTTTCCTATTAAACCGGAAATCGTGCTGTTCCAATTGCAAGTAGAGTGTTTCATTGAGATAAGCTGCTTCATCTTTGGTAAGGTTCGGGTTCTTGTCTTTCCCCAGGGATGCGGAAAATTGCTCGTCCGTCATGTACCGCAACCTTGTAAGATCGTGACTATTGGAGGCCAGGGCATTTCTTCTGCACAAGTTGGTAAAACCGTCATTAGAAAATATCACGTACTTCTTCCCTTTCTCAAAATTGCTACCGCAGGCAGCGCTGCTAACATTTGTAAGAATCGTGATCGTATCGATTTTACTCCCTTTAAACACCTGTTCCACCTTAAATCGATAATATGCCTTATCTCCTACTTTGTAATCAACAACGGTGCCTATAAACACCCTATCCGCCCTTTGAAAATCCTGTGTCAACGAAACCAAGGCACACCTGCAAGCAAATACCTGTTGTACACTGAACAAACAAACCAAGGCTAGTAAACATAATTTCTTCATAGATCCATCCGTTTGTTTTGCAAAAATACGTATAAATATTTTGCTTTATAAATCAACATAAAACACTAATATCAATAATTGATCTATCAATATTAATTAAATACATCTACAGGTAATATCATCCGTGCAATCCTTAAATAAAACGTAATACGTGACTATTAACGTAAAAAGGATGGCAATTGTTACCATCCTTTCTATATATATTAATTATTTAATCTTTCAACATTAAGGCTGATGCAAGTTTACAGTATCAACCTCGGTGATACTACCACTATTTACATCCACCGTAAAACTAGTATCTTGATAAATTTCGTTCGTAGCGTCAAATTCCAATTGCCAAGTTCCTTGATCTAAACCACCGAAGAAATAATACCCGGTAGCAGCATCCGGCAATGCCAATAAAGTATCTGTATTCTTGATAGCCCAAACTTGCGCTGCGGCTGCTCCTGGCAGCACCCAACCTTTAACGCTACCACCTACAGCATCCATAAAGGCACGGATTACCGGTTTCAAGATGTATTGACCGCTATTACCTGCGCTAACCACGGATCTATTAGCATCAAAATCTATATACATCCTGTAAACGATCCCCGCATCGATATCCTGGTTAACCTTCAATTTTAACCCGGATTGTTGCCCTGATGGGGTTTTCAAAATAAATGGCGTGCCATCTATTACAACCGTGTTATTTTCCCCAAGCACCAGGCGTATTTGTCCTATTTTACCCGCCGGGATCATCGCGTCAGCCAACACGGTATCTATGCCGTTTTGGAAGTCCAACAAATTATATACACCGGGGGATATCAGCGGTAATTCTTTCCAACCATCCGTTGCAGCAGTATCGTTGGATACGTTGATCATGACAGACTGAATATCAACATTTACGGCGTCGTAGTTGGCAGGGGCATCGGTCAATAATACTTGTAAACGAGCGTTACCATTGCCCGTATCATCATCTTTCTGGCAAGCAATCATGGAAATAGAAGTGAAACCGACTATCGAAGCGGCTATCAGTAAGTTTTTCATTGATTATGATTATGGTTAAGTTATAAGTTTAACACCGTAGGCATTACAAACATTAAGCCAAAAGGCTTCTTATGCAGTAATACAGCCCCCTAAACCATAGCGGGAAAGATTAAAAAACACTACTTTCGCAGCAAAATTGAACAAGCCAGCATGAACATGATGACAAAGGTCAAGACCAATGCAAAAAGTTTTCTCCTTATCATATTAGGATCCCTTGTATTCGCAGCGGGAATAAACCTGATCGTTATACCCAACCAATTATCGGAAGGTGGTGTAACAGGTATTAGTATTATTACCTATTATTATTTTAAATGGTCGCCGGGTATTACCAACCTGGTTCTAAATATCCTGCTGATGTTTGTAGGATACCGTTTGCTAGATAAAAGAACGATGCTTTACACCATCGTGGGTGTTGTATTCTGTTCATTGTTCCTTTACTTGATACCGACAGATCATGCCCCGTTCACCGAAGATACTTTACTAGCCGCCATCTTCGCGGGACTACTAGTAGGTATCGGCATCGGCTTGGTATTTTCCGGCGGCGGTACAACCGGCGGCGCCGCGATAATTGTCCGCCTGATGGAAAAATACCTGGGTTGGGGTTTAGGCAATGCGATGTTGATAGTAGATTTAATCGTGATTTTTGCCTCATCATTTATGATTGGTTTAGAAAAAACGATGTATACCATGATCGCCGTTTACCTTGGCGCCAGGATGGTAGATTATATAGTTGAAGGGTTCAATAGCAAAAGGGCAATTACGATTATATCAACGGAAGCAGGCAGGATATCGGCTGGCATAACGGGGCAATTGCAGCGCGGGGCAACCATCCTCCATGGCCAAGGCGCTTTTACGAAACAGGAGAAAAACGTTTTATACGTAGTTTTACAGAAACAGGAAATTATGGATCTGAAAGAATTAGTGCAGGAAATAGATCCGGAAGCATTCATCGTGATACATGAAGTGCACGAAGTACTTGGAAAAGGCTTTTCTATCGTCAAATAAAAAGGGACATGCGTTCCGCTAAAAGCCGGCCATAGCGCCGGCTTTTTTGCATATTGAAAAACTTGTCAATTCTAAATATTTGAATATCAATATTTCATGTATGAAAAAACGCTAGGCAGCTATAAAAAATAAAAACCCGGCTAAATAACCAGGTTTTCTTTCAAAAAGGATTGATTAATTAAAACTACAACAAAATAATTTATATATTGATTTTCAATTAGTTAAGTTAAAAATGCTATTTCATAGTACCTCCACCATTCCCAAATTGCCCTTTTAATTACAATCCAGGGCAATTGGGTCCAATGGTGAATCTTGCTTTCCAACGGATTTATTGTACTTAATCCTTACCGGTAATGCCAACCTTATAACATTACCTTCATTAATGCATGGTTCCGTTTAAAGATGGTGCAAAATTAAGCCTGCCCATGGGCTGATAAATTGGATTATTCAGCAATGGACTTGGATTATTTGAACATTTCGTCCCGGAAATCCTGCGGGGAAAACCCGGAATGGTTCCTGAAAAACCGACTGAAGTAAGCCGGGTCTTCAAAACCGAGCTCGTAACATATTTCTTTTATACTTCTATGACTATAAGCTAATTGACGTTTTGCTTCCAAAACCAACCTATCGTGTACCAACTCCGAAAGTGTCTTTCCCGTGGCTTCCTTCACTATTTCATTCAAACGCTTCGAGGTTAACGCGAACTGCTCTGCATAAAACTTGACCTGGTGTTCCTGGCGAAAATTGCTTTCAATTAATTTCCGCAGCTGTAGCACCCGCGCATCGAAATGCCTCGCCGGTCGTTCGGGCAGATTTAAATGTAGCTCCCGCTCCCGTTCCAGTATAAGCATCAATGCATTCAGATAATGTTTCAGTATATTTTTGCCACAGCTACCCTCCTTCCCAACTTCACCGTACATTAAGATCGTTAATGCCTCCAGCTTGGCCACGGTAGCTTCAGAAATATTAATAGGCGCATACACTTGTGAATCATCATATAAACTGGTGAAATCGAATATGGAGCCCCTATCATTATTATTAGAAAAATAAAAATCTTCGGTGAACACGATCGCGTGGCCATCTTTGCCATCATCCAACAACTGGTGAACTTGCCCGGGCCGCAGTAAGTACACGACATTATCCTCCAGTTCATAATTAACAAAATCTACCACGTGCTTTCCTTTACCTTTCTCGAACCATAATATTTGGAAACTATCATGGCGATGTGGAAAGCGGGCCAAATCGTTGCTAAAACTACCTAAAGAAAATATCGAGAACTCCCCTGTTACCGGAAGTTGTTGATATGGTATATCTTGGTTATATAAATGTTTTCCCTGGGGCATTAAATTCCCTTCACTAGCAAAATAAAACTACAATTTCCATTGAATATGGTTCGTAGGAATAATATAATGTTTAATTTATGGGGGATAAGCGGTCAGAATATTAACTTTATATGGCCAAACTATTGCGATTATCTTTGTTAACTTTGCCTATACATAAATAATATTTTCAATGCAATTATATTGCAATTCACTTACATCATATAAAAGATTGCCCACTTTAGAAGTTAAAGTCGGCGATTTACTGTTAGGGAATTATCAACCGATCCGCATTCAAACGATGACCACCACGGACACTATGGATACGGAAGCGACTGTAAAACAAGCTATTAGGTGCATCGAGGCCGGCGCTGAATTGGTTCGCGTAACGGCTCCCAGCAAAAAAGAAGCGGAAAATTTACTCCATATAAAAAATTCCTTGCGCCAACAGGGCTATCACACCCCCCTGGTGGCAGATATCCACTTCACACCTAATGCCGCTGAAATTGCAGCCCGTATCGTGGAAAAAGTTCGTATCAATCCCGGCAATTATATCGATAAAAAGAAATTCGAATTCCTGGAATACACGGATGCCGCTTACCTGGAAGAGATCGAACGGATTCGTGACCGTTTTACGCCGCTGGTAAAAATCTGCAAAGAATACGGTACCGCCATGCGCATAGGCACCAACCACGGTTCCCTAAGCGATCGCATCATGAGCCGCTACGGCGATACCCCGATGGGGATGGTAGAAAGCGCGATGGAGTTTCTTAGGATCGCGGAAGATTTACAATTCCGCAATATCGTCCTGAGTATGAAAAGCAGTAACCCCCAAGTGATGGTGCAGGCATACCGGTTGTTGGTTCAAACCATGCAAACCGAACTCGGCCATTGTTACCCGTTACACCTGGGCGTTACCGAAGCCGGCGACGGTGAAGACGGCAGGATAAAATCTGCTATCGGTATCGGAACCTTGTTAGAAGATGGCGTGGGCGATACGATCCGGGTGTCGTTAACAGAAGATCCTGAATTTGAATTACCCGTTTGCAGGGATATCATTTCGCGTTATCCGCAGAGTATAATACCTGCTACGGATGAACCGCTCGATGAAAAAATTGTGCTCCCTTATTCACCCTTCGAGTATAAAAAAAGGGAGACGGAAGTGGTAGATAATATTGGCCAAAAGCAAGTGCCCGTCGTGGTGGCGGATGTTCACCATATAGAGTTGCTGTTACCCAATGATCTCAATGCGGTAGGCTATCATTACGATGTAGCCACAGACAAATGGAATATTGCCGATATTGCGGCCGATTATATTTATACGGGCGATCGCTTGCCCGGGTTTTCATTACCGGGCACCCTGCAAGTGATCTGCAATTACGACGCATGGCTTGAACAAGCCGATCCGCGCAGTAAACCATTAATCCCGGTAGAAACTTATCTTAGCGGCAAGGTTACAGCGCCGAAATACTTCGTGCAAGTAAACTTGGCCACTTTCGATACAGAACATCAAGTCCCATTATTCCAGCAGCTAAAGGCCGAACACGGTAAAGCCGTATTGGTATTAGAATGTGGGAATATGCAGCAAAGCCGCCGTTTTATGGCATCTATGATGGAAGCGGAATTGACCATTCCCGTCATCAACCGCGTACATTTCGATGCGGATGATCATTCCAAAATGTTGATACATTTCGCGATAGAAACCGGCGCTTTATTGCTGGATGGGTTCGGTGACGGTATTTGGTTTACCAAGGATGTTTTGCCAATAGATGACCAGGTCGTGAACAATATTGCATTCGGGATATTGCAGGCTACCAGGACAAGAATATCCAAGACTGAATATATTTCCTGCCCGTCTTGCGGTAGAACATTATTCGATTTACAGGAAACTACAGCAAAAATCAGGGCAGTCACCAACCATTTAAAAGGGGTAAAGATTGCGATCATGGGATGTATCGTGAATGGCCCTGGTGAAATGGCCGATGCCGATTTCGGCTACGTGGGAAGCGGTGTAGGAAAAATCACTTTATATAAAGGAAAAGAAGTTGTGAAGAGAGGTTTAAATAGTGATGTTGCCGTAAATGAACTGATTAATCTAATCAAGGAAAACGGCATGTGGGTAGACACACGTAATTAATACAATAAAAAGCTGCCGGCAAGTTGCCGGCAGCTAAGTATATTCAGAAAATAGTGTTTGGGGCATCCCCGGAGGGATTTGGGGTTAACTGCTGTTAAGCATTTTGTTTCACAAAGGTAATAAGCAATATTGCCTAATGTCAAGCGTAGTTCTACGTAATTTTACACGTAATTTCCCTCTTTGACAGCGCGCGGTAACATGAAGATGCCCCGGAATTGCCAGGTGAATAAGAATATGCAGTCGAATTTCAAATTTATCAAGACTCCTAACGATATTCCCATATAAACTGAAGCTTATTTTTGCCGTATGTTGGATTTCAGGTTAAAAGTATTTTATACGGTCGCGAAGGAACTTAGTTTCACGAAAGCAGCCCAGGCGCTATTTATATCGCAACCTGCCGTAACAAAGCATATACATGAGCTGGAGCGCCAAGTTGGAATTGCTTTATTCGAAAGGATCGGCAATAAAATACAGCTAACCGTAGCGGGAAAAATATTATACCACCACGCGATAGAAATATTCGAGCAGTACCGGTCTCTCACTTTTGATATACAACAATTAAAGGAAGAACATGCCGGGGAGCTGAACCTGGGAGCCAGTTCAACTATTGCACATTACGTATTGCCGAGGTACATGGCCAAATTTTATACCGGTCATCCTAATGTGCAGCTCACTTTACTAAACGGCAATACTTCCCAGGTTGAAAATGCTTTGATTAATAAAGATATCCAGCTGGGCGTGGTGGAAGGGAACTTAAAAAACCCTTCGATCAAGTACAGCCCTTTTATGCAAGATGAAATCATCCTTGTAGCAAACCCTAAATTTGCAACAGGTTTAGGGAAATGCACGGTAAAAAAATTAACAGGTATTCCTCTACTTTTAAGGGAACAAGGTTCCGGAACATTGCAGGTTATTACGGAGGCCTTGATGCAATACAAGATCAAGCGTTCCGAACTGAAGGTGCCCATTCAGCTCGGGAGTACGGAAAGCATCAAATCATACTTATACCAGGCCCCCGTTGCAGCTTTCTTATCGAAACAAACACTTCAAACAGAATTGGACTTCGGTTTACTAAAACAGATTGAATTGCCCAATTTCAAGATAGAACGTAAATTCTATTTTATCCAGTTGCAAGGTCATCAGGATAAATTAGCGCAGACTTTTATCAAGTTCATGAAACAATCTCTCGCGGCTGATGAAAGTTAGTATTCTAGGCAGAACAAAATGATGCAGCTCATGTTATAAGATCTTGCAGGACGATAGCTTTGCGAATATTATTTAACATGAATCTTTATGACAGCACAAGAAGCCATCCAATTAGTACAGCCGGGACATTCAGTCTTTATTCACTCGGCGGCGGCTACCCCGAAAGAGCTCGTTAAAGCCCTGGCACAACGTAGTGGTGAACTTAGCAATGTGCGCATCAGCAGCATCCATACAGAGTGGGAGGCTCCCTATGTAGAGCCAGGAAATGTACATGCTTTTGAAGTAAATGCATTCTTTGTCGGCAGCAATATCAGGAAAGCCGTGAATGATGGCCGCGCCAATTATATACCGATGTTTTTAAGCGAGATACCCAAATTGTTCCGGGGAGGAAATTACCCGATAGATGTAGCTTTAATCAGCGTTTCTATACCCGATGAACATGGTTATTGCTCCCTGGGCGTTTCCTGCGATGTTTCGAAAGCTGCCATAGACATGGCGAGAATTATTATTGCAGAAGTAAATCCAAATATGCCAAGGGTAATAGGCGACGGCATCATCCACCTATCAAAGTTAACGGCTACCGTGGAGGTCGATTATCCTTTGTACCAACAGAAAATATTAGATCCTACGGATCGCGAGATGCAAATTGGCCAACATGTAGCCTCTTTAATCGATGATGGCGCCACGCTGCAGATGGGAATCGGCGGCATTCCAAACGCCGTATTGAAATCCCTTACACATCATAAAGATCTCGGTATTCATACTGAAATGTTCTCCGATGGTATTATCGATCTCGTTGAAAGCGGGGTCATTACCGGGAAACACAAGGTTATACATCCCGGCATCGTGGTTTCCAGCTTCGCTATCGGTTCCGAACGTTTATACAAATTCATGAACAATAACCCGGTCATCCGTATGCTGGATGTAGAATATGTTAACAATCCCGCCACTATTAGGAAAAATCCTAAAGTAACGGCAATTAATAGCGCCATAGAAGTAGATCTTTGCGGGCAAGTATGCGCCGATTCTATTGGAACGATGCAATATAGCGGGGTTGGCGGGCAAGTTGACTTTATGAGGGGCGCCGCATTATCATCCCATGGAAAACCCATTATCGCGATACCTTCGATTACAAATAAGGGTATCAGCAGGATTGTAAGCAGCTTGAAACCAGGCGCTAGCGTGGTAACCTCCAGGGCGCACGTACACTATGTTATAACGGAGTATGGTATCGCGCATCTGCATGGGAAAAACCTAAAACAAAGGGCCAGGGCTTTGATTGATATAGCCCACCCCGAACACAGGGAACAACTTTTCGAAGATGCTTACAATATTTTTAAAGCGCATGTTTAACAATCTAACCGCGAAAGTTGTTATAAGCTAAGACATATCCTATAGAATATCATGAAACGCTTCAGCGCTATTTCCTGTATATCAATATTGCTTTGGGCATGTAATGCTCCCGGCACATCTAACCAACAAGAAGCTAATGATAGTAGCGCCGCGGCGCCTATCAGTTCTATTCCCAGCGATGAAAAAGACCTTCATGTAACATTGTTAGATCAATATTTCTTATCAAATAAGATCCATTTTGAGGATAGCATTTCTTGTTATGTTGTGACGGATAACGCTAAATTCGAAAACATGTTCGGCGTCGCTAAAACGATGACAAACAAGATCACTGTCCCCAACTTCGAGAAAGAATATGTATTTGCAATCGCGGTTCCAGCTACGGAAGTGAAAACAAGCTTCGTCATTGACAGCGCCAGGGTATCTGGTAATAATGCTGATATTTATTTTAGCATCACGCGGGGAGGGCGCCAGGGCTATAAATCTTCCCCGGTAATTTTAGGAACTTTTGATAAGTCGCCCAGCATTCAAAATATTGGATTTTATTATAAGGGGGAGATGGTTAAGATGATCCCGTTACCAGGTTGATTCGCGGATTCACAGGTTGATTGTTTTGGCAAGCATTTATAAATAGGGTTGGCAAGGGAATTTAGTTCGCCGATGAGTGACTATTTCGCAGGCCAGCCCTTGTTCACGGATTTTTTTGGGATTTAGGGATTGCACAGATTGCTTATTTTTTTGGGGGGAGTACGGGGCGAGCCCCGTACTGGGTGTTTATATTTTTAATCATTGTTGCCCGGCTAAAATTGCTTAAAATTTGCTTGAATTCCTTACCTGGTCAAGGATATAAGCGAAGGATGTTATATTCAATACCGGGTAGCCCCGCCAAGTAAACCGTGGAACTTCGCACCGTTGATAGCGAAGGGTAGCTTGGCCATACAGTAGTACAAAGGCCCGATCGAGCGATCAAATTAGTGGCCGTAATGGCCAATTTGTGCCCTTTTTTCGTGCTTTTTGGGTAAACAAAAAAGTACAAGAAACGAGCAGATGAACATTGAATCGAACTATTGAGGGATCAAAAGTGCTTCCCGGTTAAAATTTAGTCGGACAATAATGATTTTCAATTTTTTTTACATGTCGTATTCAAGGTTGGGGCGTAGCCATTTTTCGGCTTCTTCTACTGTCCAGCCTTTTCTTTCTGCGTAATTTATTACTTGATCCTTTTCTATTTTGCCGATGCCGAAGTATTTTGCTTGCGGGTTGGCGAAATACCAGCCGCTTACGCTACTGGCGGGATACATGGCTAGCGAGTCTGTAAGGGTGATGCCCGTGTTTTCCGTGGCCCTGATCAAGTCAAAAAGTTTATACTTTTCAGTATGTTCCGGACATGCCGGATAACCGGGCGCAGGGCGTATACCTGTATATTCTTCTTTTATTAATTGATCATTATTTAATGCTTCTCCCGGAACATAAGACCAAAATTCCTTCCTTACCCTTTCGTGCATTAATTCTGCAAATGCTTCTGCCAGCCTATCTGCCAGGGCTTTCAGCATTATGCTGCTATAATCATCATGTTCCTTGTGGAAATGCTCTAGCCATTTTTCAATCCCGATACCGGATGTAACAGCAAATGCGCCGATATAATCCTGCTTGCCGGTACTTTCAGGAGCGATGAAATCAGCTAAACAGAAGTTAGGTTGCCCCGGGGCTTTCTTAACTTGTTGACGCAAGAAATGTAAAGGCACTTTATTGCCATCGACCCCGGTTACCATCACGCTATCATTACCTATGGCATTAGCCGGGAAGATGCCAATCGCGGCTTTCGCTTGCAACCATTTTTCCTTCACCAGTTGATCCAGCATTTTTCGGGCTTCTTCATACAATTTAGTCGCGGCTTCACCTACCACATCATCACTTAATATCTGTGGGAACTTCCCGTGCAACTCCCAAGCAATGAAGAATGGCTGCCAATCGATATACTTTGCAATCTCCGCGAGATCATAATCTTCAAATACCGTGATTCCCGGCTTTTTAGGAGCAACGGGGCTATACTTTTCCCAATCAATTTGGCTTATCTGCTTGCGGGCGTCTTCCAAAGGCAAGTATTGTTTAACAGGCCTTTTGTTGCGGAAGTTCTCGTTTAACTTGTGATACTCGGCGGTAACCTCTTCTAGAAAATTTTTCTTTAATGCCTTGTTTAATAAGTTGCCTGTTACCGTTACGCTACGGGACGCATCCAGCACATGGACAACGCCATATCCATACTCCGGGGCGATCTTAACCGCCGTGTGCGTCCTCGAAGTGGTAGCGCCGCCGATCAATAGGGGAACATCGAAATTTTGCCGTTTCAACTCCCGTGCTACATTCACCATTTCGTCTAAACTGGGCGTGATTAAACCACTCAAACCGATGATATCCACATTTTCTTCCTTGGCGACCTGCAATATTTTTTCTGCCGGCACCATCACACCTAGATCTATAATTTCGTATCCATTACAGCCCAAAACCACCCCTACAATATTCTTACCGATATCATGCACATCACCTTTCACGGTAGCCAATAATATTTTTCCGGCGGATTTGTATTCACCGCCATGCTCTTCGATATATTTTAACTTTTCAGCCTCGATAAAGGGGGTCAGTACGGCCACGGATTTTTTCATCACGCGGGCGCTCTTCACAACCTGCGGCAAGAACATTTTACCGGCCCCGAACAGGTCGCCTACAATATTCATCCCATCCATCAACGGGCCTTCGATTACATCCAATGGCTTTGGATATTTCTGGCGGGCCTCTTCAGTATCACCCTCGATGTAATCAGTGATGCCGTTTACCAAGGCATGGCTCAAGCGTTCTTCTACCGATCCTTGCCTCCAGGACTCATCCTTTTCAATCACTTTCCCTTTAGCCTTCACTGTTTCAGCATGCGCAATCAACCTTTCAGTAGCATCCGGGTTACGGTTCAGGATGGCATCTTCACATAAATCCCTCAATGTGGGCTCAATTTCATCATAAATTTGGATCATGCCCGCATTCACGATTCCCATATCCATACCTGCCTTGATAGCATGATACAGGAATACGGAGTGCATCGCTTCCCGCACCAAGTCATTCCCCCGGAAAGAAAAGGAGATATTACTAACACCTCCGCTCACTTTTGTTAAGGGCATTAAC
Source organism: Chitinophaga caeni (assembly GCF_002557795.1). Lineage (NCBI taxonomy): Bacteria > Pseudomonadati > Bacteroidota > Chitinophagia > Chitinophagales > Chitinophagaceae > Chitinophaga > Chitinophaga caeni. Next base: position 1,426,184 of record NZ_CP023777.1, on the reverse strand, counting down.
TGTTTAATTTGCCTGGTGGCTTCGATAAATTCAACAGCATAGTTATTATGTTCTTCTATCCCCGTTGCAATAGCGAAAATATTCGGGTCGAAGATGATATCCTGCGGATCATACCCAACAACTTCAGTTAAAATTTTATAAGCCCTATGGCTGAAAGACACCCTTTTTTCCAAGCTGTCTGCCTGTCCATTTTCATCGAAAGCCATCACTACTACAGCCGCACCGTATGCCAAGCAAATTTCTGCTTGCTCGATAAACTTCTGTTCACCTTCTTTCAAAGAGATAGAATTTACCACGCATTTGCCTTGGATACATTTCAATCCCGCTTCGATGATCGAGAACTTGCTGGAATCGATCATAACCGGGATCTTGGATATATCCGGCTCGCTCGCTAATAAGTTCAGGAAAGTAGTCATCGCTAGTTCACCGTCAAGCAGGGCGTCATCCATGTTTACATCCAGTATCTGCGCACCGTTTTCAACTTGCTGACGGGCCACCGAAAGCGCTTCCTCGTAGAGTCCTTCCCTAATGAGGCGGGCAAATTTCTTGGATCCCGTAACGTTGGTTCTTTCACCGATATTAATGAAGTTGGTTTCCGGGCGAACCACCAATGGTTCCAACCCGCTTAATCTCATGTATGGAAAGATTGTATTTTGATTAGTCATTGTACCGGGTTTCCCCTATTAAGCATTTACCAAAGAAGTCTCCGTAGCGGGTAAAGCCCTTGGAGCGATATTTTTCACATGTTCCGCGATATGGCGAATATGATCGGGAGTAGTTCCGCAGCATCCGCCGACGATATTAACAAAGCCGGAGCTGGCAAAGTCTTCCAGGATGCAGGCCGTATCTTCCGGTTCTTCATCGTATTCACCAAAAGCATTCGGCAAGCCGGCATTTGGATAGCAGCTCACGTAGCAATTGGCAATTTTAGCCAGCTCTGCAACGTAAGGACGCATTTGCTGTCCGCCTAAAGCGCAGTTTAACCCGATTGAGAAAGGTTTAGCATGCATCACGGAAATATAGAAAGCTTCCAGGGTTTGCCCACTTAATGTTCTTCCGGAGGCGTCCGTAATGGTGCCTGAAATCATTATGGGTAAAGGTTGGAGATTATTTTTCTTAAAGAAATTCTTGATGGCAAATATCGCTGCCTTGCAATTCAAGGTATCGAAGATCGTTTCAATCAGTAACAGGTCAGCGCCGCCATCAACCAAACCACGAATCTGTTCCATGTAAGCATCCACCACTTCATCGAAGGTTACGGAACGGAAGCCCGGGTTGTTTACATCTGGCGAAAGGGAAAGTGTTTTGTTGAGCGGCCCGATGGCTCCCGCTACAAACCTGGGTTTAGCAGGGTTCTTCGCGGTATATTCAGCCGCCACCTCCTTAGCGAGCTTTGCCGAGGCCAGGTTTAGCTCGTAAGCCAGGGCCTGTAAATCATAATCGGCCTGTGCAATTACGGTAGACGAAAACGTATTCGTCTCTATAATATCCGCCCCTGCCTCCAAGTATTCACGGTGAATGGCTTGGATGATTTGTGGCTGTGTAATACTTAAGATATCGCTATTACCTTTCAGTTCGATGTGATGGTTGGCAAATCTTGTTCCCCTGTAATCGGCTTCTTGGAGCTTGTAGCGTTGGATCATGGTACCCATGGCACCGTCAATTATAAGTATGCGCTCTTTCGCGCAATCGTAGATCGATTTCATGCTCAAACGTTTATTAGTTACTGTTAAAGGATGAAGCCCCCGGGTCGAACAATAAACAAATCCACCCTAGAGCGATGCAAAGATAGCAAACTCCCCGGTCAAAACGAAAGGGCATATAAAAGCCTATAATTTGATGACAATTCGATAAAATTCACATAAAGTTTACAAGCAGCTCCCCTTAAACCTCCCTAATTCAAGTTATTTTTACATCGTGAATGTTAGTACAGGAAAAGATTCCATTAAAAAGTTATCCAAATATTTTGAATACTCTATAAACCCTATTATATTTGTAGAGTATTAAACAAAACTGCTTTTTAGAGGTTGATATTATAGAAAATTGGTTTATAATTCAATACAATGGAGTCTATACCCTTACCCTGGTTGCTTCGCGGGGCATCCCGGTAAAAAATTAGGGACATTTATATTTTAACCCATTGATTTATAACCGCAAAGCATTAAATTGTATGTATCCCATGCAAATATCGATGCTGTTACAAAATTTCGAGTAATCATCTGTTTAAAGACCTTTATATGAGCATTCAAGAATACCTACAACAGCTCAAGGCAGACTTTGATAAATTCGGTTTACAAAGGGTTGCCGCGGAAGAGCCAGACACATTGACGAATCATACTTTCAAAGTATGCTTTATTAACAAGTTTGAACTCAGCAGCCGTCAAACGCTGTCGCAAGATATACAACCCGATTTATCGGCCACCCGAAAAGGTGAAAAATAAAATGCAACAACAATTGCGTATTCATAACGTGGAATAGTTACCGTAGACAGGTGCTTTCAAGCACCTGTATTTTTTATTCAAGCCGTTACGCCCAAGCAAACTATACTCAAAGCATCTACATATGGCAGCAAGGCTTGCGCAGCCGATTCCATAGTAGCACCCGTAGTTACCACATCATCGATTAACAATACATGTTTGCAGCTTGCCGTTCCCTGATCGCGTACTTCGAAGATACCTTCGACATTCTCCCAACGATCTACCCGCCCCTTCCGGGTTTGTGAATTGTTATAGGATTTTCTGCGCAAGTAATCAGCCATCAGGGGCAATTGCAATTTCAGCGCTAAACCCCGGGCCAATTCTTCTGCTTGATTATAGCCCCTAACTTTATACTTCTGGGGATGCAACGGCATCGGGACAATAGCATCAAATAGGATCGGGATACCCGCTTCCAGGAACTGCTCCCCCATGCATTTACCGAACCAAACCGCTAAATGAGGCGTCTCTTTATATTTAAACCGGTGTACTAACCGTTGCAAGATGGAGTCCTTATGATAATAATAAGTTGCAGCAGCCATTTTCAAATCCACCCTGCCGTAAAACATTTTGGCCACGGGATTTTCAGGCCAGTGAAGAAAATTAGTTGAAGGTAGTTTGCCGAAACAAGAAAGGCATAAATACCGTTCCGAATTAGTCAAGCTAAGGCCACAAGCCTCGCAGCAATGCGGGTAAAATAAATTCATCAAGTTGGTTAACATAACAATAGGGTACGAATTAGATCATACCCTGTGAATTTATGACTTTAGAACGGCATGTTAAAATAACAATTGGTATACCTCTTCTACCCTCCCGACAGGAACAATTTCTATCTTAAACTTGGAGAGGTTTAATCCCTTTTTATGGTATTTGGAAATAAAGATTTTTTCAAAGCCAAGTTTCTCCGCTTCCGCGATCCTTTGTTCAATACGGTTTACCGCGCGGATTTCCCCGCTTAATCCTACCTCCCCTGCAAAACAAACATGGTTCGAAAGCGGGATATCTTCATACGAAGAAAGCAATGAACAAAGAACGGCTAAATCGATCGAGGGATCTTCTACCCTTATTCCCCCGGCGATATTTAAAAATACGTCCTTCACACCGAAATGAAAGCCACCCCGTTTTTCCAACACGGCCAGCAACAATTGCAACCTACGCAAATCGAAACCCGTCGCCGTTCGTTGCGGGGTACCGTAAACGGATTGTGTGACCAAGGCCTGCACCTCGATCAACATCGGTCTTAACCCTTCAATAGTGGCCGCTATCGCGATCCCGCTCAGCTGGTCTTCCCTCTGGGATATTAATATCTCCGAAGGATTGCTCACTTGGCGCAAGCCATTGCCGGTCATTTCATAGATACCCAGTTCAGCCGTGGAGCCGAAACGATTTTTAATAGTTCGCAATATCCGGTATGCATAATGTTGATCTCCCTCGAACTGCAAAACGGTATCTACCATATGCTCCAAAACTTTTGGTCCGGCGATGGCTCCATCCTTGGTGATATGACCGATTATAAAAACGGGAACTTGTGATTCCTTCGCGAAACGTTGCAATTCAGCAGTTGTTTCCCTCACCTGGGAAACGCTGCCGGGAGCTGAATCGATCATGGGGGAATGAAGTGTTTGAATAGAGTCGACGATAACCAAGTTCGGTTGCAACTTTTTAATCTCTTGGAAAATTTCTTGGGTGGAGGTTTCCGTTAGCAGGTAGAAATCATCGTTCAAAATATTCAAGCGATCCGCCCGCATTTTTATTTGTTGTTCACTCTCTTCACCGCTTACATAAAGTATTTTAATTCCTTTTAAAGCCAGCGCATTCTGTAAGAACAAAGTTGATTTACCAATACCCGGTTCACCACCAACGAGGACGAGCGAACCTTCAACGATACCTCCACCAAGCACCCTATTCAATTCCGCATCAGGAGTGAGTATCCGCCTTTCTTCAGCACCTTCAACCGCCGACAATTGCACGATCTTCGTTTTAGCAACATGCGCCTCTTTGGAGTCTCTCCAATCATAATGCCTCGGGGAAATATCTTTTTGAATTTTTTCTTCGACGAATGTATTCCAACTATTACAAGAAGGACACTTACCGGTCCATTTTGCAGATTCATAACCACAAGCCTGGCAGAAGAAAGCCGTTTTAATTTTACTCATTGCATAAAAATAGGAAGATAAAATTATTCGAAGAGGGGATGTATTAAATGCCCCTTGGTAATAAAATAAAAAGTAAGTACAATTTTGTCAGTTTGGTAGTAGAAAAAAAAGTATGGAGAGTTTCTAGGTAGATAAAAATTAACCGGTTAATGAGAAAAGCTTGTAATCAAACTTTATTATTATCATCGTAAAAAATACTTAATCAATTTATTAGGAAAATTTTTTTGCGCAGAAATATTCTTTGGCAACAAAAGGTAAGTTTTATCAACTTGGGCTAAAATGAGAAAAGAGCCAACGGTTTTCACCGCTGACCCTTTCTACTTACTAACCCATTAAATTCAGGACTAAATTACTAAATGCGGTCAGAATAAAAAAGTTTATTTAATGGATGTGAATAACTTTTAAAGTATATCGCATTGCTACTGCCAGTAGGCTAGAAAGCCCTATCATAGCCCTTTTAAATTCAAAATTATTAGATGTAAGCGTACATAAATTATTGATAGATAGGAGAAGTGGGGAGCTTTACAATATATAAAATATGTTTAATATTAAACAAATAATATATATTTATTCAAGGGTTTAAAAAGCAGGAAAAATCTTCAAAAAATGACAAAATGACAGCAATATTTTTTTATTTTAGGTAAAGTGCTCCTTACCTGGCGACAAAAATACCATTCCCCGGCTATATTTGTTAAAAATTTCCCAATTGCCGGGTTTTGGAAGGCAATTTGATCGATTATCCTAAACTAAATAACAAGCTATGACACCAAGCGTAATGGTAATTTCCCTAATATTTGTAGGGATCAGCATGCTGGTTAGCTGGCGCCTTAAATCCAAATTCAACCAGTACAACCAGGTATTTCTTTCCAACGGTCTCACGGGAAGGGAAATTGCTGAGAAAATGTTGAGAGACAATAACATACACGATGTGCAGGTAAAATCATCGGAAGGCTTCCTTTCCGATCACTATAACCCGGCTAACAAAACGGTAAACCTGAGCCCCGATGTATATAATAACGCCACCATTGCCGCCGCTGCCGTAGCAGCCCATGAATGCGGTCACGCGGTGCAGCATGCAACGGCTTACCGCTGGCTCAATTTCAGGAGTAAGATGGTTCCCGTGGTACAATTCAGTTCCGGTATCGTGCAATGGGTGCTGCTGGCAGGTATTTTATTAATAAAGGCATTCCCGGTGCTACTATTGGCCGGAATTATCCTTTTTGGCTTGACCACCTTATTCTCTTTGATAACCTTGCCGGTAGAATTTGATGCTTCCAACCGTGCCTTGGCCTGGTTAAACAACACGTCAACTTTAAACAAAGGGGAACATGATAAGGCAAAGGACGCCTTGTGGTGGGCAGCGATGACCTACGTTGTAGCCGCAGTCTCCTCAGTCGCAATATTAATCCAATATATATTTATCTACCTGGGCGCCAGCCGAAGGGATTGACGATCAAGATAAATTTATTTCATAAAGCCCGGCCCGTCCAAATTAGGACGGGCCGGGCTTTTTTTTGAAAACTTATATATATTTTTGAATTTATAATAAAAAGAATTATTTACTTTGGTATCTCTAAACGCAGAATCCAGGATACCCTATGCATTAAAGAACATTAAAATCAGAGCAATTTAGCCCTAGCGAAACCAAATTCCCTTCTCAAAATTGGAAATCACTAATATTTACTCAATACCCTAAATTGTGTGTATGCGCATTATTCACCTTGCTATAATGGGACTAATACTACTATTCCCTATAGTAACTAGTGCTCAAATTAGAGCAGTCCACGGAAAGGTTACAGACTCGAGAGACAAAGCTCCTTTACCCGGTGTGACAATTAAAATAAAAGGAACACTAATCACCACGGTATCGAACATTCAAGGAGAATATTCAATGACTCTTCCTGAAAATGTAACAACTTTAGAGTTTTCCTTCATAGGCTATACTACTATGGAAGTTCCCATTCATGGCGATGAGATAAATGTATCATTAACCTTAAGTGAACGTAGCTTAAATGAAGTTTTGGTAGTCGGATATGGCACCCAAAAGAAAAGGGAGGCAACGGGCTCACTAGTCAAACTTAACACGGTAGACGTAGCGAATTACCCTGCTCCCAGTTTTGAATCAGCTATCCAGGGAAAGGCCGCTGGCGTGGTAGTTGAATCAAGTAGCGGCAAAGTTGGCCAAGCCATTAAAATCCGTATACGTGGGACTTCTTCGATTTCAGCAACGAGCCAACCATTGTACATAGTAGATGGGCAGCCAATCGTGTCTGGCAGCTTATCAGATATCAACAATGATCCGACAAACCCTTTGATCGATATTAACCCTTCAGATATTGAATCTGTTGAAATTTTAAAAGACGCTGCCGCTGCCGCGATATATGGAGCTAGGGCTTCAAACGGGGTAATCTTGATTACTACGAAAAAAGGGCGGCAGAACCAGAAAACTGTATTCTCCCTAGACTTGAGAAGTAGTTGGGGGAAACCAACCATGAAAAGAGGATTTCTAAACACCAAGGAATATGTAGAACTCTTAACTGAAGCTGCTGTCAATGACGCAAAAACAAGCTTTGAAAATGGGCAATACGGCACGATCGATGAAGCAATGGCAGTGTACGTTGGCAATGTTGAAAGTCTTTTCGATGATCTATCCCTTGGAACCGATTGGAAAAACCAAGAAGTTAATACCAATTGGGAAGATCAAGCATACAGAAAAGTAGCTAAAGGTCAAGGCGTAAACATATCAGCTACAGGTGGCAACGAGAAGACCAATTTTTATATTTCCGGTTACTATGATAAACTTGAAGCAATCGTTATACGGAATGAATTTCAAAGGTATGGCTCTCGCCTAAATATTGCACATCATCCTAACGACAAGGTACAATTTGGTGTGAATATGGCCATCAACCGATCAGAATTAAACAGGATAGCGAATGACAATAGCTATTCGACCCCAGGGCAGTTATTCGCGCAATCACCATTATCTCCAATCATAGATCCCACTTCCGGCCAATTAAACTCTACTACTCTTTATAGCAATGGCTTGATCGATGCAAAGTTAAATAGTGATGACCAAGTTACCTTCCGCATTTTAGGTAATGCATTTGGTGAGTTGAAAATCCAACCATGGATAAGTTTCCGTTCTGAGTTCGGAGCTGATATAAACCAGCTTACACAAGAATCCATTGCTGCTAAGGGCTCCATAGATGGTGGCGATAAAGGTTTGGGACAAGGAAGATATTCACAAGCGGTCGGTTATAATACTAATAATTACTTTACGTTTACACCGTTATTTAAGAATGCTAACCATTCGTTTAATGCTACTCTCGGTATGAGCTACCAACAAAATAACAGCTACAATACAACGGTTCAAGCAGAAAACTATCCTTCGAATGCCCTGAAATACCTTTCGGGAGCAACGAATATACTGTATGGAAGTTCCCCCCACAGTAAATATAATTTCATGTCTTATTTCTTGAGAGCCAATTATTCATTTGCCGGTAAATACCTGTTGGCCGCTAGCATCCGCAGGGATGGTTCTTCAAGGTTCGCTGAGAATAATAAGTATGGCAATTTTTATTCCGGATCAGCCGGCTGGTTAATTTCAGAAGAAAATTTTCTTAAAGAAGTGCCCTTTTTAAATATCCTAAAATTAAGAACCAGCTATGGAATAACAGGTAATGCGGAGATAGGAGAAGGAGCTTATTATAGTTTATACAGCGTGGCCAACTATCCGGATTACCCGGGTTATATGCCGATCCAAATTGGCAACCCTCATTTACATTGGGAAAAGACAGATCAGTATGATATAGGGTTAGAGTTTGGATTGATTCATAACCGTTTGTCAGGAGAAATTGATTACTACAATAAAAAAACTGCTGATTTGTTGCTAAATGTCAATATACCAGGCACCACCGGGTTTTCTACACTTCTTCAAAACGTTGGTAACATGACAAATAAAGGATTAGAAATTACGTTGAACTCTATAAACATAAATGGGGCATTCTATTGGACTACCAACTTCAATATCTCGTTCAATAAAAACAGGGTAAAGAATATAAAAGGGCAAATTATAGAAGATGGACAACAACGTGCAGTTGAAGGGCAGCCTATAGGAGTATTTTACATGCGTGAATATGCAGGTGCAGACCCTGAAACCGGCGTTGATACTTATATTGGCGACGATGGAAAGCCAACTATTGATTATGATGCAGCCCCAAGAAAAGTATTCGGCTATTCCAACCCAGACTTTACAGGTGGAATTACCAACACCTTTAATTTCAATGGGTTCGACCTAAGCGCATTCTTTATGTTTGTTTCCGGCAACAAGATTTACAACAGGGCTGGTATATACCAAGCTTCCGGTTTCAGTGGGGCATATGACAATCAACTTAAGGAAATATTAAATAGATGGCAAGAACCAGGAGATCATTCATATATCTCTAAATTATCATTTGAAAATGGTAATCTTTACAGGCCTTCCAGCCGCTATTTATATGATGGATCCTACATACGTTTGAAAAATATAACTTTGGGTTACAACCTTCCCAAGACAATTAGCAATAAATTGAAACTAAATAGTGCCCGCCTTTATGTTTCAGGCTATAATCTTTGGACTTCTACCAAGTATATCAGCGATCCCGAAGTCAATACCGAAGTTTTAGGCAACATTTCAGGAGGCATCGATTTTTATACAGTACCCCAAGCAAAGCAAATCCAAGTAGGCCTGAATGTGAAATTCTAGGTCTAGAAGTTATTTTAAATTAATCCATTATGAAATTATTTAAATCTAAACATATAATGGGAGCTTTCTTAATTACAATGGTATTTACTAATACTGCTTGTAATAAGAAATTGGAAGTCCTCCCTATTAATATGATCACACCGGATCAAATTCAAGATGATGAGGATATTTTTGCCATTTTAAGCGGGTGCTATAACTCATTCCAAAATTTTGATAGCTACGGTGAACGATTCTTTATCGTAGCAGATCTCTTGGCAAATGCCGGGCAAGTATACTGGGTTGGAAATTACCCTTCCTACAGGGATATTGAAGATAAAAAACAAATATCCGACAACGATCTAGCCGCAGGTATGTGGTTAAATAGTTACTCTATTATCTACAGCGCCAACACCGTATTAAAATATATAGACCTAGCAAATAATAACAATAAAACTGCTTACGAAGCCGAGGCCCGTTTTATCCGTGCGTTAGCATATTTTAACCTTGTGAATTTTTACAGCTTACCGTATTCAGATGGTAATGCAGCCTCAAATGAAGCTGTTCCATTGATTCTAAATGCCTACGAAGATTATCAAGAAACTAGGGATAAAGTAAGCCGTACTACTGTTGAGAAGGTATATAATCAAATCATTGATGATCTAACTTTTGCTGCAGAAACAGAAGATTTCGCAATTGCTAAAGGCAGGGGCAATAGGTACGCTGCTTACGCATATTTAGCCAAAGTTTATTTAAACCAGGGTAAATATGCCGAAGCTGCTAATGCAGCTAACAAAGCCGCAAGCACTAACTTCGTATTAAGCAAGAGCTTTGAATCCGAGTTTAACAACTCTGATCCGACCCCGGAAGACTTATTCGGTATTCTCCAATCATCCCAAAGCAATTCAGGTACTGCTAACAATGGTATACACACCCTGTTGGCACCTCATCCAGAAGGTCGAGGGGACATCCGCATCGATACTTCGTTATTAAATATATACGAAAATGGAGATGACAGAAAAGATTTCATAATTTGGGGAGCCGGGATTGCCGTACTAACTCAGGGGCTTTATACAAAGAAATATTTAGAATTATACCGCGTCATCCCCATCATCCGCTTAGCCGATGTACTCTTGATGAGAGCCGAAGCTAATTTGCGTAACAATTCCACCATAGGGGCTGATCCTTTAGACGATATTAACGCCGTAAGGGGACGAGCACATGCCAGTTTACTGGATGACGTTACTGCCGACGACGTTGTTGCAGAGCGTTTACGCGAGCTAGCTTTTGAAGGAGATCGCCTTTGGACCTTAAAACGCCTGAAGATGGATGTAGGTGATTACCCTTACAATGACCCGATGCTGGTATTGCCAGTTCCGCAAAGGGAACGTGATGCCAACGGTAACCTGAGCCAAAACGAAGGTTACAATGATTAATTGAATAATTATTTATATATATTTTTTCAAACAGCCACTCTTTCCGGGGTGGCTGTTTTTCATTTGTCCCATTCTCGATCGGCAGAAATAAGCTAATTTTGGGTTGAATATGCTCTTCCAAAGCCGGATTTTCAACTATGTTAATAACATTTTGTCAAAATTTTTATTGAAAATCAATTCATTGTAAAAGCCCCATGAAAAAAAGCCCCTAAATTTCATTGTTATATTACCAATACATATTAGCTTTGCGTTCCCTAATAAGCGGACAAAAAATTTATTCTATTAAGCGATGAATACTTTAAGTTTCAGAACAAAATCTGCTAACGAAGCTACAGTAAAGCGCGATTGGTACGTTGTAGACGCGACCAATATGACGTTAGGCAGAATGGCTGCAAGGATTGCGGCTATCTTAAGAGGTAAAAACAAACCTTATTATACTCCTCATACTGACTGTGGAGATTACGTAATCGTTATTAATGCCGACAAAATCGTTTTGACCGGTAACAAAATGAACGATAAGGAATACGAAAACTACTCCGGTTACCCAGGTGGTCGTAAAGTAGAGATCGCTAAAGATCTTTTACGTCGTCGTCCAATTGTACTGACAGAGAGAGCAGTGAAAGGTATGTTGCCTAAAAACCGTTTAGGCCGTGCGATGTACAAAAAATTATTTGTATATGCAGGTGCAGAACATCCACATGCAGCACAAAAACCACAGTCATTAACTTTCTAATTTTTTCTAATACATGGAAAAACAAAAAAATACTCTCGGTCGTCGTAAAGAAGCAGTTGCACGTGTTTACATGAGCAAAGGCAGTGGTAGCATTACCGTGAACGACAAGGACTATAAAACATACTTTCCCCTGGTTTACTTACAAAACCAAGTTGAAGCGCCGTTGAAAGCAATCGATGCTTTAGACAAATTCGACGTGAAAGTAACTGCTCAAGGTGGTGGTATTAAAGGTCAAGCTGAAGCTATTAAGTTAGGTATTGCCCGCGGTTTATGCGAAATCAACCCTGAATTCCGTCCTGTATTGAAAGCAGCCGGCTTCATGACCCGTGATCCTAGGGGCGTTGAACGTAAGAAACCAGGTAAAGCAAAAGCAAGAAGGAGCTTCCAGTTCTCTAAACGTTAATCTTTTAGCGAGGATCTTGACCGCGGCCTTTGCCCGGTCTTTATCACCTAATTATTACTGATATTTTAATTTCGAAATATAACATGGAAAATAATACCTCATTACAGCAGCAGTTACTGGAAGCCGGTGTACACTTTGGCCACTTGAAGAAAAAGTGGAATCCAAAAATGCTGCCTTATATTTTCGCAGAAAAGAAAGGTATTCACATCATAGACCTCAACAAAACTGTTGAAGGCTTACAAGATGCAGCTGCTGCATTGAAATCTATCGCTAAAAGCGGTAAGAAAATCATGTTCGTAGCTACTAAAAAACAAGCGAAAGAAATCGTTGCCGATGCCGCTAAACGCGTGAACATGCCTTACGTTACCGAAAGGTGGTTAGGTGGTATGTTGACTAACTTCGCAACGATCCGTAAGAGCGTGAAGAAAATGCAAAGCATTGAGAAGATGTTGACTGACGGAACTTTCGATAACATCACTAAAAAAGAACGTCTTACCTTAACCCGCGATAAAGAGAAAATGGAGAAAGTATTGGGCGGTATCGCTCAATTAGCTCGCGTTCCTGCTGCTCTTTTCATCGTGGATATCAGTCACGAACACATCGCTTTAGCTGAAGCTAAACGCTTGGGTATCGCTACTTTCGGTATGGTGGATACTAACTCCGACCCTACCAAGATCGACTTCCCTGTTCCTGCCAACGATGACGCTACTAAGTCTATCGCTATCATCACTAACTTCATCGCAGCTGCTATCGCTGAAGGTTTGTCTGAAAGAGCTAACGAGAAAATCGAAGATGTAGTTGAAGAAGAAGAATCAGATGCTAAACTGCGCAACTTCGATGTTGAAGGTGGTGAAGAATCTGAAGGTGGTAGAAAACCTCGCACTGGCGGCCCTGGTCGCGGTCAAGGTGGTAACCAACGTGGTGGTCAAGGTGCTGGCCGTGGCGGTCAACGCGGTGGTGGACAAGGCGGTGCTCGTCGCCCATCTAACGCCGGTGCTAACAAACGCCCAGGTGGTGGCCGTTAATCCTTAACGAACATACATCCTTTATAATATGTATAGTTAACAGTACTCCGTTGCCGCCGGTTATCCGGGTTTTCAGCAGCGTTGAACTGTTAACTTTACAGTTTCGGGCTTAGCCCATTTCCATTTTTAATCATTTAAACTCATTATATACCATGGCACAAATTACAGCGGCCGACGTAAACAAATTGCGTCAGCAAACAGGAGCTGGAATGATGGATTGTAGAAAAGCTTTAGTGGAAAGTGATGGTGATATCGAAAAAGCGATCGACTACCTGCGCAAAAAAGGTCAAAAAGTTGCTGCTTTACGTTCTGATCGTGAAACTAAAGAAGGTGTGGTAATTGCTAAAGTTAATGGTGACGCCTCTGCTGGTGTGATCCTTTGCTTGAGCTGTGAAACCGACTTCGTAGCTAAAAACGAAGATTTCGTGAACTTCGCTCAAACTTTGACTGATCTGGCTTTGACTTCAGGTGTTAAGACTTTGGATGAATTAAATGCTACCGCTTTCGATGGCGCTACCGTTGCTGATAAAGTAAACGAACAAGTGGCTAAAATCGGGGAAAAAGTAAACCTTAGCAAATTCGAAAGAGTTGAAGCTGCTGCCGTTACTGCCTATATTCACGGTAACTACCGCATGGGTGTGTTGGTTGGCTTCAACAATGCTGTAAACGAAGAAGTGGGTAAAGATGTAGCGATGCAAATCGCCGCTATGAACCCATTGGCTATCGATGCCGACAGCGTTCCTGCTGAAACGATCGCCCGCGAAAAAGAAATCGCGGTTGAACAAGTGAAAGCTGAAGGTAAACCTGCTGAAATGGCTGAGAAAATTGCTGCCGGTAAGGTGAACAAATTTTTGAAAGAAAACACCTTGCTTGCACAAGCTTTCGTGAAAGATGGCAACAAATCCGTTGCCGATTACTTGAAGTCTGTTGGTGCGGACCTTAAAGTAACCACTTTCAAACGTGTTGCATTAGGATAATAAATCCTCAAAATAAAAAAGGAGAGAAATTAACATTCTCTCCTTTTTTTTGCACTTATGACTCTTTTATCCCCATCTACTGATGGAGAACTGGAAAATTGACCCCATATTTGTATATTAGAAAAGAATTCGAGAAAATAATCTTACTATAATCAAAGCATCATGTTGCCAAAGTACAAACGTATCCTGCTAAAATTGAGTGGTGAATCTTTAATGGGAGAAAGTAATTACGGAATTGATCCGAAAGTTATCCAGCAATATGCTCAAGATATCAAGTCCGTAACTGACCTGGGCGTACAAGTAGCTGTCGTAATAGGCGGTGGCAACATTTACCGTGGAATGAACGAGGCAGAAACCGGTATTGAAAGGGCACAAGGAGACTATATGGGCATGCTCGCCACCGTGATTAACGGTATGGCCATGCAAAGTGGATTGGAAAAAATCGGTCTTTATACCCGCTTACAGTCTGCCATCAAAATGGAACAGATCGCGGAGCCTTATATCCGCCGCAGGGCCATCAGGCACCTTGAAAAAGGACGGGTAGTGATTTTCGGCGCCGGAACCGGTAATCCTTATTTTACTACGGATACGGCTGCTTCCCTTAGGGCCATCGAAATACAAGCCGATGTAATCCTGAAAGGCACCCGCGTAGATGGCATCTATACCGCCGACCCGGAAAAAGATAGCTCCGCCGTGAAATACGAAACCATCTCTTTCTCGGAAGTTTACCAAAAATCCTTAAACGTGATGGACATGACCGCTTTCACGCTTTGCCAGGAAAATAAACTCCCCATCATTGTATTTGACATGAATCGCCCCGGTAATTTACTACATGTTATCATGGGTAGAAATGTAGGTACCTTGGTACAAGCATAGGACTATTGAATATAAATGAAATTATAACGGCCATATCTGCTCGATATGGCCGTTATTTATATCGTGTGGAGTGTTTTTCTATTTAGGTAAATATTCAGCGTTTACAACGTCTTTTATTTCACTAAAAGGAACGAAAAGTGTTATTTGTCCATTGGCATACGCTGCAATCTCGTAAGGCGCATAGCTAAATAGGACGCCCCTATTGGTAAAGAAAAAATTATCATTCGGCTCGATCTTATTTTCAAATAAGACTGATTGTAGGGGTTCATTATCTTTCAACTTATATTTCGTTCTTACCGCTTTTGCCAATGCGTTGCCCAATGTGGCTTCAAATCCCGGTTTAAACACATCGGTAACTTCCAATTCCTTTTTCTTGGCGAGATCGAACATTTGATACCTTGAACTATGGTTCCCATGGGCGCCCCCTGTAAAGGCATAGATAAATCTTTCCAAGGCTAGGTAAGGGTAACTATTCCAAGCAACGAGCATCTTGGTTTGCTGATCCCAATTATAAGACATCCCCATGCCTTCGGATATCATACTGCTTAAACCCGTAGTATCATTCATCATCACGTAGCTGGCCTTGAAGGAATCAACATATTGCTGGGCATATTGAGCCGGATCAGTATAAACTTGCTTACAATCCAGGGAAGTAATTGAATCTCTCAAGAAATTCAGCGTAGCGGCATCTGCACCGGCAGCCGGCCATAAAACTGTTGCAGAAACGCGACCAATCGGAGATTTTTCTTTCCAACTCGGTACCAAGAGTACGGAGTCCGCTGCTACGGTGACAGCGAAAGAGATAGTCGAATCTTCTTTAGTTACCGTTAAATGAAATGGAAAAGATTTATTATCGCCGTGCCAAGTGCCTTCAAAAGTACCTTGGTCGTCAACTTTACCTTCGAAATATTGCGGGACTTCCCCGGCATCATCTTCATGCAATACCAGGTTACCGGTAGAGTCAACGCTACCCCAAATCTTTATGGGTTGGTTGATTTTATCATAACTATACCAGCCAGCATATTCCTTGCTGCCCGATTTCAATAACTCCATGGTAACCGCTGCGTCTGCAACTGTACCTTTCAAATGCTTAGAGAAATATGGATCTGTGGCCAATGCAATAGATTCCGTAGCTACATTACTCGAATCCCCGTTTTTCTTATTGGAGTTTTGCCCACATGAAAATAGCCCAATTGTAGCGGCTAGGAGCAGCAAACATTGTTTTTGCATAGAACAGCTATTAGGTACGCTACAAATATACCTAAACATTGGCAATCACTTGCACAATATAAAATTAAGATACCTTTGTAGATATGTAAAAACTCGAATGCCATGATCAATCCTAAAGTAGCGGATTTACGAAAAGATTACCGCAAGGCCTCGCTAGATGAGCAAGATATAGCACAAGACCCCTTTGTACAATTCGATACCTGGTGGCAAGAAGCCTTGAATGCAGGCGTTGATGAAGCCAATGCCATGACCTTATCGACAGTGTCGAAAGATGGCTTCCCGACTAGCCGTATCGTATTATTAAAAAGCTATGACCGGGATGGGTTCATTTTCTTCACGAATTATAGCAGTAAGAAAGGACAAAACATGGCTGAAAATCCGCATGTGGCCTTGCTATTCTTTTGGCGAGAGTTGGAGCGCCAAGTACGTGTAGAAGGTAGTGTTCGAAAAGTCAGCCCGCAGGATAGCGATATTTACTATAATAGCCGCCCGCTCGGTAGCCGTATCGGGGCGATTGCCTCGCCGCAGAGCCAAGTAATCCCCAACCGTGAATATTTAGAAGCTGCCGTAAGCAAATTAGAAGCTGAATATAAAGACCATGCGCCGCAGCGACCGGAACATTGGGGTGGATATATTGTTGTACCCGAATTGGTAGAATTTTGGCAAGGAAGGAGCAGTAGGTTACATGACAGGATTCAATATACTAAAGACGCGGGAGGAAAATGGCAACCAGTCCGCCTGGCGCCCTGAGAAATAGGTAAGATCAAGAAGAAATATGCATGAGAAAAAGCCGGGACCGGAAAGATGATTATACGGTACCCGGCTTTTTACGTTAAGCTTTAGCCTTAGCAGCCTTGGTAGCTTTCTTAAGTTTGGCAGGTCTTTTCTTTCCGAAAGAGCCTTTAGCGATTTTACCTCTCTTTGTTTTTACATCACCTTTTCCCATGATATAAGAATTTTAGAATAATGATAAAATATGCTGTCCATCATTAATGTTCTACTTTAGAGCGTCAGACAGCGGAATACAAAAATAAAAAAAGCAAGAAACAAAACTGTTCCTTGCTTAAATAAGTTGGGTTCCAACTGATTAAAGCTTGTCAGACAAAGCTTTACCAGCTTTGAATTTAGCCACTTTCTTAGCTTTGATCTTAATGATCTGGCCAGTTTGGGGGTTTCTACCGTTACGAGCTGCACGTTTAGAAACAGAGAAAGTACCGAAACCTACTAAAGTTACTTTACCACCTTTTTTCAAAGTGTCTGCAACTGCTTTAGTGAAAGAATCCAAAGCATCGTTAGCTTGGGTTTTAGTGATTTCAGCGTCTTTGGCAATTCTGTCGATCAATTCGGCTTTGTTCATAGTTAGTTAAGATTTAACTAGTGAGAAAATGTTTGATGTGAGCAAATATAGTACGTTTTACCAGATTACCAAATTTTTACAACCTTTTTTAATTACATTTTTATCGGCTGAAAAACCCTACAGGTAACGGTTACAGGCGATTGCCCCCACCCGCCCCGTGGAACGTAATCCGTGGAACATTTACTAAAACGCTGTACTACAGTGCGTTTTAGCTTATATTCTTGTAAACGTCGCTACAGCTTCAACTATTGTACCAAATTACAAAGCCCTTGAAAATAGTGAATTTCGTGTGGATAAATTCCGGGTTAAACGACCTGCATAACCGTCCTGAAGGCCACGAAATTGTCGCCCCACATATCGAAAGAGAGCTCCCTGAACTTGGCTGCATACTCCTGGAGGTAAGTTTGGTAGTTCTCGTAACTATCCGTGTAATACTGGACCGTGTACGTTGGCCCATCGGTGTCATCTTGCTCTAACAACCTGGACATCCTATAATCGTGGAATAAACCTGTATCGAGTATACCGGGGATATGAATTTCTTTCATCCAGATAAGCCAGTCCAAGTTTATTTCCGGGGATACCTTTATCGTAACGTTATAAATAATCATACAGTGCTACTGGAGCCTTTTAGCGTTCCTAACATTTTCATCCTTATTAATTGACATAATAATAATTAGGATGTTTTCAATTGTAAATATACGGGACAATGGTCGGAGTGCTTTACATCTTGCATGATGGAAGCGCCTACCAATTGGCTTTCCAGGGGATTTGTAACGTTGATATAATCAATGCGCCATCCCTTATTATTTGCCCTGGCATTGGCCCTAAAACTCCACCAGCTGTATTCATCTGGCTGCGGGTTGAATACGCGGAAGCTATCAACGAAGCCATTTTGGAAAAATTTATCCATCCAAGCCCTTTCTTCCGGCAGGAAGCCTGATGAGTTTTTATTTGATACCGGGTTATGAATATCGATTGCTTTATGGGCGATATTATAGTCTCCGCATACAACCAATTTGGGCCGGGCCGTTTTCAACTCGTCCAGGTAGCCGTAAAATTCCTCTAACCATTGGTATTTATAAGTTTGCCGCTCATCCCCCGAGGTGCCGGAAGGGAAATAAGCATTTACCAGGGTGATATCTTCAAAATCCAGCCTGATGACGCGGCCTTCCGCATCGCTTTGCATATAACCATTCCCGTACTGAACGAAACTAGGTGTCATCTTGGTTAACACGGCTACCCCGCTGTATCCCTTTTTCTGGGCAGGATACCAATAGTCGTTATACCCGAGGGCCTCGAACTGTTTAAAGTCAACATTTTCACGGTGAGCCTTCACTTCTTGCAGGCAAATAATATCAGCCGGATTGGTTGCTAACCAATCAACAAAGCCCTTATTCATTGCAGATCTCAGGCCATTCACATTATAGGTGATGATTCTCATATCCAGTATTTCAAACAAAAATAAGGAATTGTCCGGGTATAGTAACATAGAAAGGGGCGCCTCGATGGGGCGCCCCTAATTACAAAATATCCTGTTACGCTTACAAGCTAAGGCCCCCTAAAAGGTTGTTTAAAGTGCCTGAAAGCGTACTTAATAAATTACCAACAACCGGCAAACCGGAGCCAATATCGACACCGCCGCCGCCATTGTTACCACCACCTAAACCGACACCACCTAGTAAATCACCGATAGCGTTCAAATCTAAAGAAAGGGTCAGTACACCATTGTTGTTTGCAAGGTTTAAGAAACCGCCGTTAATATCCTGAAGATCATTGATGGCTAGTTCTTGGCAGCCGAACTGCTGCAATTGTAAATTTTCCATATATGTTATAGTTTAAGACATGATTAAATAAAAGACCTCCGGCCATATTAACCGAAGATTAAACTTTTGTTAAGGGACAATAGCAAGCGGGTTAATTATACCCCTGTTTTTTTAAGAATTGCTTAGTTTTAAAGCTAGAAATGAAAGTTAAGTAAGTGCAGCCAGATAGACGCCGTTCATTTTATTCATTTTGCCAAACAGTTACTATAACTATTCATTCTATACAAAATGGAGAGAAATTTCTTAGATTGTAATAAAAGTTGGCATCTTTTCTGCCATAAGGGGTAACTGGCAATTTCTTGTTTTATTGAATGTTTATGATGAAAACATTAAGCATCGCTTTAATATATCTATGTACCCTTTTACCAACCGCACCCTCAAAGTCCCAGGTAAAAACATATTTATCGCCGGAAGAAAGCGTCAATGATAGCACGAAGCTGGTTGACCATTATAATTTTCTTGCATCCAAATATGCAACGATTCAACTAGACTCTTCATATTACTACTGTTCATTGGCTAAAAACTTGGCTGACCGTATCGATTATACGAAAGGTAAAGGCATGGCCATGCATAATATCGGTATATACCATACTTTGCGTAACAATTGGATATCTGCCGCCAACTATTACGCCCAAGCCCTCGATCAATTTGAGGAAACCGGGGATACCGAAAATACGGTCATCACCATGTCCGACATCGCCTCTTCCTATTATTTCTATCAAAACAGGGAGGAAGAAGCCATCTACTTTTTCCGCGAAGCCATTAGGCGGGGCGCCCACCTAGCGAAAGATTCCGTGAATGCTTACGCCTGGATCAATTATTACAGCATCCTACAGAAAGATAGCACCAAGCTCGATTCTGCAAAGTTAGCGCTAGAAGAAGCCAAGAGGATAGCCCTGAAATACCACGACCAAAGAATCATCTTGTATACCGAGTTAATTGAAGCCACGCATGAATTTGATACGCTACGCTGGCAAGCAGGTGAAAAAAAATTCATCTCACTCGCTGATTCTGCCATCGCGATGCGGGATCATTACCTGGCCATTCAAGCCTATTGCACGGTATGCCAGCTACTGTACCCGGTAGTTCCGGACACCGCGATCAAGTTCTACCAAAAAGCATATGACCTCGGCCTTGAATCAGGTTACTTCGAAGCCTTAACCGACGTGGCCTACTCCCTTTTTTCACATTATATGAAGCACGGGCAGGAAGACAAGGCATTACAATTGGCAGATACATTTATTAACAATGCCCACAGGGCGGAGCAATTAAAAAAAGAGCAACGGCATTTCAACCTCGAATATTTATTAAAAAATTCGGAGAATACCAACGAGACCTTGGCAAACAATAATAGGAAACTAGCGCTATCTGTTATGGTGATCTTGGCAGTATTCCTAATTATCATAACATTTATTTTTTACAGCTCTTACCGTAAGGCCAGGCAGTACGCCATCCTGATGAAAAATAAAAACGACGAGATAACAGAAAAGAATAAGCAACTAAATAATGAGGCGGAGTTTAAAAACAAGCTATTATCCATTATAGCACACGATTTTAGAACACCCCTCGCGAATATCATACAGTTGGCAGCCGTACATAAGGATCAACCGTTTGACAATGCTTCCCTCGGCATGATGCTCGACGCTATTTCTACGACATCCCAAACCACCTTGGATTTGTTTGAAAATACGCTCCGGTGGATTAAATCCCAACT
The DNA here is from genome assembly GCF_002557795.1 of Chitinophaga caeni. NCBI lineage: Bacteria > Pseudomonadati > Bacteroidota > Chitinophagia > Chitinophagales > Chitinophagaceae > Chitinophaga > Chitinophaga caeni. The sequence continues at coordinate 1,405,260 of NZ_CP023777.1, read as the reverse complement.
ACCTGGCTTTATTTATCAACCCGTACCATTATCAGTTAATATTTTGATAGATAGCGCGGTAGATTTATACAATGATGAAATCCGGCAAAAACATCTACAGCTCCGGGAGAATATTAGTCCGGAAACCGGCATTTTAGCCGATAAAGAGATGGTTCAATTCGTGAATAGGAACCTCATCCACAACGCAATTAAATTCTCGCCGCAGAATGGTAGTATCGAAATCAATACCGCTCAAAATGAAGGCAAAGTGTCGATATCGATAAAAAACACCGGGTTTCAATTAAACGGGGAGCAGCTCGGGCATCTCTTCGAGATACAGGGAGATTCGGCTTCCCGGAATAACCAGTTTAAAGGGGCCGGTGTGGCCCTGATAATATGCAAAGACTTTATTGAGAAGATGGGCGGTACCATCAACGCTTTCCGTGAAGGCGATTTTACCGTTTTCCAATATGAATTACCCGGCGCATAATAAATTAACCCGGCGGAACCAGCTATTGAAGCAACAGGACATATTAAAATGAACAGTATATTAGATTTCCGTACCTGAATGAACAAAATGAATAAGATCCGTGTATCTTAATTCCCTATCTTTACTTTAAATCAATTGCAATCAATCTCTCTTCATGATTGCTGGGGCGCATAAAAGCAGTATTTAATTTGTATTGGCCTACAAATAATCTTAGTGAATAGATTACCAAACTCTTTAAATGGTTTCTTATGATAACCAACTGTTACATTGCAACAAAAAAGCAAAAATTAGATGCGCTAAAGACAATTTTCCTTATTGCACCCATTTATCTAAAATCATTTTCCAGGAATTATTAGCTGGCCGGCTTATTGGTATACGGTTAATTATCCTAACTAAGTTCGCATTAGTATAATAGTAAAGGAAAGGCTATATATTTTGGGGATTGGATGAACATTATTCATTGTGCTTCATTATGAGGTATGAATAAGTTCGATAGCATAGAGCGGAGATATATGTCTATATATTTCCTTAACAAATGCGATCCATTTTTCTAAAAAGAATATCGTTGACCTTGGATTAAATTATGCGGCAGTAATTAACATTGCAACTAACAGAAGTAATTAACATTGCTACTAACAATTAACGCTCCGAAAGCGTACGATGCTGTATAACAGTCTTGTCATTTTACAGTTTAATACATCATCGTAGCACATTATCCTAAAGTGGGGTTATAATCGGATGATATAAAATCGACCTATATCTATAGGTTGATCCTTTCAGAATCTTTATTAGTTAACCCGTATTGAGGACTGCAATACATAAATATTCTAGATCGTGTATAAACATATTCGTTCCCCGCCCGCGCGGCAATCAAACATACTTCTATTGACCATTCAACACAATTGTCCAACTAAAACTTGATACTAATTGGTTGTATCGACTTATAGGGAAGCGCTATAGGCTGTAAAAGTCACTTGTACTCCTATAGGGGATTATCCATTAATAATGTGGATGTCCAAGTAACATTGAGGATGTTCAAGTAACATTGAGGATGTTTCAAGTAATAATGGAGATGTTCAAAAAATGGCGATCCGAAGCTTGTTAACACAGCAAAACAAAGCTTCGCCGGGCAATTTAATGTGTAAATGCTTTGGCCAATATCATAACGCTTTGTAAGCGTTCCCTATCTGTAGACAGAAAGTGTATGCGGTGGGGCAAAAGCAATTTGCCCAAATATCTATAGGGATTAGTTTTAGTAGGACTACTGATAATATTGTATTGTGCGAGATCGATACGTGATCGATACGTGATCAAAAGTTATGCATATCTCTCATTATTTGAGCTACTATATCGAATATCCTTTGTTTGTTAATCCTAGCAATCCATGCATGTAGCGATTCTTAAAACGCATTGAGGCATGCATGGATGCTATAAATCAGTTATCATGAAACATATTTCAATGAGCTCTTTCGACAATCCGGGTTTGCTACCCTTAACTATTGCAGAAATGAAAAATACCTCGGGAGGGAAATTTCCCAGCATTTTAAAACGGTTAACCTTCGCCGCCTTAGTTACCTGGACAATTGAAAACTGGACAGATATTAAAAAAGGGGTCAATGACGGTTGGGATGCTGATCATTGGGAATAATATAGATGCCATTCTCGATTATTGAATGCATAAATATTGTGCCTACGCTCTTTATATTATAAATACAATAAAGAACTAGGATCGGCAAAATTGAGCTGAGAATTTATGCATTATCATATTACTATTATATCATCATAACAGTAAAAACTATTAATTAACATGCACCATAAATTTAAAACATTATGAAGATTGAAAAATATAACTGTACGCCCCTTACAGCGGAAGAAGCCGTTAACATTAATGCGGGAGCCACACCTAACAGCGATAGCAACTTTGCTTATGATGTCGCTTTCATAGTTGGCAGGATATGTAAAGGATATTGGGAATTTATCAAGGCAAATAGACGGGAAGGGTTACCGAATGCTTCCACTTACAAGTAAGGGTTGCAGCAAGGGAGCATGTTGTTCCTGTAAAGGTTCATAAATAAAACAATTAGGCCTTCCATTTGTAAATAAAGCTAATAAATGCTGTCTATGAGTAAAACATATTCCCAGTTATCGATGCGAATAGAAAGGTTATCGAATTGGAAACGGATTCTCATACTTTACTTCTTAATGATCGTGATGACATATTCGTTATTAGCAATCATACCAGGAAATAAAGAATATAGGGCTGAACAGTTTATTTACTTTAAGAATACCTGGGAACGGTTTCTCTATGTTATATTTCTCGGGCCATTAATAGAAACAATGTTTTTCCAATACGCGTTGATAGAGTTATTTCAAACCTGGATAAAGAAAATATACTGGTCGATAATATTATCAGCTTTCGCATTCTCAGTATCACACTTAGGGTTTAGCAGGTATATGATTGTATATTTTCTCGCGGGATTGATTCTCGGTTTTTGCTATTCCCTAAAAAATAGCATTTGGATGAAAATTGGCAGCACATTTATCGTGCATGCAATGGTTAATCTAACAACGTTTGTAATTCAACAAATTTTAATGTCTAAGCATTAAGATCCATTCATTTTTATTTGTTGAAAGCAATACAACTTTTCCTGTTAAGCGGTCACATCATAACAAACAACAGCTTTAATTTGAAGATTTAAAGATGCATCTTCATTCTTGTTTGATGCTAGATGGATGGAAATTCAAATTAAGTTTTAAAACGGTGGGTATAATCTTATACCTACTTATTAACTATATCTGCTGGAAATATTTCCTCTACGCGCTGCCGCCTGTAAGAAAATATATCTTGTAATTGACGTTGCACGAATAAGTTATTTGCTAAACGACCGAGCCAACCGAGGGGCAACTTATAATGAACGATATCTATCATCTCCGTTCCCCCATCATTAGCTACAAATCGATGTTCATGATGCCAAAATGAATAAGGGCCGGATTGCTGTACATCTATAAAATATTCATGTTCCTTAACCTGGGAAATAATAGTTACCCATTTCATGGGTATACCCAATACAGGCTTCACTTTATAGGTAATCAACTGGCCAGCGTAAATACCATTCGTATGCAATTGAGATATAATCTTGAAATTCATATACTGCGGTGTAATTAGCTGGAGGTTTCCGGGATTTGAAAAAAACTCCCAGGCCTGCTCAATGCCGGTAGGCAACTGTTGAGTTGATCGTATAGAATATAACTTACCCATAGTCCATTCTTTATGTAATTTAATATTAACCCTTATTTTAAAGATACTTCAAATTTATTCGCAGATCCCATTTATCGCTACCTTTGGTATCCGATCACATTGATTCTGATTTAAATTGACGATCCAGTGAATGCCAGTTTACCATATGCTGAACTTTTTCAAAGATTGTACCAGCATACCACCATCCAAGGATTTGACGATCCTGACCAACAATATGCAAGTATCGTACACGGGATAACTCAACTCGTTAAGAAAGGCGTTCCCGCCCATGAAATTGCAATTGTTCTCCCGGCTTCATATACCGCGCGATCTTTATATAAGCAAATTGAAGAACAACTGGGTATTATAATATATACCGAATCAAATAAGCATTTGTTCAATTCGTGGAAAATATTGGAGTATATAATCTTTGAATGGAATTATCGCGGATCCTGCGATGATTTACTATTTGAAATTTTGCATTTCCAATATTTCAATATTGATCCTTTAAAAATTATCCAAGCCAACAGGTCAGCCTATTCCAAAAAAATGACCTTTTCAAAATTCTGCCGGCAGTTGGAACAGCCGGTGCAATTCAGTTTATTTGAAAGTGGTAGCCCTGACCCTATCCAGGTAGCTTATCAAAATATTCAGAAGTGGATGTCATTAGCTTCAGCAGAAGGCATCCCGAAAGTTTATGAAGAGGTTGTAGGCTTTATTCAATCTGTAACCGCAGTTAATCTAAAAACCGATCCCCATTATATCGAAACATTAGACTTTTTAAGGCAACTCAAGCAACATGATGATCAACCATTGTACTGGGTAAATTGTTTATTCTTAATAAATGCGGGTAAGTTACAGCTACCAAGGCCAAGCTTACCTAGCAACCAATTACGCATAATAAGAACTAATGAGCCCCCGCCTGCCGGGGTTTCGAAAATATTCCTCGTAATTGACCAACCCAATGGAGGGTTCGCTTCCCGAAACTTTGAAAGCTATTCACCTATCTTCCTGTCCCATTGGCTGGACAGGGAAAGCCTGGCTCCTATTCATTTATATATTACATACAATAATGAAAAAGCCCAAGATGTCTTCTTAGCAGCGCTTTTAGATAACATGGACCGGCAGCAGGCCCAAATACCTGTTTCAATACCGGCTGTAACCCCGGTTCATATCAATTATATCCCGTTAGGTATGCTTAGGCCCCTATTAAAAGGATTCAACTTGAGCGCCAGCTCTTTAAATAGTTTTTTAAGCTGCCCGCTCCAATTTCTATATGAACACTTATTACGTAGCCCAAAGTCAAAATCCGCAGCAATGGCTTTCGGATCGGCTATCCATCATGCATTGGAGCAATTCTTCCTGGATAAACAAAAGAGCAGGGACCGGCAACAACAAGATGAAGTGAAATCATTGCCGGGGTATTTCTTAGAAATAATGCAAACTTTCAAAAAACACTTTGCCCCGGGGGAGTATGAACAACGACTTCAATATGGTCAAGAAATATTAGAACATTATATAAAAAACGGGCAGGTTACCCGTTCAAATATTTACAGCATAGAAAGAAATTTCAAGAACGTGCCGGTAAAACACATGCTATGGCAGGGAAAAATCGATAAACTCGAATTTGATGGGAATGATGTTGCCATTTTAGATTACAAAACGGGGAACCCGGGCAAAAGATCCACGCAGTTTGCCCGCCCTTCAGGAGCAGCGCCGCTCGGTGGAAATTACTGGAGGCAGGGTATCTTCTATCGCATCCTGGTTAATAACTTTCCCGGCAAGGCATGGAAAGTAAATGAATGTACTTTTCATTACATAGAGCCGGATGCCGACGGAAAAATCATCGAGGTGCCGGTCGAAGGTCACGAGCCGGATGTTACAACGGTTGTTGAACAGGCGGCTATAGCTTGGGATCAAATCCACCAGTTAAACTTATTTTCCGGTTGCGGTAAGCCGCGATGCTATTGGTGTAATTTCGTTAAAGAACACCGGTTAAGCACCCCCGGCAACCAAGAAAATGTTAAAAAATAAGAAAATTGCCATTTCAATAGCCTATTTCATAGAATGTTCTAAGTTTGCAATACTTTATTTTACGAAGGATGGGAAATCTGTATCAATTAAGAAAGTTTTTACCAATAACTATATTATTTTTTATTGTCATATATTTTTCAAATTGTGCCAATATTGTGCCCCCGGGTGGTGGTCCGCGCGACACGATTCCACCCGTGTTTGTGAGCGCAACCCCGAAGGATTCTTCCTTGCATTTTAATAGCCACAGGGTAACTTTTTATTTTAACGAGTATGTTGAACTGGATAATGTCTTGGAAAAATTGATCGTTTCCCCGACCTTAAAAAGAACCCCGGTAGTAACTGCCAAGTTCAGAACGGTTACGATTAATATAAAAGATACACTTAAACCTAATACTACTTATACATTCAATTTTGATGACGCTATCAGGGATGTGAACGAAAGAAACCCCGTCAAAGATTTCCAGTACGTAGTTTCAACCGGCGATTACCTGGATTCATTAGAAATTAAAGGAATGCTCAAGGTAGCGGAAACAGGCTTGGCGGATAGTAACGTAGCAGTTATGCTATATACTAACTTGGAGGATTCCGTAGTATCGAAGGAAAAACCTCAATACCTTGCCAAAACAAAAGGTGACGGCAGTTTCCATTTCCGAAATCTAGCACCCGGCACTTATAAAATGTTTGCCATCAAGGAAGAGGATAGGAACTTGCAATATTCATCCATGGAAGAACCCATCGCATTTTTGGATAGCACGATTTCTATCCTATCTGAAAATGTAGAGGATGTACAGCTTTTATTGTTCAAAGCCTATGATACCACCCAACCTTATGTTGCCCCCCTACTCGAAGAAGAAGAAAGCAACGATAAGAAGGCCAAAAAACCGAAACTCACCGTTAGCAATAATCTTAGCCAGGGCAAACAAGAGCTGAATGATACCTTTCACTTGAAATTCTCTATCCCGATCGCGGACCTTTCGATGGTAGACAGTAGCAGGATGACACTCGCAGAAGATACTACCCTGCGTACAGTTCCTTTCAGGACTTTGTTTGATAGTACGGGTACAAGGTTGTCTATCCTGTACGATTGGAAGGAAGGTCGTCCATACCGGCTAATTTTGCCAAAAGGCTTTGCTACCGACACGCTCGGACAAACAACCGCGAAGGCCGATACCTTAAATTTCTCTGCCAAGACGAAGACGGATTACGGAATTTTCATAGGAAAACTTGAGATATCCGATGAAACACGGAATATTTTAAATGCCGATACCAGTTTGCGGCTCATCATGCAATTGGTCGCTGATAAAAAGGTGGCATATTCAGGTGACATCACCGGGGGAACCTGGAAGCAAGAACTGATCAATCCCGCAGAATATGAAATACGGATTCTATTCGATCAGAATGGAAACGGCATTTGGGATACGGGTTCGTATTATATTTCACCGAGAAAACAGCCGGAACGGGTCGTTGCTTTCCCTAAAAAAATTAATATTAAGGCGAATTGGATGATGCCGGAAACATTCTCGTTATAATCCATTCGCTCGACTTTATTTCTATCAAATAGCCATTGGAACTGCATTTATAGCATATTACAATTGATTAACTTTGCATTATGGTATTCTCATCCGCTTTAATTGAAAATGCAGTCAATGAATTTGCAAAATTGCCCGGGATCGGCAAGAAAACGGCTTTGCGCCTAGTGCTGCACCTTTTGAAGCAGGAACCGGGACAAGTGGAAAACTTCGGTGAGGCAATTACACGCATGCGCAAGCAGATACAATTTTGTAAATATTGTCATAATGTAAGTGATGAAGAGGTTTGTTCCATCTGCAAGGCGCCTTCCCGAAATAACGGCATTGTTTGCGTGGTGGAAAGCATCCGCGATGTAATGGCAATCGAGAATACCCAACAGTTTAACGGGAAATACCATGTACTGGGGGGCATCATCTCCCCGATCGACGGCATCGGCCCCGACCAACTAAACATTTACAGTCTCGTTGAACGTGTAAAGGCGGATGAGATCAAGGAAGTTATTATGGCTGTTAGTCCAACTATAGAAGGCGACACCACGATATATTACATCTCCAAAAAATTGAAAGACTACCCCGTAAAGGTTACGACGATAGCCAGGGGAATCGCTTTTGGCGGGGAATTGGAATATGCCGATGAGATGACCCTCGCCCGCTCGCTGACTAACCGTTTACCATTAGAAAATTATTTACAGCAAGGGAAATAGTCTGCCAAGTTTCGTAAATTCGGAGATAAAACTATTATACCATGTTAAAATTATGGGTACTGTCCGCTGTGCTTTCCATGACTACAGCATTTTCAAATATTTACGATTTCAAGGTTGCAGGTATTGATGGCAATAAAATCGACCTTTCCAGTTATAAAGGCAAAAAAATATTGATCGTCAATACGGCCTCGCTTTGTGGGAATACGCCGCAATATGCAGAATTGGAGGCTTTATATAAAAAATATAAATCATCCTTGGTTATTATCGGTTTCCCGGCTAATAATTTCGGGAGCCAAGAACCGGGCAGCAATGCCGAGATAAAAGAATTTTGCACCAAGCAATATGCTGTTACATTTCCGATGGCAGCAAAAATCTCGGTAAAAGGCGCTGATATTCATCCCCTTTATAAATGGCTGATCGAGCAAAGCAAGGAAAAAGGGTTTACTCCAACGGAGGTTACCTGGAATTTTCAAAAATACTTGGTTGATGAAAAAGGCAACTTAATCGCTGTATTCAAACCTAAAACTTCGGTAAACTCTCCCGAAGTAATTGCAGCGATTGAAAAAAAATAAAGAGTATGTTTTTGTCATATCAAGAAACCGTTCCTTGGGACGGTTTTTTTTATTAAGTTCTCTTAAACTTTTCCCGGATCATTATAATAATTAATTAAAAACGAGTACTTTCGCTCCAGCTCATATCAAGGGCCCCAAATCCTTCTTTTTGTAATCCAATTTATTCTATACGCTGAAAATTTATAATGTAATTTTTTTACATTAAACCAAACCAGTTATGTTCCGAATGCATGTTCTGAATACCGTGATCCTATGCGGTATCTTACTCTTTTGTACTCAATGTGACAAAGATGTATATGTCGATGATAATTGTCAATATGCTTCCATGTATATGTTTTTGAATGGGGATAGTACAGACTTATCCGTACTCCATAGTACGCTGCAACGTTCCAGCTCGATGGGTGAAGATTTCAAGTTATTTACACTTGCCGCTATCGACAAAGAGTATAAAATAATATTTAATATTAAAGATGTTCATACTACGATTGATAGCAGCTTCCTAGAGAATAAATTGAGATATAATTTATATACTTATAATAAATCGTCGCTAATAACCCAGCCATTGGTAAGCGTCGGTAAGTATAACGAAGATCACTATGAATACGCTCAAAGTGACACCGCATCTATTACCATTTCATCGATCAATGAAAATAAATTACTGATAACCGGGGAGTTTTATGTCAAAACCAGCCAACCTGAATACGAAGCGCGGGGAAAATTCTCCAAAGTTTGTTTCCTCTCCTTCAAATAACTTATTTTCACACCTGGAAAAAATGGGAGTTCTCAACAGATGTTATTTTCACAGGTTATAGGTCAACAAAACGTAAAACACCAGCTACTCAGCGCTGTTACCAACCAGCGCACGAGCCATGCCATGTTATTTCTTGCGCCGCAGGGTGCCGGGGGCTTAGCCTTGGCGCTAGCTTTCACGCAATTTTTGGTGTGTGAAAACAAGCAGGAAACCGACGCTTGTGGAAAATGTTCCGCCTGTATAAAAGCGCGGCAATACATCCATCCGGATATACATTTTTCCTATCCCGTTATTCCCAGGAAAGCCGGGGACAAACCATTAAGTACAGACTATGTTGCAGAATGGCGGGAATTTATCGCGCAACAACCTTACGGTAGCACTTACGATTGGTTGCAATTCATCGGCGCCGAAAATAAGCAGGGTAATATTACGGCGCACGAATGCCAAGATATTATCCGAAAGCTTAACCTCAAAAGTTTTGAAAGCGAATTTAAAATACTATTGATGTGGATGCCCGAATATCTCGGGAACGAAGGCAACCGCCTGCTGAAACTAATCGAAGAGCCGCCGGCAAATACGATTTTTATCCTCGTGGCCGAAAACCAGGAGCAGATCCTGGCCACTATACTATCCAGGCTGCAATTGATCCGCATCAATCCTTTACCGGTTAATGATATAAAGGAAGCGTTAATTGAAAGAAACGGGGCCAATGAACAAAGGGCCCGCCAAGTAGCCACGATAGCTTCGGGCAACTACCGGGAAGCGCTGTATTTATTGCAGCATACTGATAGCGATTACCATGAAATGTTAAGGGCATGGCTCAATTGCATCTTCCTACAGAATAGGCAAGCCCAGCAAGAATGGGTCGAGATGATTTCCAGTGCAAAAATCGGCCGGGAAAACCAGAAACAATTTTTGCGGTATTTTATCAATGTCCTTGAACATACTATCCGTTTACAATTTATGGATGCCGGGCAACTAGGATTCTCCCCCGAAGAAGTGGATTTTGCACAAAAATTGCAAAAATTGGCTAATATTCAACAAGTTGAACAGATTATGCAAATCCTAGATGATGCATATTACCATATCGAGAGAAATGCAAATGGCAAGATTTTATTTCATGCCCTCTCCATCAAATTGCAGTATATCTTCAAACAAATGCCTTTACCGATAAGCGCTTAATATTGAATTATAGGCTGGGCTAGCGGAATAATCCCCCCAAGCTGGCAATTTTTAACGTACCTTTGCTTACTATTATCCCTAAGTCTGCAATGTTAAAAATTATTCAGTATCTTAGTTTCGCCCGGTAATACCTGGCAATATATAGTGGAGTGGTAATGTGTGGACAGGAATTTATTTTAATCATTTATTTAAATTAATTATAATATGGCTTGTGCCGGATGTGGTACAGGTGCGAGTGGGAAGCCAAAAGGATGTAAGAGCAATGGAGGATGCGATACGGGCGGTTGTAACCGTTTAAACGTATTTGATTGGTTGGCGAATATTCCCCTGGGCGATAGTTTAGCACCATTTGATATCATAGAAGTAAGTTTTAATAACGGAAGTAGAAAAGATTTCTTTCGCAATGTTACCAAGCAAATGTTCGATAAAGGCGAGATGGTCACTGTGGAAGGAGTTAGCGGTTTTGATGTAGGAATGGTCAATTTAACCGGCGAATTGGTGAAACTCCAGATGAAAAAACGCCGGGTAGAAGACACCCCCGAAGTAAAAAAGATCTTACGCAGGGCTTCAAATGACGACCTCAACCGGATGTCTGATAACAAGGCCCGCGAAAAAGAAGCGCTAATCAAGGCAAGGGCACTTGCCCGCAACCTCGGTTTGGAAATGAAACTCACAGAGGTAGAAATTCAAGCGGATGGCCGAAAAGCGACTTTCTTTTATACGGCGGATGATCGTGTCGATTTCCGCGAACTTATCAAGGTTTACGCTTCCGAATTTAAAGTAAAAGTGGAAATGCGCCAGATCGGCGCCCGCCAAGAAGCTGGAAAAGTTGGTGGCATCGGTAGCTGCGGCCGCGAATTGTGCTGTAGCACCTGGTTATCCGATTTTAAATCTGTTAATACCACCGCTGCCCGTTACCAAAACCTCTCCATTAACCAGGCAAAATTGTCCGGTCAATGTGGTCGCCTGAAATGCTGCTTGAACTACGAACTCGACACCTACCTCGATGCCCTGAAAGATTTCCCCGACGATGCCGAAACCATCGAAACGGCTTCTGGAACTGCCAGCCTCCAGAAAAGGGATATCTTCAAGAATCTCATGTGGTATTCTTTCGATAATAGCAATAAACAATACCCGCTAACGATTGATAGGGTCAAGGAAATTCAGAAGCAAAACCGTCAAGGTATTAAGCCGGATGAATTAAAAGCCGTTGAAATCGTTGCCTCCAAACCGAAGGAAATCGATCTTGGTTTCGTAGACGTAGTGGGACAAATCAGCTTGCGCTCTTTGGAGAAAACTTCCCACAAAAGGAAGCAAAAGAACAAAGAGAAAGAAAAAGGCAAGCAAGGAGTAAAACAGTCGAATGCTCAACAGCATAAACAGCAGCATGGCACTCCAAATAAAAATCAACCCAAAGGGCCCAAGCCATCACAGCAGCCCAAGCATGCGAGGCCAGATCAAAAGCAGGGTAAACCGCAAGATCAAGGCAATAAGCAAGCCGCTGCCAAGGAACATCACGTAAAAAGTAATAAATCATCCAACCGGCCGCAACCGAGGAATAAACCAAGACCTCAGAAACCGCAGCAGGATCAAAAATAGGAATTTAAGGTCGACCACCAGGTCGGCCTTTCTTCTTCGCCAATAGGTTTTGTTAAAAGTAGAACAGCTTTTTGCAAAATGTGGCAGCAATAATTAAATTACATCAAACTAGTAACTCACCAGGATGATCGGATTTCCCCCGGGGCGATCTACTCCTTTCGCCTACGACCAGGTTTCTCGGAGTCAATTCTTCACCTACACTTGCATGGCCCTCGAAAGCCTGAACTGGGATATCAGTTTTGCTAACGAGCAATATATTATTGCCTTTACCCACTTTAGTTGGAAATCTTGGAACGAGCAGATCACGGTGCAAATGTTTGATGATCATGCCATTATCCGCAGCCAATGCACCGGTGCCCAAGTAATAGATTTCGGGAAAAATAAACAGAACTTACAAGAGCTGACAAGCCTCATCCAATCAATCGCCGCCAGTACGAACCCCGATCATTACGCCTGGCAACACGGGCAATATATAAAGCAGTTCGAAGAGATTAACAAGGAACATACCGGCACTTTGCATTTGACTAGGAAGCGGAAAGTAATTAAGAATTTTCTATCCGTTTTCCTCCCTGTAAAGGGTTATTACGTTACGCCGATATTAATAGCTTTAAATGTCTTTTTCTTTGTACTCATTACCCTTAATAGTTATGATTCCAATGCCGTAAACCCATTCGACTTACAATTTTTTGCCAATTACAAGCCCAGTACGTTACGCGGTCAAGCTTACCGCTTGGTGACTTGCCTGTTCGTGCATTTCGATGTGCTACACCTGTTTTTTAATATGTATTTCCTAATGGTGGCAGGTTTATACCTCGAATCTTTCCTTGGAAGCAGGCGTTTCTTATTAACATATATATTATGCGGGCTCTCGGCAAGCCTGGCAAGTGTTTGGTGGAACGATTTCATTGTTTCCGCGGGAGCTTCAGGCGCGATCCTAGGTTTATACGGCGTAATATTGGCAATCACTACGCAAAAATTATTAGAACCGAGGGAAAGGAAAAATCTATTTATATCGATCGGGATCCTCGTTGGCATCCAATTATTACTCAGCTTAAAAAATAATTCTAATATCGATCATGCTTCACATATCGGGGGATTATTAGCGGGTTTTATCCTTGGCTGGTTATATTACCCATCCCTACTACACCCAACTTGGAGGCGTCTACAGCAAGTAACTTTTTTCCTGGTTATGATCGGTGGTTTGGGAACCTCTGTGTTCGCCTATCAAAATATGAACCGCGATATTTTCCGGTACCAGGAAATTTTGGATACTATCGATCGTAACCGGCAGCTGGCTTTCAGCATTTATAATCTTCCTTCTACTTATACCAAGGAACAGCAATTACGTCAAATTAAGGAATATGGAATTTTCTATTGGGATGAAAACCTAAGCTTATTAAAGGAAGCGGATCATTTGCAAATTTCCCGGAAATCGAAGAAATTCAACAGGATATTAAAGAAATATAATCTTGTACAGAAGAAGATCTTTATATATCAATACAAACGTATCGAAGAAAATACTGAAAAATACGATTCCCTGATTCTTGCCGGGAGGGCAACTGCCGATGAACTATCGCATGAGGCTAACTTCTAGCTTTCGGATTCGAAGTATAACTTATAGTATTGCATATTCGTTAATTCATCATATCCCCTTTCAATCTTATCGCGGTCACCGTGAATATATACATGGAAATTTTTATCCAGTTTTAAAACACTTTTGAAATCTTTCTGGTTTCTTTTTACAGCGGGCGCAGAAATGTCGAACTCATCGGGAACATCCAGCCGGAAATCTTTCTGAAATTGTTCCTTGTATGAGCGGAAAGAAGCTACCGCATCTTCGTGCCCGAATACATTCTGGGCAAACTCATCCATCTCGAATTGTTCATTTTCCTTGAAATAAGCGGCCGATTTATTCAATAAGTCGATCTGGTCGGCTTTATTCATCTCGTACTGGTTTGGCAAATGATTTTGAATAAACTCCTTGCACATCGTTACCGCCGTTTCCGTTTGGTGGTAACTATCCTCCAGTCGTTGTACTTGTAAGAAAGCATCTTTCCAATAAATGGCCTCGTTTTGCTTGCTGATACTATCCACGATACTTACCTTGTACCCTTCATCCCTCTTAGTATTGAATACCAGGCAACCCTTGTCCAGCTTGTTGATATTAATACCATCATCATAATTAACCCCGTAATTATCTTGTTGTAAAAAGACTTTCAGGTAAGTATCTTTCGTTTCCGATTTAAATATCCCTACCGCTTCCATCTCTTCCCCATCTACCTGGCAATTATCAAAATATACGATATACAATTCACCCCCCTTGATCTTAGGATGCGTGGAGCTTTTATATAAGTGCTTCGCGATATGAATTGATTGCTCATGGAATTGATCTTTATCGTCGAAGATTAAGCTACAATATTTATAAATTTCATTCAGCTCAATATCGGCATCATGTGTAAAATGAAAATATTCCGCGTTCTTAACAAACGGTTGGATAAAATAATTCAATAGCAAATTAGCTACGGTTTCATCATCCAAATTCAAGTTCGAAGGAGAAAGGATCAAGGGCTCTTCTTGCCCGGCATTTCCAACTTTATGAATGGCTAGTTGACTTAGGTTATTAGTATCTGCTACGTGAATCATAACTTACAAAAATGTACGGCGAAATAACGGAAATTTTGGCAAAGAATTAGTCCTCCCAGCCACATAAAGTTCTCCCTTTATCCTTTGCTTCTCCCAAGCTGACTTTCTCAATTTTTGTAGAACAATTTCGTAATCCCCGGCATTTCTCGACGAGATGGTATTTTTTGCTATACTTCCCGTTGCAGATATAAACCATTTTCTTCCCTGGAGCAGATACACAGGGAGCACAAAACAATAGACCAAGATATAGGAATAGATATTTCATAAGCACAAACAATGAAATAATATATTAAAAAATCTATATACTACGTTTGTCAAATAAATTTACATCCATTCCGGCAAAATATTACTTTTATCCAATCATCGAAGATTAAAATTATACATACGGATGAAAAAATTATTGATACTTTTTACCGCTTCCACGTTAGTACAAATGTCTTGCAAAACCTCTTCGGAAGAGCTTTACAAAGCCCAAGATCTAACCAAGGAAAACATGTTTTCCAAAAATATTGAAGGCCCTAATTTCGATAAGGATGGCAATTTTTACGTGGTAAATTTCCAAAAAGACGGCACCATCGGTAAGATTGATACGAAAACCGGGGAAGGTACCATCTTCGTAACCCTGCCGGATAGCAGTATTGCCAACTCCGTGCAGTTCAACAGCAAAGGAACGATGTTAATGCCTGATTTTGTGGGCCACAACATCTTGCAAGTTGATATGAATACCAAGCAAGTCAGTGTTTTTGCACATGATAGCCTGTTTAATCAACCCAATGATATTTGTATCAACAGCAAGGATCAACTATTTGCCAGCGATCCTAACTGGAAAGATCAAACAGGGAAACTATGGCGCATTGATGCCGATGGCAACACCCACTTGCTGGAAGATAGTATGGGTACAACGAACGGGATCGTATTGAGCCCCGATCAAAAGATTTTATATGTCAATGAAGGGATTCAACGCAAAATATGGAAATATGATGTCGATGAAGCCGGCAATATTTCCAATAAAACATTATTTGCCACTTTCAACGATCATGGTTTCGACGGTATGAAAGTAGATGCAGAAGGAAATTTGTACATCGCAAGATGGGGAAAAGGCACCATCGCGGTGATGTCGCCAGCAGGAAAGTTAATCCGTGAAGTTGAACTGAAAGGAAAGCAATGTAGCAACTTAATTTTTGGCGGACCGGATAAAAGGACGGTGTACGTTACCTTACAAGATCGTAAATGTATAGAAACTTTCAGGGTTGCCATACCTGGCGTATAATACTTTCGATTATAAAAATATGCCTCTTGGGCTATGATCCAATAAAAAATGGTGAAGCAACGATGTTCCATCGCTTCACCATTTTCTCTATCAACTCTTTGTTTTATTCTATTATTAAAAGCCAACCCCTAGCAGGTTGTACCGGTATTGTTTCCCCTACTTTAAACAGCCTGCCTTCTTGGAAATTTTTCACGGGCAAAGCTTTAATACTGGCCTTTTTAGGATCTATGCCTAATGTTTTCCAATCGATCTCCAGGGATACCTCTACCGCTTGCTCTTTCCAACTGGCGAGCGCTACCAAGGCCTTTCCTTTCTTTTTATAAACGGTGGCCAACACTGCCGGGTCAGATGTTTTCACGGGGTTGTTTTCCAGCCAGTATCCTAACATTTCAGAACCTACGATGCCGAAAGTATCCCATAATTTCCAGATCGGCCGGGGATCAGCTTCCGCACTCCAAGGCAAACGGTTCGTCATGCCGAACACCATGCCCCTCCACAGGTTTCCGCCATCTTGCAACATTTCTCCCATCAAACCGAATGGAATACCACTCACTTCCGTTAAGAAAAATTCGGGTGAGTTATGCTCGTAATCAAAATACTCACCAAACCAAAGTCGGTTCAGGTAAGGGAAATGTTCCATGTACAAGTTTGCACTGTTTTGGAAACCATCGCTCTTGTTATATTGATTAGCTGAATGTAAATCTATAATACCCGGATGGCCGTCTTTCGTTAATACGCGCTTGATACGTTTCATCGTCACACGATCGAAGGCAACATCATCCAGGTAGATCCCATCGATACCCACATTTTGCACCAACCAGTTCATCCCTTCCACGTAATAATTATGCCACCTGCTCATCCCGCTATTCACGATAGCAGCATCTTTAATCTCCGGAACAAACCATGCAGCGATATAATCTTCACCGATATGCTCCTGTAGCCAGGAGTAGCCGCCGCCTTTTCCATGCGAATAAATTTCATGGTTCAAACTCCGTAATGGGAAAGTTTCATAAGCATGGTTCGACAGTTCTCTTACGGTATTGTAAATTTTAACCTGCAAGCCCTTTTGATGCGCTTCATCAATATACGCCTTCATCTTGGCATGTTCGATGAATGGGTAGTTGATCCATGGATTGATCGGCGTAGCGTGGTGAATGTTAATAACATTTGCCCCTTTCGCCTTAATACTGTCAATATTGTCGTACTTATGATAAAAACGGTGAGTCCATTGGAAATCCGTATTGATCGGGTGGAAAGGTGTGATCAGCAAATCGAAATTGTAATATAAAGTATCCCCCGCGTTCATCGTTCTGGCACCGGAATAATTATTTACCCAAACCTTATTGTCATCTTCGGCAACACTGATCCCCCCCTTGTTGTTATTACCCCAGGAGGTCGGTAATAATAATGGTTGTTGTAAATAAAAGTTCGTATTCAACGGGCGCCTGTAATGTTCATCCCTTAAAGAGAATTGCAAACCGGCATTTACATTTCCAATCCAAGCGCCGTCCTGGTTTTTATGCGCTACATCCCATTTCCAATCGTAAGTAGCCGGTCTTTTGCTCCCTTTCAATTGTAAACCCATCATATACTTTGCCATTTCTTTGGCGAAAGGGATACGTAATTGTATATCGGAGATATCCTGGTTTACAAGTGCAATTACCTGTACCTGGTAGGATAAGTGACCGTCAAACTCCATGCTGGCCTGGATATTCATCTTCATTCCAGCAGCAGTATTGGTTGCTGTCCAGCTCACCGTTCCCGCTTCTTTCTCCGTGAAATGAACACCGGAGCTTTTCCATGTCAAAACTTCATCGCGGGCATTTTTCACATTGAATTCAAATGCCGAAGCCAACAAATTATTAGCTTTAGAGCCGATGGATGTCATCTCGGGTTTAAAATATGTTTGGATCATGCTAGGCAACCCATCCTTACCTAGCGTGATTTTTCTTCCTAGTAAATCGATGCTATTACCTTTCACCAACAGCGGGGTATAAGGTTTGATCACCTCATTTTCTTGTGCCAGGGTAGAATTAAGCCATTTCAACCTGGTTTGCAGTTGTGGTTGGTTGGCGCCACCGTTTATAGCAACCTGGTTCGTTACCTCTATGCTCAAATCGATGGTAGAAGGTGTATGATCGTCCGCTTGCACAATTGCCGTTCCTTTGTATATTCCCGCTTTCGTGTTAACAGGAATATCGATGCCGCACCATAAAGGCTGCACTTTCCCTTTTTCAATATTAACGACCCTTTTTAAAGGATAGCCTTTATAATCTGTTCCGTCGGTATTCACGCAACTGATCAACTTTTTTGAAATGATATTCCCTTTATCATCTGCCAGGTCCGTAAAAACAACTTTAGCGTTGTCAAGGTTTTCCAAGGCATATACCCCTAGTTGTAAAGCAAAATATTCCCCTTTATCGGCTGTACCTTTTAAATAGGTGGCGGGGGCATTCAATATCCATTTCATCGGTAAATGCTCCTTCATACGGATGGGGTATTCCCGGGATTCAGGGAATATGATATAACCTTTATTGCCATATTTTTTAACAAGCCCCTGCACTTCTTTACCAGTTGCCACGACTTCCATCGGGTAAAAACTGTTAAATGCATCGACCGATTGAATGGTTTCTACATGGGCATTTGTTTTAATTCCAGCAGGTTTCTCTCCTTGCAACCAGCTTGAATTTGAATTGTCGGCAGCTGCCAGGTAAACGCCCCTGGGATAGTTAGAACGCCCTTCATTTTTGTAGGGCATATAATAAACATTATAGCGTTGTTCTCCGCTAAGTGGTTTAAAATAAATATCCACTCCCTCTGCGGAACAATTTTCTATTAAATAATTCTTGACCAATTGATGTTTCGTGGCCGACTCTATTATAATTTTCTTATCACAAGGATTTTTGTCCCGCCTACGCCATTCAAGGTATACATGCGCAATGGCAGCATCGTTATCCAAATTAATAACAGCCCGGTGATTTCCTAACGAATCCCGGTCCCATGGCTGCGAAGGAACCGAGTAAGGTACATGAGAGTAGCGATTGTCCTGGGCAGATGTAGATAAACTAGAAAAAATACATCCGATAAATGCCCAACAGAGCAAAGCTGATCTTGTCATTCTTTGCATTTTCATAACCCTTTTTATAAATGGTTTGATTTAAAATAGTAAGTATTCTTCGATAATAAATGTACTAGATACACCTTTAATTTTAGACAAAAATGTAGAAACGGTTGTAAGTTAGGTAGATCGGTAAAATTTTTACAGAAGAAATGTATCAATTTTATGTATCAAAAGGATCAAATCGACTTTATTGCTGTAACAAAATACGCCAATAAAAAAGGGTTCGTTATCATACGAACCCTAGCAAATTCTTTTTTAATTTCTATTTCAACTATTGAAATAGATGCCCGAGCTTATATCTTCCAACAAGCCTGAATGGTTGGGCGACCAAGTCAATGTTTTCTTAGTCAATTCACTGGAAGCCAAGCAATTAATACCTGCAAATCTTGCAAACCAGCCGAAATGTTGCTCCACGGCCTCCCCTGCCAGGCTAAGCGTTTCCAAGTCCATGCCTCGCCCGATCGTATTTGCGATATCTTTGAAAGGTATCCCCTGCTCTGCAACGGCATGGAATGTCCCCTGGACCGGTTGTTGTTCAACTACCAAGCGATAAACCTGGGCTGCATCTAATCGATGCACCGCTGGCCATAAGTTCTGGCCATCCCCAATATATGCGGATTTTCCATTTTCCCTGGCCTGTTTGACTACCATAGCAATAAACCCATGGTCACCTGGACCATGAACGGTCGGCGGAAGCCGAACCACGTAAGATTTCAACCCTTTTTCGGCAAGCGCCGTTGCAGCTTCTTCGGAAGCTGCCCTCGGAATGATGGCAGAACTAGGCGCTTTAACGTCTTCTGTAGCGATCTTGCCATAATCCAATAAACCCATACCGGAGGTAATCACTAGCGGCCGATCTGTACCTATTAGGGCTTCACCGATTGCCATGATGACCTTCCGATCATTTTCACAATTTTCCTTGTACTTACTAAAATCGTGATTGAATGCCGTGTGAATCACCGCATCGCATTGCGCAGCGCCGTTTTTCAAGCTATTTAAGTCTTCCAGGTTTCCGGGGTATGCTTCGGCGCCCGCTTTGACTAAAGCAGCAGCAGCCGTTTCGCTACGTACCAAGCCTAATACTTGATGTCCTGCTTGTAATAATTCTTGAACAACTGCCGAACCTACAAATCCGGAAGCTCCTGTAACAAATACTCGCATAATAAATGATTGAATTATTTCTTACAAAATTCAATACATCCGGGTTCAATTTCGTGGTCATTTGACCATATTTCTTTTAGCGATGTAATTGGGCGTGACGGATCCTGGTTAATGTTTTCAGAGATATTCCCAGGTAGGCAGCGATCATATGTAAAGGAATCCTATTCAGAATATCAGGGTAATGCTGTAAAAAATCATTATACTTTTCTTCAGGGGATCCGCTTAACGAAGAAAACAATCTATGCCTACTGCTATAACTACTGTGGGAAAGTAACTTTAGTGAGAACGATTTTAAGGCAGGAATCTCGTTCAATAATATTTCAAAATCTGGCTTTGTCCAAAGCAATAATTCGCTTTGTTCAATAGCTGCGATACTAAATGAAGCGGGCGTTTGATGATCGTAACTTTCAGGGTCTAATGTCCAAGTATTTTCGGGAGAAAATTGTAAAATACGTTCTGTGCCATTTTCCAGTGTTCCAAAAATCCGCATCAAACCTTTTACAACGAAGGTTTTATAGCGACAAATTTGCCCCTGCTGTAAAAGCATTTCATTACGCTGCAAGGTTTTAGGTATCGCCAACATACTAATCCTCTCCAGGTCTTGCTCACCAAGACTCATATGGGAACGCAAATATGTATGGAAGGCTAGGCTCATATTGATATCAAAATTAGCTATTCTATGGAGAAAAATCTAGATTGTTGAAATAGCTTTTTGTAGCCATCGTTGAGTTCACTATTGAGCAGCCGTTGGTCACTCACTTCAGTTTTGGGAGCATCCTGATG
Organism: Chitinophaga caeni; assembly: GCF_002557795.1. NCBI lineage: Bacteria > Pseudomonadati > Bacteroidota > Chitinophagia > Chitinophagales > Chitinophagaceae > Chitinophaga > Chitinophaga caeni. Next base: position 1,384,204 of record NZ_CP023777.1, on the reverse strand, counting down.
CTTCCATTGAGTTTTAGTCGTAATCCTTTTTAATACAATCGCAACGATTATACCTTGTATCCGTCGTAAAATGAGCTGGGGCAGAAGTATACGATAATAATGATATTATTTTATATCATTTACAACAACTAATTCGGCATTGACCATATTATCAAAAATATATTTATTAATTAACTCGGCATTGACCTGGTTAATATTAAAATTTACAGCTTGAATACTACCTTCATTATTATGGAGCAGTAAAATGCTCGCATTAGCAATTTTAATTTTCGTCAGATGCTTTATATCTATGGGATCTTTCAATCCATAAAGCTTTAATATGTTTTCTTTTATATGCATTTTTCCTTTAGGCAAATCCAAGATTCCATTAAAAAAAATTAGTAGTCCAAGGAAAATACCAATAACAGCATAATTCATAAGGGGGCTCGTAATTATTAGAATATAAATACTTATGAAAAATATAATTGCTCCCAATGTTAAGGATGCTATTCTAAAAAAATCATCATTTCGAGTTGGGATAAGTATATAATCTGCATACCCTTTCCGGTATTGGATTTTATGATAAAGGGTTTTCAAGCCATAAATAATCCATAAGGCCAATGTGAAGTATATGAAGCTTGGATTGTCAATCTTCGAAATAATAAAATATATAGCTCCGTAGATCAACACCCGAATTATTAATTTTATATCCTCTCTATATTTTCTCATTTGGTTTATTACATGGGTAAAAAACTGTAGCCCCCAGATAAACTGGTGCAACTGATTACTATCTTTTAGCTAGTATTAATAATAATAATAGACCTACAGAAATAATTATTTTTGGACTTACTTGTGGTTTTGACTTATAACTCCAAAATATAAGCCCACTTACCATTAAATAAATGCCCAAAAGAGTTCCCAATTTAAGGTCATTTTTCATTTCGCTTTTAGCTCGTTGAATACTTAAATATTCGCGCTCGCCTTTAGTTAAGGATTTGATTTCTACGTAATCGTCAAACAATCGGGCTTTATTGATATTAGCAAATTCTAAGCTATCAATTTTGACGTTTATTGTATCTCCTAATTTTATGCTATCTAAAATTTCCTGTTTAATTAATTCGCTGAAATTAAAACCTGCTATTTGAAATGGTTTATTATATGCTTGAATATGTAATATAATCCGTCTTTTGTTTCCACGTCTACCCATCTTGATTTCAGGGGCCTTTTCAACAATTAATTTATGTAGTACTACTAATTCATTTCCATGATTGCCTTCCAAATTCCTGGGAATAAAATAAAAGGCAATGGTAATTATGGCTCCAACTATAGCAAGCCACAAATATGCCTTTCTTTCATCATCCCAGTTTACTTTTTTCGACGCTTCCATATATTATATATAATAAAAATTTCCGTGGTCTTAATTCTAAGCTGGTGCATTGTGTTCTCCCTCATTCCACGTTGATTGCGAAAACTTAGCATATTCCCCATATAAAATTTATCAATTAGGTTTAGTTCTCTGCGCATAATTAAATAGGGGATTTCGAGCGATTATAGATAATATAACGTTGCAGAATTTTACATTTATATCCTCTGAATTTGGCGCTATTTCAAATAAAGTTACATATTAAAATTTACCGATGAAAGGTATCTCTATCTGATTGTATTCTTCCCGGTTAGCACACACATCATTTCCTTCGACTCCCGGTTTTTAATAAATGATCGGGGTAATTCTTGATACCTACAAGGTTATAATAGCATTGTTTCCGTTCCATGGATTCGGGAAACGGGCTTCCCTGTTAAGGGTAGCGGGTTGAATAAGACCGGGCAAGTCCACGCGGTACGGGGATGGGTCAAGGGTAATTATTATAAAGGGCTGTATAAAAACCGGGCCCGCGGCCCCGGGGGCGGTACGAAACAAAAAAGCCCCGGTCTAACGACCGGGGCCTCAATAAATATGGCGGCTACCTACTCTCCCGCATGGTTGTGCAGTACCATCGGCCATGGGGGGCTTAACTTCTCTGTTCGGGATGGGAAGAGGTGAACACCCCCGGCATAACCACCATAAGATCTTCTCGCTGCCGCCGCGCGGCAACGTTACTAATAAGGTCATACTGGGAAAAAAACGCGGGGCGGGATGCGCCCGGTATATCTACTTACCTTACCCGCCAACCTCGCGGCGGCGCGGTAATAATAAAGTTAAAGCTTACGGGCAATTAGTACTACTCGGCTGCGGTGTTACCACCCTTACACCTGTAGCCTATCAACGTCGTCGTCTCCGACGGCCCTTGAAAGTAAACTCATCTCGGGGTAAGTTTCACGCTTAGATGCTTTCAGCGTTTATCTTGACCGTACATAGCTACTCTGCACTGCACCTGGCGGCACAACAGATACACCAGCGGTACGTACGACCCGGTCCTCTCGTACTAAGGTCATATCCCCACAATTTACTAACGATCACAACAGATAGGGACCGAACTGTCTTGCGACGTTCTGAACCCAGTTCACGTGCCACTTTAATCGGCGAACAGCCGAACCCTTGGGACCTTCTCCAGCCCCAGGATGTGACGAACCGACATCGAGGTGCCAAACCTCACCGTCGATATGAGCTCTTGGGTGAGATCAGCCTGTTATCCCCGGAGTACCTTTTATCCTTTGAGCGACGGCCCTTCCATGCAGAACCGCCGGATCACTTTAGCCTGCTTTCGCACCTGCTCGGCTTGTATGCCCCACAGTCAAGCACCCTTATACTAATGCGCTCTGCGTACGATTACCAACCGTACTGAGGGTACCTTTGCGAGCCTCCGTTACCTTTTAGGAGGCGACCACCCCAGTCAAACTACCCACCAAACAATGTCTCCCGCTTGCGCGGGATTAGACTCTAAGTAACAGGAGGTTGGTATTTCAACGACGACTCCGCGCGCCCTGGCGAGCGCGCATCAAAGTCTCCCAACTATCCTACACACCTATTACCCAAAATCAATGTTAAGTTGTAGTGAAGGTTCACGGGGTCTTTCCGTCCCGTTGCGATTAACCGGCATCTTCACCGATACTACAATTTCACCGGGCTCGTGGTAGAGACAGTGTCCAACTCATTAGACCATTCGTGCAGGTCGGAACTTACCCGACAAGGAATTTCGCTACCTTAGGACCGTTATAGTTACGGCCGCCGTTTACTGGGGCTTCAGTCAGGAGCTTTGGGTTACCCCGAACACCCTTCCTTAACCTTCCAGCACCGGGCAGGTATCAGGCTCTATACGTCATCTTTCGATTTTGCAGGGCCCTGTGTTTTTGTTAAACAGTTGGTTGGACCATTTCACTGAGACCGCATCGCTGCGGTACGCCTTATCCCGAAGTTACAGCGTCAATTTGCCTAGTTCCTTTACCACGGATCACCCGAGCGCCTGAGGATACTCTCCTCGACTACCTGTGTCGGTTTACGGTACGGGCCGCCACGCAACTGGCCTTAGGGGGTTTTCTCGGGAGCATGGTTAGGGACGTTATCGGCTTGGCCGGGGCCTCGCCGTACTATCAGGTTCGCCAAGCCGCGCGGGTTTTCCTACGCGGCCTATAACTACACCCTTCAACGCAGTATTCCGTAACTGCGCAGTCCTTTCACTTCTCCGTTACCCCGTCGAATTGCGGGCGGGTGCCGGAATATTCACCGGCTTGCCATCAGCTTCGCCTCTCGGCTACGCCTAAGGACCCGACTAACCCTGATCCGATTAGCGTTGATCAGGAACCCTTAGTCTTGCGGCGGGGGGATTTTTCATCCCCCTTATCGTTACTTATGCCTACATTTTCTTTTCCGGCCGCTCCAGCATACCTCGCGGTACACCTTCGGCGCAGGCCGGAATGCTCCCCTACCGGTGGGCGGCTTATGCCGCGCCACCCTAGAGCTTCGGTTGCACGCTTGATGCCCGATCATTTTCCGTGCCCGGACCCTCGACCAGTGAGCTGTTACGCACTCTTTAAATGAATGGCTGCTTCCAAGCCAACATCCTGGCTGTCGTAGGATCCGGACCGCGTTTGTTCAACTTAGCGTACCATTGGGGACCTTAGCTGCTAGTCTGGGTTATTTCCCTCTCGGCCACGGACCTTAGCGCCCGCAGCCTCACTCCCGGGTACGTATCGTAGCATTCGGAGTTTATCAGGGTTTGGTAGGCGGTGAAGCCCCCTAGCCCAATTAGTAGCTCTACCTCTACGATACCTCCATCCCGGGGCTGTT